>NZ_CP033169.1:0-308937 GCF_003691585.1 Biomaibacter acetigenes | reverse complement strand
GACCACCTGACGCAGGGATTTTTGCCTGACATCTCCTGCCGCATAAAGGCCCGGGACACCGGTCCCCATATTTTCATCGGTTATTATATAACCCTGCTCATTTAATTTTACCAGGTCTTTTACAAAAGATGTATTGGGAACAAGGCCGATGGCTACGAAAACCCCGTTTACTAAGACCGAGGTTTTTTCACCGGTCTTCACGTTTTTTACTATTACTTCTTCCACCATGTCCTGACCCTTTATTTCATCCACTACAGAATTCCAGATGAATTTAATTTTTTCGTTTTTAAAGGCCCGTTCCTGCAGTATCTTTGTGGCTCGCAGCTGATCCCTGCGGTGCACCACCTTGATGCTTTCGGCAAATCTTGTGAGGTATAGGGCTTCTTCAATGGCCGTATCCCCGCCACCCACCATCATGATGGGCTTGTCGGTGTAAAAGGCCCCATCACAGGTGGCACAGTATGATACACCACGGCCGGTGTATTCCTTTTCGCCTTTAACTCCCAGCTTCCTGGATTCGGCTCCCATGGCCAGGATGACGGTTTTTGCCTCTAGAGTCTCTCCTGTTAGCTGGATGATAAATTTTTCGTTCTCTTTTTTTATACCTATTACATCGCCATTTAAAAGCTCCGCCCCGAATTTTTCCGCCTGGGCCTTCATGTTGTCGGTGAGCTCGGAACCGCCGATGCCCTCATTAAAACCGGGATAGTTTTCGATACGGTCGGTGATGGCCGCCTGCCCTCCCGGATACATCTTCTCCACTATGACGGTGGATAGTTTCGCCCTGGCAGCATAGATCCCCGCCGAAAGCCCTGCCGGCCCGGCACCGATTATAGCAACATCTTTCACAAATATTCCTCCATTTCCTGTCTTATATTTATCTATATGAATATATTAATATATCTCGACTTATTTTTCAATCCTTATTATATCCTTATCCTGACAGTGTTAAAATAATGTGTCAATTAAAGTTCAAGAATTTTTTTCATATATCATCAAGTCCTTCTTTTTTATTGTATCATTTCTTTTTATTTAATCAACCGCTTCTTTTTCTATTCCGATGCCAACCACGCAGGAAGCATTCAGTTGGCCGATCAAAAAAAAAAGAAGGACTCTGTCCTTCTTTTACCTCTTGGAGAACTGCGGAGCGCGGCGGGCCTTCTTGAGGCCGTATTTCTTGCGTTCCTTCATTCTCGGGTCTCTTGTCAAAAATCCTTCTTTTTTGAGCACGGGTCTAAATTCTTCATCGATCTTTAAAAGCGCTCTGGCGATACCATGCCGCACGGCTCCGGCCTGGCCGGTGAATCCGCCGCCTTTCACGCTGGCGATCACATCGAACCTGCCTGCTGTATTGGTCACTTCCAGCGGCTTTTTTACATCCACCTTCAGGGTCTCAAGCCCAAAGTATTCATCCAGGGGCCTTCTGTTCACAATTATTTTACCGCTACCCGGTGTAACCCATACCTTGGCGACGGATGTCTTCCTTCTTCCCGTAGCAAGAACTGCCTGTTTCATTGCTCTCCTCCTTCCTGTTAAATATCAACGGATAATGACTTCGGCTGCTGTGCTTCGTGAGGATGTTCCTGACCTCTGTAAATCCTCAATTTTTTAATCATTCTGCGGCCCAGGGAGTTGTGCGGAAGCATGCCCCAGATGGCCTTGTATACGGCCTTTTCAGGACTCCTTTTCAGGAAACTCCGGTAAGTTTCGGTCTTGATGCCGCCGGGATACATGGAATGGCGGATATACAGCTTTTTATCCAGCTTTTTTCCCGTAAGCACCACTTTATCTGCATTCACTATTATCACGTGGTCGCCTGTATCAACATGGGGAGTATATGTGGGTTTATGTTTTCCCCTCAAAATCATGGCCACCTTAGCCGCCAACCTCCCCAGAGGTTTGTCCGTGGCGTCTATTACGAACCAGTCTCTTTTAACTTCTTCCTTTTTTGCCATGAACGTGCTCATCTTTTTCCCTCCTCGTGAAACCATAGAATTATTTTATTATACGTTAAATTTTGTGTCAAGCCGTTAATATACCACTTTCAAAAGGCATAACCCCTGCGGTGGAAGGGTCTTTCCCGCTCTATCTCTGTCGCCGGACCTGATGATTGATGCCACTTCCCCGGGGTTGATCTTGTGGAGTCCTGCATCCAGCAGTGTCCCGGCTATGATCCTTACCATGTTGTATAAAAAACCATTGGCTTCAATTTCAATTTTTATAAGGTCCTGACAGCGGTTAATCTCAAGGCGGTTAATCTGCCTCACCGAAGACTTCACGGGACTCCCTGACGCCCTGAAAGCCGAAAAATCATGCAATCCCACAAATTGGCTCGCCGCTTCTTTCATGGCGCCCATGTCCAGGGGTAGTGGAAAAAAGTAAGTGTAATTACGCAAAAGCGGCGACGGAAAGGGAGCGTTATAAATGGTGTAGCTGTAGACCTTGGCCTTTGCTGAAAGTCTTGCATGAAATTCTTCTGGTACCATCCGGGCTTCTTTGACCACTATATCATCCGGAAGCCTGCTGTTTATGGCATAGGGCAGTTTTTCCACCGGTATGCGGGTATTGGTCTTGAAATTGGCCACCTGCCCGGCGGCATGCACTCCGGCATCGGTTCTACCCGCTCCGGTGACCCTGATTTTTTCTCCCGTTATGGCACTTATGGCTTCTTCCAGCACTTCCTGGATGGACCTGGCGTTTTTCTGCCTCTGCCAGCCGTGGTAATTGGTACCGTCATATTCCAGAAGTATCTTTACATTCATAAGCCTCCACCTACCATATAAAGCGGCTGGCTATTCCACCCAGAACAATAATCAAAAAAACTATATATGTTATAAAATCAAGCCTGGACATTCTCAGTTCTTTCATGCGGGTCCTGTTTTCCCCTCCCCGGTAGCACCGGGCTTCCATGGCCATGGCCAGGTCGTCGGCCCTCCTGAAGGCACTGATGAACAGCGGCACCAGCAGCGGCACCATGTTTTTTGCCCGCCTTATTATGTTTCCGCTTTCGAAGTCTGCTCCCCGAGCCATCTGGGCCTTCATGATCTTGTCGGTTTCCTCCAAAAGTGTGGGAATAAACCTCAATGCTATGGTCATCATCATGGCCAGTTCATGAGCAGGAACTCCAATCTTTTTGGCAGGCGAAAGCAACTTTTCAATACCATCGGTCAACGCTATAGGGGATGTGGTCAGTGTCAGCAGCGATGTACCAACAATGAGCAGCACCAGCCTTATAGCCATAAAGGACCCCTGGTACAGACCCTCGTACGTCACATCAAAGGGACCTATCTGATAAAGTACGGTTCCCTTGATCATGAATACATTTAAAATAAAGGTTAATACTATTATCACTATGAGAGGCCTCAAGCCTTTAACCATGTATCGCAGGGATATTCCCGAAAGCACCGATGCCAGCAGTATGAAGACTATGGGGAATAGATAACCCTCAAAATTGTTTAAAATGAACAGCAGAATCATATAAACCAGGGTTATTATGATTTTTGTCCTGGGGTCCAGGCGATGCACTATGGAATTCCCCGGTATATACTGACCTATGGTTATCTCACGCACTGCCCTTCCTCCTTATGGCCTTCAAAATCTCGACCCCGGCTTCTTCCACCGTTAAAATATCCCCCGCGACGGCCTTGCCTTTTTCCCTCAATCTCAGCATAAGTTCAGTAATCTGAGGTATACCCAGCCCCATGGCGGTAAGTCCCCTGTAGTCTCCGAAAATTTCCCGGGGAGGACCCGATTTTATCATTTTGCCCCGGTGCATCACCGCAATCTTATCCACCAGTTTGGCTATGTCTTCCATGCTGTGGGAAACAAGGATAACGGTTATATTTCGTTTTTTTCTTAAGGTCACTATTTCATCCAGAATCTCATCGCGCCCCCTGGGGTCCAGGCCTGCGGTGGGCTCATCGAGAATAAGCACTTCGGGGTTCATGGCCAAAACTCCGGCTATAGCCACCCTTCTCATCTGACCGCCGCTGAGCTCGAAAGGAGATTTGTCTTTTACCTCTCCATAATTTAAACCTACCAGTTCCAGGGCTTCCCTTACTCTTTTTTCTACCTGTTCTTCCGAGAGGTTCATGTTCCTGGGTCCAAAGGCCACATCTTTTTCCACGGTTTCCTCAAATAATTGGTGTTCCGGGTATTGAAATACCAGACCTACCTTCTGCCTGATATTCTTTATGTTCACACCTTTACTGTGGAGATTTACGCCATCCACTATGATCTCCCCGGATGTGGGTTTTAAAAGACCATTTAGATGCTGTATGAGGGTGGATTTTCCCGAGCCTGTATGGCCTATAAGTCCCCAGAATTCTCCATCCGCAATTTCCCAGTTTACATCTTTCAGGGCCACGGATTCAAAGGGAGTTCCCGGCATATATACATGTGTAAGGTTTCTTACAACAATTGACATAGGCAGTCCACCATTTCCTCTAATGTCAGAATATCAGGCCTTATTTTTATACCTGCATTCTTTAGCTGATGAGCCAGTTCGGTTACCTGCGGAACATCCAGGCCTATGCTTTTTAATCTGTCTACTCTGGAAAACACCTGGCTCGGAGTTCCCTCCAGCACAATCTGCCCCTTTTCCATGGCTATAACCCTGTCCGCCTGGACTGCCTCATCCATGAAATGGGTTATGAGCACGATGGTCTTGCCCTCTTCTTTGTTGAGCTTCTTAACCGTCGTTATTACCTCTTTTCTCCCCACGGGATCCAGCATGGCGGTGGGTTCATCCAGAATTATACACTGGGGCTTCATGGCCAGGATCCCTGCAATGGCAACCCGCTGTTTCTGCCCCCCAGACAACAGATGGGGGGCCTTACGGGCAAACTCGGATAACTCAACGGCTTCAAGTGCCTGCTTTACGCGCTTTCTGATCTCTTCCGGCGGTATTCCGAGGTTTTCCGGGCCAAAGGCCACATCTTCTTCCACCACGGTAGCCACGATCTGGTTGTCCGGGTTCTGAAAGACCATTCCCGCTTTCTGCCTTACCTTCCAGATATCATCTTTGTTCGCGGTATTTAATCCATCTACATATATTTCCCCTTTTGTGGGTATGAAAATACCATTAAAAAGTTTGGCAAGAGTAGATTTTCCCGAGCCGTTAGGACCGATGATGGCTACAAATTCCCCTTTATTGATTGTCAAATTTATATTTTTCAGAGCCAGGTCACTGCCCTGAGTATATTGATAATATACGCCCTGGGCGATGATTTCGGCGGTCAATGATGCCGCCCCCTTTACAAGTTATGCCTGATTATATTGGGGACATTCCTCCGCCTCCCCCTATATCGGAAGCCAGATGTCAGAAGTCGGATGTCGGAATTGAGGGATTTGCCTTTTCGGCAAATCCAACTTAATCTGACCTCTGAACACCGACCTCTGCTAAAAGAAGGTGTGTCCCCTAACATCTATACAAGCTCCATTACTACCATGGGTGAAGAATCTCCCCTGCGGGGACCGATTTTTACAATTCGGATATACCCGCCGTTTTTCTCCTGATACTTGGGAGCAACTTTGTCGAAAAGATTTTTTACGGTGGTTTCATCCAAAACCTCTGCCAGCACCATCCTTCTTGATGCCAGGTCGTGCCTTTTTGCCAGTGTAATCATCTTTTCGGCAATTCGGCGAACTTCCTTGGCCCGGGTCTCGGTAGTGATTATTCTCCCATGTTTTAATAATGATGTCACCAGATTCTTGAGCATCATTTTGCGGTGTCCGGTTGATCTGCCCAATTTCCTCATCTTCTTGACCTCCTTAACTGTCCTCCGATTGTTTTAGCGCCAAACCAAATGCAGCCAGTTTTTCTTCCACTTCCTCCAGAGACTTTCTGCCAAGATTTCTTACTTTCATCATATCTTCCGATGTCCTCTGTATGAGTTCCTGGATGGTATTTATCCCCGCCCTCTTGAGGCAGTTGTAAGACCTGACCGATAGGTCCAGCTCCTCTATGGGCATTTCCAGTATCTTTTCCCTATCATCCTTTTCCTTTTCCACAGGAATTTCCGGACTTTTTACCTTGCTGGTCAGGCCCACGAACAGGTTAAAGTGCTCAATGAGGATCTTCGCCGCAGCGCTCACAGCTTCATCGGGTTTTATGGTACCATTGGTCCATACTTCCAGGGTCAGCTTGTCATAGTCGGTCCTCTGCCCCACCCTTGTATGCTCCACTGAAAAATTCACCTTCTGTACGGGGGTGAATATGGAGTCGACAGCTATAACCCCTATGGGTTGATTTGGTTTTTTATTCCTGTCCGCAGTTACATAGCCCTTGCCTTTTTCAAGGGTAAGTTCCATGAAAAGCCTTCCGTCTTTATCCAGTGTAGCGATATGGTGGTCAGGATTAATGATTTCCACGTCGGCATCGGTAATGATGTCTCCGGCTTTTACTTCACATTCGCCGCTGGCTTCAATCCTCAATAGCTTGGGTTCATCGCTGTGCATCAATATGGCCAGGCCCTTGATATTCATAATGATCTCCGTGGTGTCTTCCGTAACCCCCGGAATTGTCGAAAACTCATGCTGCACCCCTTCGATCTTGATAGAAGTGACAGCGGCTCCAGGTAATGATGATAAAAGTACACGACGCATGGAGTTGCCAAGGGTTGTGCCGTAGCCTCTCTCCAGCGGTTCCAATACTACCTTGCCGTAAGTATCATCCGCGCTTACCTCTACCAACTCAATCCTCGGCTTTTCAATTTCCATCATCTAATGTGTTACCCTCCTTAAATTAAAGATTTTAGATGAGGGTTAATTACTTGGAGTAGAGCTCTACTATGAGATGTTCTTGAATCGGAACATCAATGTCCTCACGCTTGGGCAGGCTGACAACTTCCCCCGTCAGGGTCTCAAAGTTTACCGACAGCCAGCCGGGAACGACTTTGGATGCTCCTGCTTCGGATATTTCCTTGAAAAATGGAAGACTTCTGCTTTTTTCCCTGATTGAAACTATATCTTTTTCTCTGACCTGGTAAGAAGGAATTGTAACCCTCCGGCCGTTTACCTCCACATGGCCGTATCTAACGAGCTGCCTTGCCTGCGGCCTGGATGAAGCAAATCCCATCCTGTAAACCACATTGTCAAGGCGGGTCTCGAGAAGCCTTAAAAGATTTTCACCGGTAACACCTTTCTGGCTTACTGCCCTGTCAAAGTAATTTTTAAACTGCCTTTCCAGAACTCCATATATTCTTCTTGCCTTCTGTTTTTCCCTGAGCTGCACACCATATTCCGACAGCTTGCGCCTCATCTGCCCATGCTGGCCGGGAGCATAACCCCTTCTGTCAATGGCGCATTTGGGAGAATAGCAGCGGTCCCCCTTAAGGTATAGCTTCATACCTTCACGGCGGCACAGTCTGCATACGGCATCTTTGTATCTCGCCATTTACTTCTACACCTCCTGTATTTTATACACGTCTTCTCTTGGGCGGTCTGCATCCATTATGAGGAATGGGTGTTACATCTTTAATCATATTAACTTCCAGACCAGCCGCTTGAAGGGACCTTATAGCAGCTTCCCTACCGCCTCCGGGACCCTTAACAAAAACTTCTACCGACCTCAAACCATAGTCCAGAGCCTGCTTGGCTGCAGCTTCAGCTGCCATTTGAGCAGCAAAAGGCGTTCCCTTTCTGGAGCCTTTGAATCCTACAGTCCCCGCACTGGCCCAGGTCAGAGGTCTGCCTGCCTCGTCGGTGATGGTAACTATGGTGTTGTTGAAAGTAGAATGTATATGAGCTGCACCTTTTTCCACGCGCCTTTTATCTTTACGTTTCTTAACAGCTTTAGCCAATTTGATCACCTCCAAATATTATTTGCTGTGCCTTACGCCTACGGTCTTGGCGGGACCCTTTCTGGTTCTTGCATTGGTGCGGGTCCTCTGCCCGCGCACGGGTAGTCCCTTGCGGTGACGTATTCCCCTGTAGCAACCTATTTCTACCAGCCGCTTGATATTCATAGCGACTTCCCTGCGCAAATCACCTTCGACCTTATAGTTCTTTTCGATTGTTTCACGCAATCTTGTAATTTCCCTTTCAGCCAGGTCCTTTACTCTAGTGTCGGGGTCCACACCGGTTTCCTTTAAGATCTCACGAGACCTGCTGAGGCCTATACCGTAGATATATGTGAGGGCAACCTCCACACGCTTTTCTCTTGGAAGATCTACACCGGCAATTCTCGCCATTATTCACACCTCCTTCTACTTAGCCCTGTTTTTGCTTATGCTTTGGATTTTCACAGATGACCATAACCCTGCCTTTACGCTTTATTATCTTACACTTTTCGCATATTTTCTTCACCGAGGGTCTTACCTTCATGGGATTTCCTCCTTCTCGCGATAATCTATTTGAAGCGGTATTTGATGCGGCCTCGGGTCAGATCATAAGGAGATAATTCCACGGTTACCCTGTCTCCGGGCAGAATCCGGATATAATTCATCCTGATCTTTCCGGATACATGGGCCAGAATCTTATGACCGTTTTTCAATTCCACCCGAAACATTGCGTTGGGAAGAGGTTCCAACACGGTTCCTTCAACCTCGATCACATCTTGCTTGGACATAAGGTCGCACACGCCTCCTTAAATCTGGCTGGATGTTTCATCCATATTCACATCGACCAGTTCTTCCAGGGCCCTTTTTATTTCATCATTGTAGATTTTCCTCTTGTTTTGGAGCTTTTCAGCGATATAATCGGATTTTTTGTTTAGCACCTTGAGGTGTTTGATTTTCTTTTTCTTTGGGTTATCCACTTTTCTCAAGGTGCCATCAGCTACGTAAACATAATTGGAGTCCAATATCTTGACTACAATCATGAAACGCCCGCTGTCGCGGCCGGCGCAGGATAAGACCAGCTGCCCCAGGGAAAGCTCTCGCATAAAAACACCTACCTAAAACAAAGTCAGTATCTCGGGCTCCGAATCCGTGATTGCAATAGTATTTTCATAATGGGCTGATAAACTGCCATCCTTTGTTACAACCGTCCAGCGGTTTTCCAGGGTATAAACTTCATATCCTCCGGCATTGACCATGGGCTCAATAGCCAGGGTCATTCCCCGTTTCAGCCTGGGCCCCCTGTGGGGCAAGCCGTAGTTGGGTATCTGGGGGTCTTCATGCATTTTCCGGCCTATGCCGTGCCCCACATAATCCCTGACAACGGAATATCCCCTTCCTTCTACATAGGTCTGTATGGCATGAGAGATATCCGACAGCCTGAAGCCCTGTTTTGCGAAGGCTAAGCCCTGAAAAAAGCTCGCCCGGGTAGCCTCTATCAGGTTCATGGCCTCTTTTGCGACATTCCCCACTGCGAAAGTCCTGGCCGCATCTCCGTTATACCCCTCGATGGATGCTCCTACATCTATACTAATAATATCACCATCTTTTAGGGTTCTTAATCCAGGAATTCCATGTACTACCTCTTCATTTATAGAAGTACATATGGCTGCCGGGAATCCCCGATAGCCTTTGAAGGTGGGATATGCTCCCTGACTGAGGATAAACTCCTCTGCAATCTGGTCAAGCTCTCCCGTTGTAATTCCGGGCTTCAAAGCCTGCTTGATCTTTTCAAGAGTTAGCGCCACTATTCTCCCGGCCTTTTTCATTATTTCTATTTCCCGCTGGGACTTCAATATGATCATTTTTCTTCGCCTCTTAAACTGTCTACGATATCCCGGTAAACCTCATCAATGGGTTTTTCACCATCGATGTTTATCAACAAATGGCGCTTACGGTAAAACTCGATTAGAGGAGTTGTTTTTTGTTCATATTCTTTCAGGCGCTTTTTTACCGTCTCCAGTTCGTCATCAGGCCTTATCACAAGCTCTTTTCCGCAAATATCGCAGATTCCGGGTGTTTTTGGGGGATTATACTTAATATGGTAAGAAGCTCCGCAGGATTTGCAAACCCTTCGCCCGGTAAATCTTTCTATGAGCCCATCCCGGGACACCTGAATGTTAATAACTGCATTTAGGCTCATGCCGTTTTTATGCAGGATTTGCTCAAGGCTCTCGGCCTGGGAGATGGTCCTGGGGAATCCGTCCAATATAAATCCTTCGGCCAGATCGGGCTGCTTTAATCTTTCTTCTACAATACCCACGACTATTTCATCCGGCACCAGCAGGCCTTTACTCATATATTCTTTCGCTCTCATCCCCATGGGTGTATTCTCCTGAACAGCCTTTCTAAAAATATCTCCTGTGGATACCTGAAGAATATTGAATTCTTCCGAGAGCTTCTTTGCCTGGGTTCCCTTTCCGGCTCCCGGAGGCCCAAGCATAATGATCCGCACCTTTTATCACCCCTATTTAAGAAAACCCTGATAATGTCTCATCAACATCTGTGCTTCTATCATCTTCATGGTTTCCAGAGCGACGCCAACGACAATGAGAAGTGCCGTGCCTCCGAAATATATATTCAGAGAAGTTACGCCGGTAATAAGATAGGGAAGCACCGCTATGATTGCCAGGAAAATGGCTCCTACCAGAGTTATTCTGGTCATTATTCTGTTCAGATATTCGGCTGTGGGTCTTCCGGGTCTCATACCGGGTATGAAACCTCCGTATTTTTTCATGTTATCCGCAACTTCAACGGGATTGAACGTGACAGCCGTATAAAAATACGTAAAGAAGATGATAAGCAGGGCATACAAACTTGCATACAACCATCCGCCAGGTTTAATGAAATTGGCTATGCTCAGTGCTATTTTGCTGTTGGGGAAAAATCCTGCCACAGTGCTGGGGAAAAGCAGAATAGACAACGCAAAAATTACCGGGATAACACCTGCAGCATTTACTTTAATAGGTATATGGGTGGATTGTCCGCCGTAAACTCTCCTTCCCACTACCCTTTTAGCATATTGCACCGGCACCCGGCGCTCAGCCTGCTGCACCGCAATAACGCCTACGATAACCGCCAGGGCGAATATGGCAAATACTATTACCGTAAAGATGTTGGTGGTCCCAACTTTCAGCAGTGTGTAAAGCTGGTATGCACCGCTGGGCAATCTTGAAACGATACCGGCAAAAATTAACAGGGATATTCCGTTGCCGATGCCCTTATCGGTTATCTGTTCACCCAGCCACATCAAAAATGCCGTGCCTGCCGTAAGGCTTATTACCACAAGGGCACTGCCCAGGAATCCGGGATGCTTCATGGCAGTCCGAAATCCTATGGAAAGCCCTATGCCCTGAATCAGAGCCAGTATGACCGTGCCATAGCGTGTATACTGGGCCAGCACCTTTCTGCCGGCTTCCCCTTCTTTTGCCATTTCTTCCCATTTGGGAATCACTATGGTCAACAGTTGAACTATAATCGAAGAGTTAATGTATGGGGTTATGCTCATGGCAAAAACTGAAAACTGTTTGAACGCACCGCCAGAGATGATATCAAAGAAGCCCAGCAGTGCGCCTTTTTCTATCATAGCTTTAACCGCATCGGGGTTCATACCCGGCACCGGAACAAAGGCACCAACCCTGAATATTATCAGCATAAGCACCGTAAACTGGATCCTCTTTCTGAGGTCTGGTATTTTCCATGCATTTCTCAAAGCCTCGAGCATATTATATCACCTCTGCCTTTCCACCGGCAGCCTCGATTTTCTCTTTTGCCGACTTTGAAAATGCATGGGCTTCCACATCGACTTTCACTTTTAGTTCTCCATTGCCCAGGACCTTAACTCCATCTTTTATTTTTTTCAAGATGCCGCTCTTGATCAAAAGCTCAGGAGTTATCCTGGTATTTTCTTCAAAGGAATTTAAATCCTCGACATTGACGAGGGCAAATTCCTTTTTGAATATATTCGTAAAACCCCGCTTGGGTAGACGTCTGTACAACGGCATCTGGCCGCCTTCAAAGCCGGGCCTTACTCCACCACCGGAGCGGGCATTTTGGCCTTTATGCCCCCGGGTGGAAGTCTTGCCATGGCCCGAGCCTATCCCTCGGCCTACTCTCTTTACTTTTTTGGTGGAACCTTCAGCGGGAAATAGCTCATGTAATCTCATCGGTTGCACCTCCTCTTTTTGAGTAAATTATCCCAACAGCTCTTCAACAGTCTTATCTCTGAGTTTGGCCACTTCTTCAACTTTTTTCATTTGTTTCAGGGCTTCCATGGTGGCATTGATCATGTTTCTGGAATTGGCGGACCCAAGAGATTTGCTCACCACATTTTTAACTCCGGCCAGTTCCATGACGGCTCTGACAGGACCGCCTGCTATAACGCCGGTTCCTTCCACAGCCGGCTTGATGAGCACCTTTCCGGCTCCGAAAACACCCAGGCTTTCATGAGGAACCGTTCCGTTCACCAGGGGAACCTCAATAAGGTTCTTCTTTGCATCCTCGATACCCTTGCGTATAGCTTCGGGAATTTCCTGAGCCTTTCCCGTTCCTACGCCCACCTTGCCATTTTTATTGCCTACCACCACGAGCACGGCAAACCTGAAATTCTTTCCGCCCTTAACAACCTTGGCCACCCTGTTTATGGAAACAACTTTTTCTTCAAATTCCTGTTCTTCCACGCTTTTGCGCTGCAATAGCTTCGCCTCCCTTCTAAAATTCTAGCCCTGCTTCCCGGGCAGCATCCGCCAGAGCTTTGATTCTGCCGTGATACATGTATCCGCCTCTATCAAAGGCTACCTGTTTGATGCCCTTTTCTATAGCTTTTTTTGCAATGAGTTCGCCAACCTTTTTAGCAGATTCAATGTTACATCCCGTCACACTGTCCCTTATGGCCGGGTCCTGGGTGGAAGCGGCCACCAGAGTGGTACCATTTTCATCATTGATAATCTGCGCATAAAGGTGCTTCAAACTCTTGAATACATTCAATCTGGGTCTTTCCTGGGTTCCGAAGACTTTCTTGCGGACCCTTGCATGCCTTCTTCCCCGGGAAACCTCACGGGATTCCTTGTTTAGCATCTTGTTATCCCTCCCTTTGCCTTATTTAGCTCCGGTCTTACCTACCTTGCGTCTTACTACTTCGTTCTCATATCTGATGCCCTTCCCCTTATAAGGTTCGGGCTCTCTTACTTTTCTTATATTTGCCGCTATCTGGCCTACCAGTTCCTTGTCGACACCTTTAACCGAAATCTTGTTGGGAGCGGGCACTTCAAATTCTATGCCCTTTGGCGGCTCTATTTCCACCGGATGGGAATATCCCACGGTCAGCACAAGCTTATTCCCCTGTTTTGCCGCCCTGTAGCCCACGCCTTCAAGAGAAAGCTTTTTTTCGTATCCGGTCGTAACGCCGTCTACCATATTGTTTATCAAGGTGCGGGTCAGGCCGTGTAAAGCCTTGTGCATATTGTCATCTGAAGGTCTCTCTACAATTATTTGAGAATCCTCGTGTTTTATTTTTAAATCCCTGTGAAATTCACGACTGATGCTGCCTTTGGGACCTTTTATCGTTACGGTGTTCCCCTGGACCTTTACTTCCACCCCCTGGGGAATTTTAACCGGCAGTTTACCGATCCTGGACATTTGCTGCACCTCCTTTATTGTCTACCATACGTAGCAGATTACCTCTCCGCCCACCTGTTCTTTTCTTGCCTGTTTATCTGTCATAATACCCCTGGATGTAGAGAGAATTACAGTTCCCAGACCTCCCATAACCTTTGGGATATTGTCCTTTCTGGCGTATATTCTCAAACCGGGTTTGGAAATCCTCTTGATGCCTGTTATGACCTTCTTCTTATTGGGGCCATATTTCAGATAAATCTTTATTATCCCCTGCTTTGCATCATCGATGATCTCAAAATCCTGAATGTAACCTTCGTCCTTGAGGGTCTGGGCAATGGCTTTTTTTAGTTTAGAGCAGGGAATCTCCACAGTTGGATGACCTGCATCGTTGGCATTTCTTATACGAGTCAGCATATCTGCAATAACATCCGTCATAGCCAATGAAGCTACCTCCCTTCAATATACTATATTCCTTACCAGCTGGCTTTTTTTACTCCCGGTATTTGCCCCAGATGGGCCAACTCTCTAAAACATATACGGCATACGCCATATTTTCTCAGGTAAGCATGAGGTCTGCCGCATATCTTGCATCTGTTATATTTCCGTGTGGAAAACTTGGGAGTTCTCTTCTGTTTCGCAATTAGCGACTTTTTAGCCACGCATTTCCCTCCTTCCTTTTACGACGCAAAGGGCATTCCCAGGTTTTTCAAGAGCTCCCTGGCTTCTTCATCGGTCTTTGCCGTGGTCACGATGGTGATATCCATTCCTCTAACTCTGTCGATCTTATCATAGTCTATCTCGGGGAATATTAGCTGCTCCTTGATGCCCAATGTGTAATTTCCCCTGCCGTCAAAGGCATCCGGCGAAACCCCTTTAAAATCTCTCACCCTTGGAAGATTCACATTGAAAAGTTTATCCAGAAAATCATACATTTTTTCCGCCCTGAGGGTCACCTTTGCGCCGATGGGCATGCCTTTGCGCAGCTTAAACGCCGCAATAGATTTTTTTGCTTTTGTAATTATGGGCTTCTGTCCCGTTATGATCGCCAGATCATTTGCAGCTGCATCGATGGCCTTGGGATTTTCTCTGGCGTCGCTTATGCCCATGTTTATGACAACCTTCTCCAATTTTGGCACTTCCATGATATTTTTATAATTAAACTTCTTCTTTAAAGCCGGGACTACTTCATTTTCATATTTTTGCTTTAATCTGGACACTTGGCTACCTCCCTTCCTGGTTATTTATCCAGAACCTCTCCGCACTTTTTGCATACCCGCACCTTTGTGCCATCAGCCAGCACCGAGTGGCCTACTCGTGTGGCACTCTGGCACTTGCTGCATACCGGCATCAGCTTCGAAGTATATATGGGCAGTTCCTGGTGTATTATCCCGCCCTGGGGTACCTTTGCCGAAGGTTTTTTATGCTTTGTGGCCATATTGATGCCTTCAACGATGGCCTTTTCTTCTTTGGGGAATATTCTTATGACCTTTCCCTTTTTGCCCTTGTCTTTACCAGAAATTACAGTGACGATATCTCCCTTTTTCACGTGGACCTTTGCCAACAAACCCACCTCCTCTACAAAACTTCAGGCGCCAGGGATATGATCTTCATGAAGTCTTTTTCTCTAAGCTCCCGGGCTACGGGTCCAAATATACGCGTTCCCTTTGGGTTTTTATCCTCATTTATTATAACGGCGGCATTTTCATCGAATTTTATATATGAACCATCCGGTCGTGGAACTCCCTTTTTAGTCCTTACCACGACAGCCTTTACCACATCTCCCTTTTTAACAACGCCGTCGGGTGTCGCATTTTTAACTGAAGCTACAATTATATCCCCCACATGGGCAAACTTCCGCTTGGAACCACCCATGATACGTATGCACATCAATTCCTTGGCTCCGGTATTATCCGCCACATTCAGCCTGGTTTGAACCTGTATCATACAAATAACCTCCCTTCTTACTGGGCTTTCTTTACGATCTCCACCAGCCTCCACCGTTTATCGTGGCTCAGGGGTCTTGTTTCCATAATCTTAACCGTATCGCCGATCTTGCATTCATTGTTTTCGTCATGGGCCTTAAATTTCTTGGTCCTCTTGATGGTTTTTCCGTACTTGGGATGTCTCATAAAGTTTTCAACGGCCACGACTATGGTCTTATCCATTTTGTCGCTGACCACAACTCCGGTGCGGACTTTCCTATTGTTTCGACCTTCCACATCAATCCCTCCTTCTTATCACTTTGCAAATCTTGCTTTTTGCTTTTCATTCTGCCTTTCGGTAAGAACTGTCTTTATGCGCGCTATGGTCTTCCTGACCTCGCGGATTCTCATGGGATTATCCAGTTGGCCGGTAGCCGCTTGAAACCGGAGGTTAAAAAGTTCTCCCTTGAGGTCCTTTATCTTCTGCATGAGCTCATCGTCGGAGAGATCTCTTATCTGTTTAACCTTCATTCTCATCACCGCCCAATTCCACGCGTTTTACAATTTTTGTCTTTACAGGCAACTTATGTGAAGCCAGAGTCATGGCCTCCTTTGCTACCTCTTCGGGAACTCCGCCTAGTTCAAACAGGACACGGCCGGGTTTAACCACAGCCACCCACAGTTCAGGAGAACCCTTACCGCTACCCATACGGGTTTCAGCGGGTTTCTTGGTTACGGGTTTATCGGGAAATATCTTAATCCAAACTTTTCCGCCCCTTTTAATGAACCTGGTCATGGCAACCCTGGCAGCCTCTATTTGCTGGCTGGTAAGCCATGCGGCTTCCTGAGCCTGAAGGCCGTATTCTCCATAGGTTATTTCCGTTCCCTTATGCGCCTTGCCTTTCATTACACCGCGCTGCTGTTTTCTATATTTCACCCGCTTTGGCATTAACATCGATTGCTTCTCCTCCTTCCTCCGTTTTTTGCGCTTTTTTAACAGGAAGGACTTCGCCCTTGTAAACCCACACTTTAACTCCTATGCGTCCATAGGTGGTATAGGCCTCTGCAAAACCGTAGTCGATATCCGCTCTAAGAGTTTGCAGAGGAATAGTCCCCTCGTGATACATTTCGGACCGTGCGATTTCGGCACCACCCAGGCGACCACTCACCATGGTTTTGATTCCTCTGGCTCCGGTCTTCATAGCCCTGGAAATGGCCTGTTTCATGGCCCGGCGGAAGGAAATACGCTTCTCCAGCTGTGATGCAATGTTCTCGGCTATCAGCTGGGCATCGATATCCGGGTTCTTTATCTCCACCACATTTACGGAAACCTGTTTACCCGTCATTTTCTCAAGTTCATTTTTCAGTTCTTCCACGCCGGTGCCGCCCTTACCTATAACCATTCCGGGTTTGGCAGTGTTGATGGTGACCTTTACCCTATTGGCAGCCCTTTCAATCTCTATTCTTGAAACGCCGGAGGAATACAGTTTTTTCTTTATATACTCTCTTATCTTAAAATCCTCCAGCAGAAGTTCGGCAAAATCCCTGCTGGAATACCATCTGGAATCCCAGTCTTTAATTATTCCCACTCTCAGCCCATGAGGGTGTATCTTTTGACCCAAAATTTATCCCTCCTTTTCTTTTAATATAACCGTTATATGACTTGTCTTTTTATGAATCCCGGCTGCGCGCCCCATCGCCCTGGGCATAAAGCGCTTCAGTGTCGGTCCCTGATCAACATAGCATTTCGATATATAGAGCGCATCCTTATCCATGTCATGGTTGTTTTGCGCATTGGCAGCCGCCGAAAGCAGCACCTTTTCCAGGACTTTCGACGCCGATTTGGGCGTAAATTTTAAAATGGAAAGAGCTTCTGAAAGCTTCTTGCCCCGGATAAGGTCCATTACAACTCTCACCTTTCTGGGTGCAATCCTTACATATCTTGCCCGCGCCATTGCTTCCAACTTGTATACCTCCTTTTCCCGGACTTTTATTACTTGAGTGCAGTGGATTTTTCCGTATGGGCTCCGTGGCCTTTAAATGTCCTTGTAGGGGCAAATTCTCCCAGCTTATGTCCTACCATATCTTCGGTAATATATATGGGCACATGCTTTCTGCCGTCGTGAACTGCTATGGTATGGCCTACCATTTCGGGAAATATGGTGGAATCCCTGGACCAGGTCTTTATTACCTTTTTGTCCCGCTTTTGATTCATCTCAACTATCTTCTTAAAAAGTTTTTCATCAACGAAGGGGCCTTTTTTTGTTGAGCGACTCATTATCCTACCTCCCTTCTGCTATTTGCGGCGCTTGACGATGTATTTGTCGGAAGCCTTTTTCTTTTTCCTGGTCTTATATCCCAGAGTAGGTTTACCCCAGGGTGTAACAGGACTCTTGCGTCCGATGGGGGATTTTCCTTCGCCACCGCCATGGGGATGGTCTATAGGGTTCATAACAACGCCTCTGACATGGGGTCTCCTGTTCATCCAGCGTGAGCGTCCCGCTTTTCCGATGGATATATTTTCATGGTCCAGGTTTCCTACCTGGCCTATGGTAGCCTTGCACTCTTCGTGGACCATCCTCATCTCGCCGGAAGGCAGCCTCAAGGTGGCAAAACCACCTTCCCTGGCCATAAGCTGGGCGGCAGCGCCGGCAGCCCTTACCAACTGACCGCCTTTGCCCGGCGTAAGTTCCACGTTATGAACCATGGTGCCCACGGGAGTATGGGATAAGGGAAGGGCATTGCCCGGTTTAATATCGGCATTTTCGCCGGATTCCACCACATCTCCCACTGCAAGACCTAAAGGTGCCAGAATATATCTCTTTTCACCATCTTTATACTGTAGCAGGGCAATGTTTGCCGAACGGTTGGGGTCATATTCGATGGCCACCACTTTGGCCGGAATGCCATCTTTATCCCTCTTGAAATCGATAATCCTGTACTTGCGTTTGTGACCGCCGCCGCGGTGCCGGGATGTAATCCTGCCCTGCATGTTGCGCCCGGCGGTGTTTTGCATTATTTCCACCAGTGAACGCTCGGGCTCCTTTTTGGTGATTTCTTCAAAGGTTGAAACGGTCATGCCTCTTCGACCCGGCGTAGTGGGTTTAAACTTTTTTATAGCCACATGATTCCCTCCTTCGCATAAAAACTACAGCGCTTCAAAAAACTCTATGACCTTGCTGTCTT
This sequence comes from Biomaibacter acetigenes, assembly GCF_003691585.1. Lineage (GTDB taxonomy): Bacteria > Bacillota > Thermosediminibacteria > Thermosediminibacterales > Tepidanaerobacteraceae > Biomaibacter > Biomaibacter acetigenes. Next base: position 290,375 of record NZ_CP033169.1, on the reverse strand, counting down.
TTTTCAATGTGACTATGGCTTTTTTCCAGTCGGGCCTCTTGCCCTCATGGACGCCCATTCGCTTCTTCTTGCCCCTCATATTTATGGTGTTGACCTTTTCTACTTTTACGCCGAAAATAGATTCCACCGCGTTTTTTATTTCGGTCTTGTTTGAGTACTTATCCACTACAAAGGCATACTTTTTATACGGTTTCATATCCATGGTTTTCTCTGTAATCCACGGCCGTAGAATGATGTCATGCGGATCTCTCATCCTGCATACACCTCCTCCACCCGCTCTGCCGCTTCTTTTGTAATGATGAGATTGTCATGGTTCAGTATGTCATATACGTTAAGAGTATTGACGGAAGTGGTCTTTACTCCCGGCAGGTTGCGGGCAGATTTCTCCACATTTTCATCCTTGCCCGGCAATACAATGAGGGCTTTTTTATCAGCTTTAATATTTTTCAATATCTCCGCCATGGATTTGGTCTTGGGTGCATCCATGGTGAGGCTGTCAAGCATTATCAATTCATTATCGGCCACTTTGGCGCTCAGGGCCGACTTGAGTGCATACCTTTTGAGTTTTTTAGGCAATGTAAATCTATATGAACGGGGTTTGGGTCCAAATACAATTCCACCCTTGCGCCACAATGGCGACCTGATGCTGCCGTGCCTGGCCCTGCCGGTGCCCTTCTGCCTCCAGGGCTTTCTGCCACCTCCGGACACCTCTCCTCTGGTCAGGGTGGAAGAAGTGCCCTGTCTCTGATTTGCCAGGTAATTCACCACTACCCTGTGCATTACATCAGGCCGAACTTCGACTCCAAAGACATCATCGGAAAGTTCCACTTCTCCCACCTGTTCTCCCTTTGTATTGTACAAAGCTACTTTAGGCATCGAGCTCCTCCTTTCCTAAGGTTTTATTTTCCGCTTTTAACAGTGTTCTTAATAAAGAGCAGAGATTTTTTTGGACCCGGTACCGAACCTTTTATTAAAAGCAGATTCCTATCAGGGTCCACCTTAACAACTTCAAGGTTTTGAATGGTTACCCGCTCCGTTCCCAGGTGGCCCGGCATCCTTTTGCCCTTGAATACCCTGGCGGGGTCCGTGGCGCCGCCTGTACCGGGACGCCTGTGGTACATGGAGCCGTGGGCCATGGGGCCGCGGTTGAAGTTCCAGCGCTTTACACCGCCGGCGAAACCTTTTCCTTTGGTTATGCCCACCACATCTATTCTGTCCCCGGGCTGGAATATATCTACCTTTATTTCATCGCCTACATTAAATTTTTCGGCATCCTGTATTTTAAACTCTCTAAGGTATTTCTTCGGTTTCAATTGATTTTTCTTGAATTGACCCAATACCGGTTTTGTCAAGCGTTTTTCCTTGACATCGCCAAAACCGACTTTCAGGGCGCTATATCCGTCGTTTTCCACAGTTTTTTTCTGAACGACCAGACATGGCCCTGCCTCTACTACTGTCACCGGTAAGGCTTCTCCCTTGTCATTAAATATCTGGGTCATGCCTAGTTTTCTCGCCAGTATGGCCTTTGAAATCATTGCTGTCACCTCCTGTGCCTTGCCTTTCTACAGCTTTATTTCTATGTCAACCCCTGCAGGTAAATCCAATCTCATCAGGGCATCAACGGTCTTTTGATTGGGGTCCTTTATGTCTATGAGCCTCTTGTGAGTCCTGGACTCAAACTGTTCCCTGGAATCCTTGTATTTATGAGGAGCCCTCAGTATGGTTATAACACTTCTGTCTGTAGGTAAAGGTATAGGCCCCGATACCTTTGCACCGGTCCGCTTTGCCGTCTCCACTATTTTCTGGGCCGACTGATCAAGCACTCCGTGGTCAAAGGCTTTCAGGCGTATCCTTATCTTCTGCTGGGCCATTTATCTCCCTCCTTGCATTCCAAAATGCGTTCTTGCCCTTTTACTTATCGATAATCTCCGTAACAACACCGGCTCCTACTGTCCTGCCGCCTTCCCTGATGGCAAACCTCAGGCCTTCCTCTATAGCTATGGGTGAAATCAACTGGATGTCCATGACTATGTTGTCTCCGGGCATTACCATCTCGGTGCCTTCAGGCAGGGTGATGACTCCGGTGACGTCGGTGGTCCTGAAGTAGAACTGGGGCCTGTAGCCGTTGAAGAAGGGTGTGTGCCTGCCGCCTTCTTCTTTCTTTAAGACGTATACCTGCCCTTTGAAGTGGGTGTGGGGATGGATGCTGCCGGGCTTGGATATGACCATGCCTCTTTCCACTTCGTCTCTGTCTATGCCGCGGAGCAGGGCTCCAATGTTGTCTCCCGCCACTGCTGAATCCAGTAGTTTCCTGAACATTTCTACGCCGGTGACTACGGTCTTTTTCTTTTCGGGGGCAAGACCTACTATTTCTACTTCGTCTCCTACTTTGAGTGTCCCTCTCTCTACTCTGCCGGTTACTACGGTGCCGCGGCCGGTGATGGTGAATACGTCTTCTATGGGCATGAGGAACGGTTTTTCTGTGTCACGTTCGGGAGTGGGAATGTAGCTGTCTACTGCGTCCATGAGGTTCCATATCTTGCCGCACCATTCGCATTCCCTCTTGCCGCAGCCGCATTCCAGTGCTTTTAATGCGGAGCCGGGCACGATGGGTATGTCGTCTCCCGGAAATTCGTAGGATGACAGAAGTTCTCTTATTTCCATTTCTACCAGTTCCAGGAGTTCTGGGTCATCTACCATGTCTATTTTGTTTAAAAATACTACGATGTAGGGCACGCCTACCTGTCTTGCCAGAAGGATGTGTTCTCTTGTCTGGGGCATGGGGCCGTCGGCGGCGGATACTACCAGTATGGCTCCGTCCATCTGGGCGGCTCCTGTTATCATGTTCTTTACGTAGTCGGCGTGGCCCGGACAGTCTACGTGGGCGTAGTGCCTCTTTTCGGTCTGGTATTCTACGTGGGCTGTGGCTATGGTGATTCCGCGCTCCCTTTCTTCGGGGGCTTTGTCTATCTGGTCAAAGGGTACGAAGTCCGATAGCCCGCTGTTGGCCAGCACTTTTGTGATGGCTGCTGTGAGGGTGGTTTTGCCATGGTCTACGTGACCTATGGTTCCAATGTTTACATGGGGTTTTGTCCTTTCATATTTTTGCTTTGCCATTTTTATCCTCCTTATGAAACTTTTTACTTGTTGATAATGGACTCTGCAATGCTCTTCGGCACTTCTGCATAATGTGAAAACTGCATGGTATAGGTGCCGCGCCCCTGGGTCTTTGACCTCAAATCGGTGGCATAGCCGAACATCTCGGCCAACGGCACAAAACCTCTTATAACCTGGGCTCCTCCCCTGGGTTCTATACCTTCGATGTGACCCCTGCGGGAGTTGACATCTCCGATTACATCTCCCATATACTCCTCCGGCACCACCACTTCTACCTTCATGATAGGCTCGAGAAGTACCGGCTGAGCCTTCTTCATGCCTTCCTTGAATGCCATGGAACCCGCTATTTTAAAGGCCATTTCTGAAGAGTCTACCTCATGGTATGAACCATCATAGAGTGTGGCTTTCACATCTACCACGGGATATCCGGCCAGCACACCGTTTTCCAGAGCTTCCCGGATGCCAGCGTCTACAGCGGGGATGTATTCCTTGGGTATGATGCCACCTACAATCTTGTTCTCAAACTCATATCCCTTTCCGGGCTCCAGAGGCTCAATTTCGATCCATACATGGCCGTACTGGCCTCTGCCACCGGATTGCCGTATGAATTTGCCTTCGGATTTTACAGCCTTGCGTATGGTCTCCTTATAAGCCACCTGGGGTTTGCCCACATTAGCCTCCACTTTAAATTCCCTGAACATCCTGTCGACTATGATCTCCAGATGTAATTCTCCCATGCCCGAAATGATGGTCTGGCCTGTTTCCTGGTCGGTATGGGTTTTAAATGTGGGATCCTCCTCCGCCAATTTCTGCAGGGCTATCCCCATTTTTTCCTGGTCGGCTTTTGTCTTGGGTTCTATGGCCACCGATATAACCGGTTCGGGGAACTGCATGGATTCCAATATTATAGGTTGTTCTTCGCTACAGAGAGTATCGCCGGTGGTAGTATCTTTAAGTCCTACGGCCGCCACTATATCCCCGGTCATAATTTCTTCCACTTCCTGCCGGTGATTGGCATGCATGTAAAGTATCCGGCCTATTCTCTCCTTCTTATTCTTGGTGGAATTATACACGTAGGAACCTGATTTCAATTTTCCGGAATAAACCCTGAAATATGTCAGCTTACCTACATAAGGGTCACTCATGATCTTAAATGCAAGAGCTGAAAAGGGTTCATCATCGCTGGCATGCCTTGGAATTTCCTCCCCGGTATCCGGAGAAATACCCTTAACCGGCGGAATATCCAGAGGAGATGGAAGGTATTCCACCACCGCATCCAACAGAAGCTGCACGCCCTTGTTCCTGTAAGAGGAACCGCACAGCACAGGAGTTATTTTTACCTCCACGCATGCCTTTCGAATGGCTCTTTTGATTTCCTCTACGGAAATCTCTTCGCCCTCCAGGTACTTCATCATTATTTCTTCATCCACATCAGAAACAGCTTCCAGCATCTTTTCTCTGTATTCGCGGACCTTTTCCTTCATATCTTCCGGAATCTCAGTTTCCTGGATTTCGGTGCCGAGGTCATTGGTGTAGATATAGGCCTTTTGACGAACCAGGTCTATGATTCCCTTGAAACTATCTTCACTGCCTATAGGGAGCTGTATCGGAACGGGATGAGCCCCCAGTCTCTCCTTCATCATCTCAATGACATTATAGAAATCCGCGCCCATGATATCCATCTTGTTAACATAGGCTATCCTGGGAACACGGTATTTGTCGGCCTGACGCCATACTGTTTCTGACTGAGGCTCCACGCCTCCTTTAGCACAAAACACAGCCACTGAACCGTCGAGAACCCGCAGCGAACGCTCTACCTCCACCGTAAAATCCACGTGCCCTGGCGTATCGATAATATTTATGCGATGGTCCTTCCAGTAACATGTAGTTGCAGCTGAAGTGATGGTTATTCCTCTTTCCTGCTCCTGCTCCATCCAGTCCATTACCGCTGAACCTTCGTGGACCTCTCCCATTTTGTGGACTTTGCCGGTATAGAACAGTATCCGTTCCGTAGTTGTGGTCTTACCGGCATCAATATGCGCCATTATACCTATATTTCGTAGCCTGTCTAGTGGTACTTGCCTAGGCACAATTTACACTCCTTTCCGCTAAGTTTCCCTTGAAGTTCAGTGCTTTCTACCACCTGTAATGTGCAAATGCCTTGTTGGCCTCTGCCATCTTGTGCGTTTCCTCTTTTTTCTTAACTGCTCCGCCTGTACCATTGGCAGCATCCATGATTTCAGCCGCCAGCTTTTCTCTCATGGTCCTTTCTCCCCTGGCCCGAGCATAATCCACCAACCACCTTATTCCCAGAGCCTGCCTTCTGTCCTGCCTGACTTCCATAGGAACCTGGTAGGTGGCGCCGCCCACACGCCTGGGTCTGACTTCCAGAACCGGCATGACATTTTTCATGGCTTCCTGGAAAACTTCCATGGGGTCCTTGCCGGTCTTTTTGTTTATAATGTCAAAGGCGCCATAGCATATCTTCTGAGCGATACCCTTTTTCCCATCATACATGACCTTGTTTATAAGCCTTGTGACCATCTTGTCCCGGTATAATGGGTCCTGGGGCACGTCTCTGCGCGCTACATGACCGCGTCTTGGCATCTTATCCCTCCTTTAACTGCTATTTTTTGGGTCTTTTAGCTCCGTAAAGCGATCTTGCCTGTTTACGGTTGGCGACTCCGGCTGTATCAAGAGTTCCTCGGATTATGTGGTATCTCACGCCGGGAAGGTCCTTCACCCTGCCTCCTCTTATCATGACTACGGAGTGCTCCTGAAGGTTATGGCCGATACCGGGTATATAAGCCGTTACTTCGATGCCATTGGTAAGCCTCACCCTTGCGATTTTTCTCAAGGCAGAGTTGGGTTTCTTGGGGGTCGTTGTCTTCACCACCGTGCAAACCCCTCTCTTTTGAGGAGAACCCTTCAGGGCTGGAGCTGTAGATTTATACTCCACTTTCTGTCTACCTTTTCTTATTAGCTGATTTATGGTCGGCACTGTCACACCTCCTTCCATTAAATTAAAAAAGATGCCCCTCATAGGGGCATCTTAAAAGCAAATTATTGTTTTAAAATTGCAGCCGATGCCGCCCCTACCTGGATTCCGCAGGCATCCCCCAGCTCTTTCATGGTGGCCACAGGAACGATCTGAATGCCTTTTTTCAGACACAATTCTTTTAGGCTGGAAACTACATGCTCTTCAGCATCCTGGGCTAAAAAAACCACTGCGACTTTATCCCTTTCCAGCGCTTTTAATGTCTGTTTTGTTCCTATGGTTTTAGAGGGAGCCTCTTTTAATTTTTCAAGCATTTTCTCGCCCTCCCCTTTACTTTTAAAGAGAGCTAATAAAACACACCCATATATTTTATCATCATAGGTTTTAGCTGTCAATTAGTAATTCAGAGCTTTTGCTCTTGCGGCTGCTGGTCCGCCGGATATATCTTCACGTTTCTGTAGCGGCTCATCCCGGTGCCTGCCGGAATCAGCTTACCGATGATGACATTTTCCTTAAGACCCAGCAGTGGGTCCACCTTACCCTTGATGGCGGCTTCGGTCAGCACTCTGGTAGTTTCCTGGAAGGAAACCGCCGACAGGAAGGAGTCGGTAGCAAGAGATGCTTTGGTGATACCCAGAAGCACCCTTCTTGCTTCCGCCGGTTTTTTGCCTTCCTGTATTGCCTTCTCATTTAGATCTTCGAATTCAAATACATCTATAAGCTCTCCGGGGAGCAAGTCGGTATCACCGGGATTTTCAACTTTTACTTTGCATAGCATCTGGCGGATGATAATCTCAATATGCTTATCATTTATATCCACGCCCTGAAGCCTGTAAACCCTCAGCACTTCCTGCAACAGGTACATTTGCACTCCTCGGATACCCTTGATCTTCAATATATCGTGGGGGTTTACGGAGCCCTCGCACAGTTCATCTCCGGCTTCAATCACCATGCCGTTTTCCACCTTTAACCTGGCGCCGTAAGGAACCTGATATACCCTGGTTTCACCGGTGTCGGTGGTTATTTCCACCTCGCGCTTTTTCTTGCTCTCTAAGATTTTGACGGTACCTCCCACTTCGGAAATAATTGCCTGGCCTTTAGGCTTGCGGGCTTCAAAAAGTTCCTCAACCCTGGGAAGACCCTGAGTAATATCCTGGCCTGCCACACCTCCAGTGTGGAAGGTCCGCATGGTAAGCTGCGTTCCGGGCTCACCTATAGACTGGGCCGCTATGATGCCCACGGCCTCACCGATATTAACCGGTTTGCCGGTGGCCAGGTTTTTGCCGTAGCACTTGGTGCATACCCCGTGCCGCGTCCTGCAGGTGAGCACCGACCGGATTTTTACCTCATTAATACCGGCTTTTATAATTTTGTCGGCCATTTCGTCGGTGATGAGCTCGTTAGCCCGGACAATCACTTCACCGGTTTCCGGATGTTTCACATTCTCCAGGGCGCACCGGCCTTCGATACGTTCCTTCAGGGATTCTATCACTTCGCTGCCGTCCTTGATGGCCTTTACTGTGATGCCTTCGTTGGTACCGCAGTCAATTTCCCTGACTATGACATTATGACTCACATCCACCAAACGGCGGGTCAGATAACCGGAGTCTGCGGTCCTCAAGGCCGTATCTGCAAGACCCTTCCTGGCGCCATGGGTGGAAATGAAGTATTCCAGCACCGTGAGGCCTTCCCGGAAATTCGCCTTGATGGGAAGGTCTATAATTCTTCCAGAGGGGTCTGCCATAAGGCCGCGCATGCCTGCCAGCTGCCTTATCTGTTGCTTGTTGCCTCGGGCACCAGAGTTCGCCATCATGTATACGGAGTTAAATTTGTCCAGGGAATTCATGAGGCTTTCCGTAACCCTGTCGGTGGCATTGTTCCATATTTCAATGGTCTTTTCATATCTTTCCTCATCGGAAATCAAACCCCGGCGGTAGAGAAGCTCTACCTGGTCAACCTTTTCATCGGCTTCGGACAATATCTTTTCCTTTTCCGAGGGTACCTCTATGTCGGTGACCCCTATGGTTATGCCTGCCTTTGTGGCGTAATCATAACCCTTTTTCTTTATTCTATCGAGAACTTCCGCAGTAACCGTTGTACCGTGCTTGCGATAGCACCTGTCCACTATTTCTCCCAGTTTCCCCTTATCTACCAGGGTGTTGAGCTCCAGTTCAAAAAGGTTTTCCTCTATGGACCTGTCTACAAAACCCAGGTCCTGGGGTATACCTTCATTAAATATAATCCGACCGGGTGTAGTCTTTATAATCCTGGTGCGTTGTTTTCCACCTATGACCCTTGTCATGCGCACATTTACCATGGCATGAAGTCCTACTTCACCCATATCATATGCCAGCAAAGCTTCTTCGGGACTTGAAAAATACTTGCCTTCCCCCTTTTCTCCCGGCCTCTCTATGGTGAGGTAATAGGAACCTAAGACCATATCCTGTGTTGGGGTAACCACGGGTTTCCCATCCTGGGGCTTTAGTATATTATTGGTCGAAAGCATCAAAAGCCTTGCCTCAGCCTGAGCTTCGGCAGAAAGGGGCAAATGTACCGCCATCTGGTCTCCGTCGAAGTCGGCGTTATATGCAGTACATACCAGGGGATGAATCTGTATGGCCCTTCCCTCCACCAGCACCGGCTCAAAAGCCTGAATGCCCAGTCTGTGCAGGGTGGGAGCCCTATTGAGCATGACCGGATGCTCTTTTATAACATCCTCCAGCACATCCCAGACCTCGGGTTTTACCCTTTCCACCATGCGTTTCGCACTCTTAATGTTGTGAGCATATCCATCCGTTACCAGCTTTTTCATCACAAAAGGTTTAAACAACTCCAGCGCCATTTCCTTAGGAAGGCCGCACTGGTAAAGTTTGAGCTCAGGACCTACCACTATGACAGAACGCCCGGAATAGTCCACGCGTTTTCCTAAAAGGTTCTGGCGGAAACGGCCCTGTTTACCCTTGAGCATATCGCTCAGGGATTTTAAGGGCCTATTGCCGGGGCCTGTTACCGGCCGCCCTCTCCTGCCGTTATCAATCAAGGCGTCCACTGCTTCCTGAAGCATACGTTTTTCATTTCTTACAATGATGTCGGGAGCTCCCAAATCCAGAAGCCTCTTCAAGCGGTTATTTCTGTTGATGACCCTTCTGTAAAGGTCATTGAGGTCCGATGTGGCAAAGCGGCCACCATCAAGCTGCACCATGGGCCTCAGGTCCGGTGGTATTACGGGGATGACCTCCAAAATCATCCATTCAGGCCTGTTGCCCGATTTTCTGAAGGCTTCCACCACTTCCAGGCGCCTCAATATCCTGACCTTTTTCTGGCCGTTGGCATCCTTGAGTTCAACTCTCAGCTCTTTGGCAAGTTTTTCAAGGTCTATTTCTTCCAAAAGCTCCTTTACGGCTTCTGCACCCATACCGGCTTTGAAAGCATTGCCATATTTGTCTCTGTATTCCCGGTATTCCTTTTCGTTTAAGAGCTGTTTTTTTGCCAGAGGTGTATTGCCCGCATCTATAACTACATATGATGCAAAATATATGATTTTCTCCAGTGACCTTGGGGACATGTCCAGTATGAGACCTATGCGGCTGGGTATGCCTTTTAAAAACCATATGTGTGAAACCGGAGCCGCAAGTTCTATGTGACCCATTCTTTCACGCCGCACTTTGGACTTGGTAACTTCTACACCGCAGCGATCGCACACCACGCCTTTGTACCTTACTCTCTTGTACTTGCCGCAGTGGCATTCCCAGTCTTTTATAGGGCCAAATATCCTCTCACAGAACAGGCCCTGTTTTTCAGGCTTGAGGGTCCTGTAATTGATGGTCTCGGGCTTTTTAACTTCCCCCTTGGACCATTCCCTGATCTGTTCGGGGGATGCCAGGCCGATCTTGATGGAGTCAAAGAAATTGAGTTCCAGCAACTGTTTCTCTCCCTTCATTTTCGATATTCGAAGTTCGAGGTTAGATATTAAAATTCATCGGTATCGTCATCGTCATACTTGCCGGGGATAAAGTCTTTTTCCAGGTCTTCGTCATTTAAATCCACGTCATCGTCGAAATCTGTTTTATCGTCGTCCTCGGTGTAATCATCATAAATGATGTCTTCTTCGTCAACCTCTTCGGGTTCCTCTTCCTCCTCGCCTTCCTCCCGTTCCTCATAATCCCTATCGGGCCGGCCTTCGTCTTCCATACCCTCCATGTTCACATCCAGGGGCTGTTCTTCCTCATCGTCATCGGTCTCCTTGATTTCAATCTCTTTGGCATCTTCCGACAGTATCTTCACGTCAAGGCACAGGGATTGAAGTTCTTTGATGAGAACTTTAAAGGCTTCCGGTATGCCGGGTTCCGGAACATTTTCACCCTTGACTATAGCTTCATAGGTTTTCACCCTGCCCAGCACATCGTCGGATTTGACCGTCAAAAGTTCCTGCAATGTAAAGCTGGCACCATAAGCTTCGAGAGCCCAGACTTCCATTTCTCCAAACCTCTGGCCGCCGAACTGGGCTTTGCCTCCCAGAGGCTGCTGGGTAACCAGGGAGTATGGCCCTGTAGAACGGGCGTGGATCTTGTCATCCACCAGGTGGGCCAGTTTTAGCATGTACATGTAGCCCACGGTAACCCTGCGGTCAAAATATTCTCCCGAGCGCCCATCCCTGAGGTTGGTCTTTCCATCCTCAGGTAGTCCTGCTTTCTTGAGAGTTTCTATTATCTCTTCCTCCCTGGCGCCGTCAAATACAGGTGTGGCCACATACCATCCCAGGGCTTTGGCTGCCCAACCCAGGTGTGTTTCCAGCACCTGCCCTATGTTCATACGGGAAGGGACACCCAGAGGATTTAAAACTATATCTACCGGGGTGCCGTCAGGCAGGAAGGGCATATCTTCAACAGGAAGTATTCTGGAAATGACACCCTTGTTTCCATGGCGTCCCGCCATCTTGTCACCCTCGGATATCTTCCTCTTCTGGGCGATGTAAACCCTTACCATCTCATTTACTCCCGGAGGAAGCTCATCTCCATTTTCTCGGGTGAAAACCTTGACATCCACAACGATACCATATTCGCCGTGAGGAACCCGAAGAGAGGTGTCCCGAACTTCCCGGGCTTTCTCACCGAAGATGGCACGCAGCAGCCTCTCCTCGGCAGTAAGCTCGGTCTCACCTTTCGGTGTTACTTTTCCTACCAGAATGTCGCCGGCCCTGACCTCTGCTCCTATCCTTATGATCCCTCTTTCATCCAGGTCCTTCAGGGCTTCTTCACCCACATTGGGCACATCCCGCGTGATTTCCTCGGGGCCCAGCTTGGTATCCCGTGCTTCGGCTTCATACTGCTCTATGTGAATTGATGTAAACACATCGTCTTTTACAAGGCGTTCGGACAGCAAAATGGCATCCTCATAGTTGTAACCTTCCCAGGGCATGAATGCCACCAGCACATTGCGCCCGAGGGCCAGCTCGCCATGGTCCGTGGAGGGACCATCGGCTATGGGCTGCCCCTTGGTCACCCTCTGGCCTTTCTTAACTATAGGTCTCTGGTTTATGCATGTTCCCTGGTTGGATCTCATGAATTTATGAACTTTATATACATCCAGGCCGCCGTCGATGTCCCTTCTTACCTCTATTTCCCGGCCGGTGACCCTTTCCACAACCCCTTCATTTCTTGCCAGGATCATTACGCCGGAGTCTACGGCTGCCTTATATTCTATGCCGGTGCCTACAAGGGGTGCATCGGTGATTAAAAGCGGCACCGCCTGGCGCTGCATGTTGGAACCCATCAAAGCTCTGTTGGCATCATCGTGCTCCAGGAAGGGAATCATGGCCGTGGCCACACTGACCAGCTGCTTCGGGGAAACGTCCATATAGTCCACATCTTCTGCGGGTACCACTACGGTTTCCTCCCTGTGGCGGGCTGTGATCCTCTTCTGGATAAACCTGCCTTCCTCATCCAGCGGTGCGTTGGCCTGGGCTATGATAAAGGCCTCTTCTTCATCGGCTGTGAGGTATTCTACTTCATCGGTAACAACCCCCCGTTCCTTATCGACTTTGCGGTAGGGGGTCTCGATAAATCCGTACTGGTTTACCCTGGCATAGGTACTGAGAGAACCGATGAGGCCGATGTTGGGACCTTCAGGGGTCTCTATGGGGCACATGCGGCCATAATGGGAATGATGCACATCGCGCACTTCAAAACCGGCCCTCTCCCGGGACAGACCGCCAGGCCCCAGGGCGCTGAGCCTTCTCTTGTGAGTGAGCTCCGCCAGGGGATTGGTCTGGTCCATAAACTGGGAAAGCTGGCTTGAACCGAAAAATTCCTTTATGGCAGCTACCACAGGCCTTATATTGATAAGCCCTTGAGGCGTTATTGTGTCCACATCCTGGATGGTCATCCTTTCTTTGACCACCCTTTCCATGCGGGCGAGGCCAATCCTGAACTGGTTCTGGAGCAGTTCTCCTACCGACCGCAGGCGGCGGTTGCCCAGATGGTCGATATCGTCGATATCCCCGATGCCATAAGAAAGATTTAAGAGGTAATTTATAGATGCTACTATATCTTCAACAGTAATATGTTTCTCGGTAGAGAATCCGTCACGGCTATCATCAGAATAACCGTTGCTTATTACCTTTACGGCTTTTTCCCTGGATTCCGCCCTATCTTCCACAACCAGGACCTTTATTTCTTTTATCTTAAGGGATTCCAGGGTTTCTGCCATCTTCCTGGTAATTCTTTCGCCTTTTTTAAGCACGATCTCGCCGGTCTTTGGATCTTCCACATTTTCGGCGCTGATTTTACCCACAATGCGGTTTCTGAGCCTTAACTTCTTATTGAATTTATAGCGCCCCACATGGGCCAGGTCATATCTCTTGGGGTCAAAAAACAGAGATTCCAGCAGGGCCCTGGCGTTTTCCACCGTAGGGGGTTCACCGGGCCTCAGCCTTTTATATATTTCAAGAAGAGCTTCGTTTTGATTTTCGGTATTGTCTTTTTCAAAGGTGCGAAGGATTTTTTCATCCTCACCCAGAAGTTCCATAATCTGGGAGTTGCTGCCGTAACCCAGAGCTCTAAGAAGTGTGGTGATGGGAACCTTTCTTGTCCTGTCTACTCTCACGTAGATAACCTCATTTGAATCCGTCTCCATTTCCAGCCAGGCACCCCTGTTGGGGATGATGGTACCGGCAAACAGGTCCCTGCCGTTCTTATCCCTCTGTCGGTCAAAGTATACCCCCGGCGAACGGACCAACTGACTTACTATGACCCTTTCTGCCCCGTTGATAATAAAAGTACCGTTTTCGGTCATAAGAGGAAAATCGCCCATAAAGACTTCCTGTTCTTTTACCTCGCCGGTCTCCTTGTTTATGAGCCTCACTTTAACCTTGAGAGGCACGGCATAGGTGACATCCCTCTCCCGGCATTCATCCACTGAATATTTGGGATTATTCTCCAGGGTGTAATCGATGAACTCCAGTACAAGATTCCCGGTAAAATCCTCTATGGGTGAAATATCCTTAAAAACCTCCGCCAGCCCTTCATCCAGAAACCACTTATACGAATCCTTCTGGATTTCGATAAGATCGGGCATGCTCATAACTTCTTCGATTTTTGAAAAACTCCATCGGGTGCGTTCCCCTACTTTTACAGGATGAACCATTAGTTTTTCTCACCCCTTTTTATTTTAAACAGCCAAAAGCCAAAAATGGCCCCTCAAACCCGGTTTTCACCGGATTTAGGCGGGACTATCTATTATACTATCTCCCAAAACAGGGAACATTATACAGAAGGGATAAAAAAAGAGTCCGTGGCATGAAATTTGCATATAATCATGCAATATATTATAATACCACAAAGCCCCGTTTTTGTCAATAATACCAGTTTTAGAGATCAGGATTACGTCAAATTCCAATTTACTATAGACATATAAAGGAATAAAAATACTACTGACTTTTTTCTTTATGAACTGATAAAATATAAAAAATATTAATTTTGATCATAAAGAAGCTTATCATGCCAGTACAAAATGAGTTACAATATTTAGTATGCTGATGATTTGAGCCGCATTTGTAAATACTTTATTAAGCTTTTTTCTTACTCACCGATGATTTTCACCAAAACTCTTTTCCTTCTTCTTCCGTCAAACTCCCCGTAAAAAATTTGTTCCCATGGCCCAAAATCTAACTAATCGCCACGACAATTTCTCTGCCCATTATAGTTCTTTTTAAATGAGCATCTGCATTATCTTCAAAAACATTGTGCTCATATTGGTCATAAGGCTTTTCAGGAGCCAACTTTTCTAAAAACCTTTCAAAATCTCGATGTAAGCCGGATTCATCATCATTTATAAAAACACTTGAAGTAATGTGCATTGCGTTACATAAAAGCAATCCTTCTTTAATACCGCTCTCCTTTAAACACTCTTCAACTTGAGGAGTAATATTAATGAATTCTCTTCTAGAAGTTGTGTTAAACCATAATTCTTTTCTATAGCTTTTCATAATTCTTTACAACCTCCAGACTTAATCCCCACAAAAAACGGGAAATATTTCTTACATATTTTTATCCATTTCATTAATAAAAAAATAAACATCTGGCAGAACATTAGTTATTCTCATTTTAACACCTGTCTTTTTGCAAAGGTCACCTAATATCGCAGCCATACGTTCGTCCCTGACATGTATTTCGCTCAGTAATCCTTTATTTAGAAACATGTCTATCATTCTATTTACGGGAAACATCAGCATCATCTTTTGCATTTTTATACACTTCATAATCTATTATACTACCAGATTTGGCATCTGCAACAACATAAAGTCGCGGATAATAAGGTCTCTCATTAGACTCACGCACCGGTGAAGGCATAAAGTTTCCTGAGACCGCATCAATAATGTCTTTACAGCTTTAATCTGGGAAACCAAAAAGTGCTTGACCTGTGTTTGTTTTAAGCCAATTTAAGATGATATTGTTACGATGGGGCCAGGTAAAAGCGGTTTTTTCCTTGTCTTTTTGCTTGATACAGGGCCTGATCTGCCTTTTCAAGCAGGGAATCAACAGAATCACTGTTTTTTGCTAAGGCTATACCCAGGCTTGCAGTAACTTTGCGATGTGGGAAAGGATAGGTCTCTATAGATTTTCGTATTCTTTCAGCAACTGCGACAGCGCCTTCTTCTTTTGTCCCAGGAAGAATAATTACAAACTCCTCGCCTCCGAAGCGCCCCGCAATATCCACTGTCCTTATAGAGTTTTTTATTATATCTGCCGTCTTCTGCAGCACCACATCGCCGGCAACATGGCCAAAGGTGTCATTGTAAGTCTTGAAGTTATCAATATCCAGGAAAATAACCGTTAAAGGAATGCCGTACCTGATTGTCCTCTCGAGTTCATTAACCAGTATGTTGCGGATTATACGCTTATTAAAAAACCCTGTCAAAAAGTCGGTTTCAGCTTCTTTTTCCAGTCGGCTTACAAGTTTTGCGTTAGCCAAAGCTATCGCAGCAAAGTTCGCATAAATCTGCAGGTTTCTGGTATCGTTGTCATCCATCGAATCAGGTGAAAACACTATACCTAACAGGCCGACAGCTCCCAAAGATGTCCATAGTGGATAAACCATGATTTTATTCTTGGAATCAAGCTCCAAATCGGAAAGGCCCGGTAAGGTCATTAATTCATCAATACTCAGAAATGACGGCTCAACTTTGGAAAAAACATTTTCAATCAACGGCTGTACCATCGGCCATTCCTTACCTATCGAAAGGTCGCCGTGATCACCTTTGGCCTGAGCTATCCTTATTTTATCACCCTCTCGAAGGCCAACAAAACCCAGTTCAGCCTTATATATTATGATCAGGGAATTCGTTATGAGGTCCATAACCTTATCCAGTTCGACGGTTGAGGTCAACAGGCGGCTGATTTCATAAATGCTGTTTAGCTCAAGACTTCGTAATCCTAAAAGGTTTTTTTCAAGGATGGCCTTAAGAACTTCATTGATAGTCTGGTAAATGCTGTGCGCTTTGGTGATAAAAGCATTTTCTTCCTCGCTACCTGCCCGGGTTCTTATCCTGGTAGGAGCAACGATAAGAAAGCCTATCTTTTGAGCATAAGTGCCCAGGCGATAGGCATAAAGTTTAATCCCGTAAGGGCATGTAAATATGCCTTTATTTTTCAACGAACCCAAGATTTCTTTATAAAAATGGACGCACTTTTCGTTGCAGATCTTTTCTCCTTTGTTTACATTCTGGCATAATTCAGGTTCTCGACTGAATTGGGAAAAGGAGTTGCCATTTGTATCAAAGATGTAAATGTTCGCATCCATTATTCTTGCAAGAGTATCCTGAAAATCCTGCCAATATTTTAACGAAACACTTAGTAAAAGGTTTGTCGGCAATTAACCCACCTCATCTCAACATATTTGCTTTATCTAACTTTCCGAGAACATTTATTCCATTCAGGGTAATCTCGTATTCTCTAATGTCTCTGTCGTGGTTGGTACCACGGGCTTTAAGGATTCCTAAAACTTTTTTGATGCTTGAATTTTCTTCCACGTAGCGGAGAATAATTATATTATCGGCTAACAAAGATATTTGATTTTTTGTTACTGAAGCAGGTGAAAAGAGGTCTTCGTTTAGTACAGTAAATATAACAGTGATATGCCGCCTTTTGATCTGCTGTGCTATTGCCCAAAGATAATCTTTATACTTTTGTATATCAGAAACGCTGCTTTCAAAAGAAGATATGCTGTCAATAACAAGCCTATCTATCTTCTTATTGCTGACCATGTCCAGTATTTCAAAAGCGTGTTTATCTACGTCCAGTTCTATTGGAGAAATAAACTTGATATCAAGGCGGCCGTCTGCCAGATATTTATCCGTCTCCCATCCCAGATGGTGGGCGTTATCTATAAGCTGAGAAACCGGCTCTTCAAAAGAAAGAAACAGCCCATTTTCGCCTTTTTCAGCCCCATCCAGTAAAAATTTAAGTGCAAGGGCGGTTTTACCCGTACCTGTGCCGCCGGTAATGAGCGTAATAGTACCTTCTCTAAATCCACCATTCAGCATTTCATCCAGGCCTGTGATTCCGAATCCTTTTTTCCCCGGTTTGACCTCGTACTGGAGTTCTTTGCCCTCCGGCTTTATCCTCGGATAGACTTCTATTCCTGCAGGGCTGATTTGAAACAGGTGCTCTCCTTGTTCAAAATTGGTACCTCTCATCTTCAGAATACGCAAATACCTTTTTTGAAACCTTTTTTCTTCCTGACCGTAAAGGTGAAAAATCCCATCAGCAATAGCAAATTCACTTAAGAGAGTGAGTTCTTTTTCTTCATACTCGCCCACGAGAAACACAGTAACCTCCCATATCGATAAAGCAGCAGCCAGGTCAAAAACAAAAGCCTTAAAAGTCTTCTCATCCGGAAAGATGTCTCTTATGGCCTTGAAACTGTCGATTACAAGTATATTGGGTTGATGTCTTTTGATCATTTCGGTAAGGTATTCAAGAACCTTCTCGGTGCCCTGTTTGCGCAGAACAGCTCCCAGATCACTGTAAATAAACTTGTCCCCCAGGAAATCGTCCGAAAAAAACTCAAATTCCTGTAAATGCCTTACCATCTTGAATTGTGATTCAGAGATAGTAGTCAGGTATAAACTTTTAAGACCGTTCCTTGCGCTGTTAAAAATAATGTTTTGAACGAATATCGTTTTCCCGCTGCCCGGAGAACCGGAAACAATGTTCAGCGAATACAAAGGTATACCGCCAGAAATAATGCCATCAAGATTTTTAATACCTGTTTTCAATTTCTCCATCTCTTATTCCTCCTTTGAGTCAAAAGGAATATTCCCGAATTCCTCTTTCAGTTTCTTCGCTATTTTGTCCGCTTTTTCACAACCAATAAGCCTGGCCAGAATTTCCACATATCTTGTAATAAACTTCATGAACATATCATCAACCGGCAGGTTTGGATTTTCCTTCATACTGGCCGCCATTTCTGCACACGATATCCTGCCCTCATCGTAGTGCAGCAGTTCTATTTCCCTATACTCCGTAGAAATATCCCACACAACCCTTTCCACCAAAAGTTTCACAGAAAACGCCCCGAGGGTACTTCTCGGACGCAGCCCACATCTCTCGTAGTAAAGTTTCATAGCGTTCGATCTTCTTGTCAACAAGATCATTCAAAATTATCCCTCCAAACTCATTATATTATAGCCACATTATAGCACAGCAGGTTGTGCTGCGCTAACTTCACTTCTATTGAAAGCCTATGCATCAGTACTCAATCAAATACTGCAAGCCCAGGCCACCGAGTAAATCAAAGCCGAATCTTATGAAAGAACCGAAGAAAGACAAGACTATCGTAAATGGCTACTATCCAAGGAATTTAGTCACCAGAGATTGAAGAAATCACTTACGAGCTTTGCGGGACAGAGTTTTCAAAATTTACAATTTCTGAGCTTTGTAAAAGCCTTGACCCTATTGTAACTGCCTGGAATTCAAGGTCTCTTAGAGAAAAAAACTATCCTTTCATCATAGTTGATACCATCATAAAGGTTAGAAAAGACGGCCGTTGCTGGAAATTTTACTTACTATATCCTCTTGTCTTCTCTCAATATGTACTGCTGAAACATGGGCTCCACAAAAATATAACTTCCTCTGGCCATCTTTTCAATTACAGCTTTGGCAATCAAGATGTCAATAGACCGTTTAACTTTATTGGGATGTATTCCCACCTGCAATATCACATTTATTGTTATATTGCTTCATTTGTTCTGTTCCCCATCTGGCGAGCTCGGCGAGCGCCGGCAGCAGACTCATGCCAGCATCGGTTAGAGAATACTCGACACGTGGAGGTATCTCCATGTATTGAACACGTTTAATTAAGCCGTTTGCCTCCAAATCTTTCAAAGATTGCGTAAGCATCATGTTTGTTATACCTGATATTCTTCTTTTTAACTCGTTATATCGCATTGTCCCGTTTTGGCTGAGCACCCACAGTATCGGAATCTTCCATTTTCCACCTATAAGCTTTAATGCATATGTTACAGGGCAAGCATTGATCCCCTCTGATAATTGTTCTTTGCCGCTCATTGTGTATCCCCTTTGCTCATGAATTACTGACTTGATATGAAAAAACTGTGTACTTGATATTTTATGTGTTTCACTTACAATAATATCAGATATAAAAATATTAGCAAGGGGGTCATGTTTATGGATGACGGCATGAAGGAAGTCCTCAAGTTTTTAACCGACAACCCCACGTTTTACATCGCCACTGTCGATGGCGATAAGCCCAGGGTGCGGCCTTTCGGTTTTGTAATGGAGTATGAAGGAAGGCTTTATTTCTGCACAAACAACCAGAAGAATGTATACAGGCAGTTAAAAGAAAACCCGTATTTTGAGGTATCAACTGCGTCGCCCGATGGAAAATGGATGCGCCTTACGGGAAAAGCCGTGTTTAATTCCACTTATGCCGCAAAAGCTAAGGCTCTGGAGGTAATGCCTTCGCTCAAAAAAATGTACTCGGCGGATGATACGATATTTGAGGTGTTTTATGTAGAAGACGGCGAAGCTGTTTTTTGTTCCATGACGGGCGAATCCAAGACGGTTAAGCTTTAAGAGCCGGGAAGCTGTCCCGGCTCTTAAAGCTTGCATATAAACCTATTACTTTGCAAACTAAGCTTATATTATATATTCAACAACTCATTGAAAAATCATTTTCTTGTTCTGGCTATGTCAGGTTAGGTAATATAAATACATATCGCCCATTCAAATTGTTGACTTTAAACGTGTTTTTTGTATTGTTTTGTTCGTTTTTCGTAAACTCTGGCTAACAAATAACAAGTACTCCGTTGTCTACATATAGAATTTGACCTGTAATTGCTTTAGACGCATCACTGGCAAAGAATAATATTGCTTCAGCCTGATCTTCAGGTTGTGCTTCTGGTAATGTTAAATCAATATGCCTTCCACAGACTGCTGCAAATTCTTTATTAAATAATTTGAATTGTTCTGGTGAATTCAGTTCTGTTGGAGTCGGGCCAGGAGCAACAGCATTGCATCTGATACCTGTACCCGCATATTGAATTGCTATATTTCTGGTCATGCTGTTTACGGCTGCTTTTGCAGCACTGTATGCAATACCTGCAATCCCCTGGCTTCCTATTGAAGAAACATTAACAATGGACCCACTGCCTTGCTTTTCCATATGTTCCAGTACATATTTGCACATATAAAACACTGAAAACTGATCAACTCTGACAACTTTTTCATACCATTCTTCCGCACACAAGTTTATTGGTATATGTCTGTCTGCCATGCCAGCATTATTGACCAATATGTCTATACGTTCAAATTTTTTAATAGTTTCCTCAACAATTCTTTTACAATCTTCCATTTTTGAAACATCTGCCTGGATATCCACAATTGTCCCGCCTTCAGCAGTTATTTCCCGAACAGTTTCCTGATTCTTTTCTGTACGCCTTGCTGCAATAATTACTTTTGCTCCTTCTTTGCAGAATAGTTTAGCAGTTGCACGTCCAATACCTGAATTTCCTCCTGTAATAATGGCAATTTTCCCATCCAGTCTTGCCATGCATGATGCCTCCCTTTTCACTAAAATTCCAGTATTGAATCAATTATCGTTTAAAATTAAATTAAAATAGCTAAATAGAGTTAGTTATAATATTACATCTTAGATTTATTTTTTTGAAACTTCAATAGTGCCTTTTACGGTTCCACCTTTTGCAATGATGTCGGCCACTGTCATTTCTCTTCCGTCCACCTTTATTGTACCATTAATTTTGCATCCATCCTCTACTGTGAGGCTGGTGATTATGCCAGTATCTGTAACATTCCACACGGCACCATCCTTAATGGTTACAGAAATATCATTTCCACCATTGTAATGGACTTTATTGGCAACATGGCCAAGGTAATAATATTCATTAATAGTAAAGTGTGTATTCTGTTTCCCATTTTCATCCACATGTATTACCGATGTTGCACTAATGGTTCCTGTCAGAGTTGCCCCCTTACCCAATGTTACTTCAAGCTTGTCTGCAGGCTGCAAGCCACCTCCAGGTCCGCCGCCGAAATAACCCGTACCGTTGTAAAGGTTGCCCTTCAGGTCGACGTCCGTAGCATTGAACTTGACTGTATTGCCTCCATCGGTTTTAACATCAATATCATAATCGATATCCGGATAACCGGCTTTTTCATAAAAGTCAGTGTTGAAATTGGGCGCACCCTGGGAAAAATCTACACCCACTATGGAATCGTCGTTATCAATCATTTGAAGAATTACGCCGTCTTTTGTATTGAGCTGTGCACCGTCTTCAACAGTCAGTTGAACATCTCCTGCTTTAATGAGGAATGTTGCATTGTCGGTATTGACTACAGTCCCGTCGGTGATTACGAGCTCGCCGTTGTTATGAGCCATGAAACCAAAGGCGTCCGAATTTATGGTTGTGATTTTCCCCTGGCCTGTGATACCGGTAAATACGGGTGTATCTTCCTTAACGATATCATAAACCTCTTCCTCTTCACCCGTGGAATTTGTTCTTGTTCTGCCTGTCAGCTTCTGTTTAAGGGGATAGATATCAAGTGGTTTATCAAATTTGGAGGACGCATAGACAGCCTTCCCGCCGGTGAGAATAGATGCATAGGTTCCTACGTTGAAAGTTGTTCCGTAAAAATACTCCTGTGCATCGCCGATGATATAAGTTCCATAGCCGCTGCCGTAGTTGGTGCTGTACGGGTCTTTCTGCCCTTCACCCAGCAATGTCAAAACCGAATCCACTACTGTTAAAAGCATGTTAGAACCCGAATCGGTTGAAAGGACACCCCATTGATTGGCTGTTGCTTCAGTCCGCACTACCGTTGCAGTGGAAAAGTTGCCCATCAGGTTTGTTCCACGTGCATTGCCCGTAATGCCAAGTACCCACGGAGGCGCCACCATCTTTGTCTGGTCTGCAGTATTCACATAGCCGGGATAGAGCGTTCCGCCCATAACCTTGAATTTTGAATCAGTAATCATGGTATCCGCGCCACTGTCTGTAAAGAGTGCGGTTCGGGCAACACCTTCAGTATTTATCTCAACTCCATCTAGCGTAACTTTTGCATTGCTGAATGCTGCAACAGCAGAGCCCAGACCAGTAAAGTCGCTTGTATCGCTTCCATCGGCTTTGCCGATGAGATTAATGGTTGAATCCTTAACGGTGTATTCTCCACCGTTTACAATGATTCCTTTGAAATTCCTTCCGGTGGAATCAATCTTAATACCAGAAGCTTCCGTATCTGTATAAGTCCCACCTGAAATGGCCTGGGTTACCGATAGAGATTTGTTCAAGCCGTTCTTGTCTACATAAATAGCAGCTCGGTAATCTTCAATGCCGCGGCCGGTAAAGCTCGCAGGATTGGTCTTCAGCTTATCCGTAACTACCAGGGTCACGTTGTTGTATGTGCCAGCATCCATCTGGGTTTCCCTGCCGTCTGCCACCATGGTGACCAGCTTAAACTCAGGTGCTGTAACCAGAGTGTTCTTGCCGATTGTAAAGGATGCTTTTTCAGTTGTTTCGCTTACAACGATTACCTGCGGCAGTTTTGAAGAACCGTCGCTGATGGTAAGTGCATTGTAGATCAATTGCGCTGCATCATCGCGGTCAACGGGTGTCCCGTTTACGGCTTTAGTGCCTTTTAAAAGGCCTTTTTCATTTGCAGCCGCTTCAGTCCTGGCAGCCCAATCGCTGCCCGTAAGCCCTTCGACGCCCATAGCAGCCAGCAACATTTTTGCTGTCTCCAGGCCGGTTACATTATTATC
The DNA here is from genome assembly GCF_003691585.1 of Biomaibacter acetigenes. Taxonomy (GTDB): domain Bacteria; phylum Bacillota; class Thermosediminibacteria; order Thermosediminibacterales; family Tepidanaerobacteraceae; genus Biomaibacter; species Biomaibacter acetigenes. The sequence goes on along the minus strand of NZ_CP033169.1, from coordinate 267,463 downwards.
GGGATTATATGCGCCGCCCGCGCCATCGATAATGCCCTTATCTGCACAGTACTGGATGTAATCAGTAGCCCAGTTGCCTTTAATGTCGGCAAATGATTTTGTTCCCTTAATTTCTTCCTTACTTACGAGAGTAACTGCCTTTGCAACAAGTTTTGCTATTTCTGCGCGAGTCAGTTTGGCGTCGGGCTCATAAGCCACTTTTTTATCAGCCTGAACTTTGCCGTTGATTAATCCCAGTTTTAATAATAAACTTACAGCTTCCTTCGCGTCCACCTTGTCAAAATCAACTAATTCCAAAGTGCTAGCAGCACCGTTTACAGCCGTAGCAGGTGTTTCACCTGAAACATCTACCTCAGTTGTTTCCGCAAAAACGCTAGTGCCAAAAAGGCCCACTATTAAAACAATACTAATAAAAGCGGCTAATTGCTTTTTGAATTTCTCCATATAATTTCCCCCTTTTATTTTTGTATTGTTCTCCCTGTTTTTACCAATGTTAAGCCCATGGCTTAACATTGGTATTAATTCATAATTATTTATACAGCCATGGGCTTCAAATCATCCGGAATCAAAAGCCTGGCTTCCGTAGCGCGCTGAATATCTTCTACGGAATACTCCGGATTCAGCTCAGCAAGAAGAATGCCTTCCTTCGTAATCTTCATCACGCCCATCTCGGTTATAATCATGTCAACCCGCCCTTTGGCTGTCAGCGGAAGCGTACATTCTTTAAGTATCTTCGGGACGCCTTTGTTGGTATGAAGCATTGCCACGATGACCTTTTTCGATCCTGTTACAAGATCCATGGCTCCGCCCATCCCCGGCACAAGCTTGCCAGGAATGATCCAGTTTGCAAGGTTCCCCTTTTCATCCACCTGCAGTGCACCAAGGACTGTAACATCAACATGCCCTCCCCTGATTATGGCAAACGACATTGCTGAGTCAAAGTACATTCCGCCTTTAAGAAGAGTGACAGGCTGACCTCCAGCATTTGTAATATTTTTGTCAAAATCCTCTCCGGTAGGTTCTGGCCCCAGACCGATAAGACCGTTTTCGGACTGCAGATACACCTCAATGTCATCCGGAATGTAATTAACCACCATTGTAGGAAGACCTATCCCTAGATTTACCACATCGCCATCATGCAGTTCCTTTGCGACCCTTTTTGCAATCAATTCCTTCATCTTATATGTCCTCCTTTACAATGTAATCAACAAATATATGAGGTGTAATAATTTCTTCAGGATCCAGCGAGCCCACTTCCACAATCTGATCAGCTCCAACAACAACAATATCTGCTGCCGTTGCCATTACAGGATTGAAATTTCTGGCCGTTCGTGCATAGACTACATTGCCCAGTCTATCCACGGCTCTTCCTCTGATTATTGCCATGTCAGCTCTTAGAGGCTCTTCTAAAATATATTTTTTGCCTTGAACTTCTATAATCTGTTTCCCCTTTTCCACATCCGTCCCAATTCCAGTCGGCGTTAAGACTCCTCCAAGGCCGGCACCGCCTGATCTTATTCTCTCCACCAGCGTTCCCTGCGGACTGAGTTCAACTTCCAGTGTTCCATCCGACATCATTTTCCCTACCAGGGGATTTAAGCCTATGTGTGAAGCATATAGCTTTTTTACCTGACCGTTTTTTACAAGCTTGCCAAGGCCCCTGTCCTCAAAGCCTGCATCGTTGCAGATGGCAGTAATGCCCTTTATACCGCTTTTCAATATTTCCTCAATCAATACGTCAGATGTTCCTACAGTCATAAATCCGCCGAACATGATAGTCATATCATCTTTCAATAGTGATCTGAATGTTTCTTTATCTATTATCTTGTTTTTCATCCTGCATCACCCCAGATTTTTTATTACTACAGCAGTTCCCATGCCTCCGCCGATGCACAGCGAAGCAATTCCCAGCTTTGAACCCCTCTTTTTCATCTCGTGAACAAGTGTTACAATTATTCTCGCCCCACTTACTCCAACCGGATGCCCAAGAGCAATTGCTCCACCATTTACGTTGGTTCTTTCCCGCAGCCACGCCTCAGAGACACAATGCTCATTTGAAAGCTCCCTTATAACACCCAGAGCCTGAGCAGCAAAAGCTTCATTAAGTTCTAATAAATCTATATCGCTCAACTTTAGTTTTGCCATCTTTAAAGCATTCCTGATGGCAGGCGTTGGCCCGAGACCCATTATGCTGGGATCTACTCCTCCCTGTCCAACGGCAATAACTTCAGCCATAGGATTAAGATTCTCCTCTCGCACTATCTCTTCTGAAGCAAGCATGATCATCGCTGCCCCATCGTTGATTCCCGAGGAGTTTCCGGCAGTAACCGTGCCGTTTTCTTCAAAAGCCGGCTTTAACCTTGCTAAAACTTCAACTGTTGTTCCTTCTCTGGGGTGTTCATCAGTATCAAATATAAAGCTGCCCTTTTTGGTTTTCACCTCATAAGGCACTATTTCATCTTTGAATTTCCCCAACTTTATTGCTTCTATAGCTCTTTTCTGTGATTCAGCCGCAAATTCATCCTGTTCTTCTCTGGTTATGTTATATTTTCTCCTTATGTTTTCAGCGGTAATCCCCATATGGCAACCTTCATACACATCTGTCAGTGCATCAAAAACCATATGATCGGTTAATTTGAAGTCTCCCATTTTATGCCCATTTCTCAGATTCCCGTGTGCCAAATATGGGGCCTGGCTCATGGATTCCACGCCGCCTGCAACAACCAATTTATGGATATCAGCCTTAATATTTGCATATCCTGTCATTAATGCCTTCATCCCGCTGCCGCAAACCATATTCACACTATAGCCCGGTACGGTAAACGGAATACCCGCCTTGATAGCTACCTGTCTTCCAACACCCTGGCCCTGCCCTGCATGTAAAACATTTCCAATGATAACTTCATCAATTTTTTCAGGATTAATCTTCGTTTCTTCAATTATATTTTTCAATACCACAGCACCCAGGTCAGATGCGCTTTCATTCTTCAGGCTCCCGAGAAAACTGCCGATGGCAGTCCTCTTTGCAGCCACTATATATACTTTTTTCATATAAGACCCCTTTCCGCAATAGTTTCAATGGTTTTAATGCTGTTACACATTAATACCTGCAAAATAACCTTCTCTCACAGCCGCTTCAACAGTTCTGGCCCTGACGCAATCACCGGCGAGCCTGTAGATATCCGAAATGCCTGCAAATGCATCAGCCTCTGATGTTCGCGGCTTCATGCCTGCTGCTAAAATCACATTGTCTGCAGATAACGTGAATTTTTCATTGTTCTTTTCATAAACAATGCCATCCGGATTTATGGAAATACATTTTGCAGAGGTAATTTGAATCAAATTCTTTTCTTTGTTCATTTCAGCCAATAAATCTCCCCGATGGGTTCTGGAAGCATCCGGGGCCATTTCATCGCGCATTTCGAGTATAGTGACTGTTTTACCCAATCTGGCCAAATGCAATGCCGTCTCGCATCCAACTTGCCCGCCGCCTATTATTATTACATTGTTGCCAAGGATATCTTCATTGCCGTATGTGTTCGTTGCAAAAATAGAATGTTCAATACCCGGAATTGGCGGAACCAAAGGTTCTGCTCCAATTGCAACAATAACCGCGTCATATCCCAGATTTTTAAGTTCATCAGGTGAAACACACGTATTTAGTTTCACTTCAACAGGCGATTTTTCCACCTGACTTATCAGGTAATCTCTGAATTTTGCAAGGGAATATTTGAAATTAACTTTGGTTGCAAACTTTAACGTGCCTCCCAGGCTGCCTGTTTTTTCATATAAAGTAACTTGGTGCCCGCGCTTTGAGGCAGTAAGTGCTGCATACATGCCTGCCGGCCCTCCGCCGATGACAGCAACCTTTTTCTTTTCTTGCGGCGGTATGATCATGGAATCCAGATGATGCATTATGCCAATTGTCGGATTGACTGAGCACTGCAATAAATGTCCATACACGGTGCTGTCATGGCATCTCATGCATTTGATGCAGGGCACCACATCATCTTCTTTTCCGGCTATGCTTTTTGTAATAAGTTCCGGATCAGCAATAAGCGCTCTGCATATTGCAACAAAATCGGCCTTGCCTGAGGCTATTATTTCATCGGCATCCGCCAGGCTCCCAATGCCACCGATTGCTGTTACATAAGATGTAATTTTACCTGACTTCTTAAAAGCTTCTGCAAGATATACATTTGGGTTGGGAGGCAGAAAATCGCACGGATGTGTTCTGCACATGAGGTCCGGCGTTATCATTCCGCAGCTTGCTTGTATGATGTCCGCATATTGTTGAAGCGCTTCTGCAATTTTTATTCCCTCCGCGATATCAATGCCGCCTTCTTTGAATTCGTCAGCAGACATGCGAATCTCAATTATCATATTGTCTCCGACTCTTTCCCGGATCGCTTTGAGAATTTCAATAATATAGCGCACCCGGTTTTCAAAACTTCCACCATACTGGTCGGTCCTTTTGTTTGTCAGAGGTGACAGGAACTGTGCTATTGGTATGCCATGGCCAAAATGAAGCAGTATTCCATCATAGCCTAACTTCATCAGCATTTCTGCTGAATGTGCATATCCTTCTTTATAGCGCATCATTTCGCTGACGGGAATTTCACGGCCCGGGGTCACGCCATCCATGAGCAATCCGCCTTCCGACGCAACATACCCATCTTCAAAAATACCTATTAACTCCATGGATGCCTTTGCGCCATAAAAATGAATCCTTTCGGCCAGTTCTGCCAGTCTGTGCATGGCATTGTGCTTATAAAGGTTCCAGTTTACGTGTTCACCGTCATCCCCCACAGGCAGCACCTTTACACCTGCACATACAACAAGACCGGCACCTGCCTTCGCTCTCTGGACAAAAAAGTTCATAGCGGCTTCGGTAGGGTAGTTTTCTCCGTTTGAAGCTGAATGCAATGTAACCGGAGCCGCGATAATCCGGTTCTTCAACATATGCTTGCCAACTCGAATCGGACTCATAACGTGTTTATATTGCGCCTGCATATAATCCCTCTTTCGAATCAAACGAACAAGTATTGAAATACTTGTTCGTTTGAAAAAAATGATTTGTCTTTAAATAACACCAATATCTTTAGTCTGTTTTTTCATCTGCTGCTTTTAATTCCTCTGCAACCCGTACTCCCTATCAGCAGCATTTGCATCGGGAATATTCCACATGGTTAAAATGGTTACAAAAGAAATGGCCAACATGACAAGAAGTATATAGTAAGCCGTTGTTAGCTTCCCCATTTGATTGAATATGCCCATAAATGTCAATGCAAACGCCATCGGAATGGCCTGTATGGTCATAATCCATCTGTTTGCCGCCATATAATTCTTTCGTCCATAAACATACGATGTAACACACGGGTGCATTGTCGGAAGGCCGCCTGTCATGCATGCAACACCAAACGCCCATATCGCCATAAGGGTGGTATTGCCGCCAACAGGCATGATAGCAAGCGGAATAACGGCAAACAGGAACAATATATTTAGAACCAGTGACGCTTTTATGGAGCCGAGTTTATCGTCGATCCAGCCCAGAACATAGCTCATCGGAATTCCCGAAGCGGCTCCTATGGAAAGCCAGAACATTGCTTTGCTCACAAAAAGGTTTGGAACATCCTGCGGCGTGCTCAGACTTATATATCTTACAGCCATATAACTCATCATTGCCATAATGACAAATTGAAGAATGCCGTATGATATAATAAGCTGCCATGCCCTTGCATCCGTCAAAATCTGTTTCAATGTGATAGGCTGGCCGGCATCTTCAGATTCGGAAAGCGGCGCATGGTCGGCGCCATCAGGAAACAGCCCGACTTCCTCCGGCGTATCTTTAATGGCAAATGCAGTCAGGGCCGCCAGCACACCCAGCGCACCGGCTATAATAACATAAGCATTCAGGCCATAGCCGGCTACCATTGATGTCAACATTCGTATTCCCACAACAGACATCAAGGGACTGCCTGCCGTAATTACCCCCAAAACTCGGCCGCGGTATTTGATGTACCAGTTTGCAGCCAGCATGAATCCCCCCATTTGTAGCGGCACCACCAGAACACGAACGATAAAAAGGCTTATTGAATACAGCAAATAATTTTGGCCTGCGGACAGTGCTATTCCTACACATCCCAGCGCCATAACTACAATGCTCGGCAATAATATTTTTTTGACGCCGTATTTGACAAACAGTGAACCTATGACCAGGTACAGTATAATCGTCACCAAAGCCCCTACTGTCACCGGATTTGTAATCTTGAGGTCATCCCATCCATAATTTGATTGCAAAAAAGGTGTCAGGATGTTCAGGTGGTCATTTTGAAGACCCGAATAAAAGAAGTTGTACAGCAGTCCAACAAACATGAAAGCTATGCTGTAACCTGCAAATTTCCTGTTTTCAAACATGATGACCCTCCTCATGTTTTTTTATTTTACATAAATTCTTCAGAATTTATATAATCTACCGCATTGTAGCCGGCCATTCTTCCGCTGTTGACAGCAAAACCCATCGTATTTCCCGGCATGTAGAAGCAGTAACTGTCGCCATAGATATTGCATGCATCCATGCCGCAGGCATACAGTCCGGGTATTTTTATGCCTGAAGTATTAAGGACCTCCATTTTATCATTAGTTTTTACGCCGCCAAGGCTGCCGTAGCCTGCAGGAAAATGTCTTGCAGCATAATATTTCCCGCCTTTCAGAGGCTTCATGTATTTGTGCTTTTTAAAGAACATCTCGTCTGAAGTTGAACACATGCGATTGTACTCATCGATGGTTTCCTTGAGATTTTCAAGATTTATCCCTGTTTTCTCGCATAATTCTTCCAGTGTGTCCGCAACAAAAACATTCACCTGCTTTTTTTGTGCTTCGCTGTGAAGTTCGCTAAGGCCGGCACTGTCGGAGCCTTCACCGCTAAAGTAATTATGAAGCTCCTTGTCCCAGTTTTCTATTGTTTTAATATTGTGATGGACAGTCACGTAATCCAGGCCATTTTTTCTGTATGTATCCAGTATGCTGTCGTCAATGATGGTAAAGGCCATCCTCTCGCGCTGCAGTGAAATTGCGTTGCCCGTATAAACCGTATTGTTCATGATTTCTTCATTTATGAAGCGCTTTCCGTCAAGATTCACCATAAGATTGGGTTGACGCATCGTCTCGCTTATTGTTTTGTATATATCGGTCACGCCCGGCGTCGTGTACGTCAATTCCATAGTTGGCTGTGTTCTGGCAGCGCCAGCTTCCCAGAGCATTTTCAATCCTTCGCCCTGCACGCCCGGTATTCTGAATGAGTGGAGATCCTTGCCCCATTCATATCCAAGCAGCTCATTGAGCATCTTCGGGTTGTCTCCAAATCCGCCTGTTGCTACGATAACGGCATTGCATTCAGCGGTAACCTTTTCGCCGTCAGCAGTAATTAATTCAACGCCCGTCACATAACCGTTCTCTTTTAAAATCTTGGTTGCTCTGGTGTTATACATAATTTTAACGCCAAGTTCTTCCGCTCTTTCAGTTAAAGCCCGGAACATGTTGGAGGCTGCCCTTTCAGCCGGAGCATTGCTTCCTCTTGTTTTCACGATATGCCATGTCTGGGTTGACTTTTCAAAGTATTTGTATGCGCCCAGAAATTCGACACCTATGGATTCCAGCCATTCAATGGTATTGCTGGATTGTTCGATATATCTTCTTACCAGGCGGGCGTCAACCCTCCAATGGGTATAATTCATCAAGAGGTTGAACGCATCTTCCTTTGTAAAATCGATCAACTGTGCTTTTTGGTATTTTGATTCTACGGCAAAAAGGCCCATCCCCATATTGGCTGCTCCGCCGGTGGTGCTTCCTTTTTCCAATACAATGACTCCAACACCCTTTTCAGCCGCCGCCACCGCTGCTGTGATGCCCGATGCCCCACCGCCTATTACGATGACATCGGCTTCCAACTTTATACTCATAAAAGACTCTCCTTCCTTTTAATTTTGAAATTATTGGCTTAATCAACTTTTACTATCGCCTTCTGCGCCGCCGCATCATTGTTTCACCTTCCTGGCCTGCGGACGGCTGATCGAAACTGCCTACCGGTACGGGTTCACTCGGAAGTTTTGGTTTAACTGCGCCGGCCTTCTTTATCGCACCTTTGGGGCAAACAGACATGCAAATCATCGACTTGCTGCACATATTGGGATTAATAACATGAATCATGCCTGCTTTGCCGGCAATCGCCCCATGTGGACAGCTCTCCAGGCATTTTCCACATCCATCGCACAACTGTGGATCCACATAAACGGTATAAGTGCCTTTACATACAAGGTTTGAACATCTTTTTCGGCGGATATGCTTATCCCACTCTTCTTCATGTGCTTTCATCAAATCAATGCAAATGGAAGCTGCCGTCCTTGACATTTCACATTTTGCATTTTTGTCCATTTGTTCGAGGATTTCAAGCAATAATTCAAAGTCTTCGCTTTGACCGTTGCCTTCCGTTATGTCTTTAATTATCTCATAAACCTGCCACGTGCCTTCCCTGCAGAGAACGCATTTCCCGCATGACTCTTTCCTTGCGGTATCCATAAGATTCTTGCAATAATCTACTACACAGGCATTGGCATCTGACTCCTGCCATTTTGGCAAAACTGCACTGTTTGCCTTACAGGTCATTTTATCACCCCCTTTACCGACTTAAAGTGTGCATCTACCCAATATTTGACCTTTTGAATATCCAGCCTCAGATCGCATTGAAGGCAACGAATAGATTCTGCATTTGCATCGCATGCATTTTTAAAATGATCAATTCTTGCAAGCTTCGAAAAGCCATCAATCGTGCCTATGCGCGGGTTTAATTTTTCCCTTTCAAAAAGCGTTTCTTCAATGTTCCCATCGCCGCCGAGATATTTGTCTATGTTAATTGCGGCCTGTCTCCCGGATGCTATGGCGTCCACAACAGATTTGGTCCCGTAGATTACATCGCCGGCAGCAAAGACCCCTTCCCTGTTTGTTTTCATCATGCCGTCGACTTTTGCAAAACTGCTTTTCACCAGCTCAATTCCAAATGAATCATCCAGTTCCGGCTGCTGGCCGGTTGCGAATATCAGTGTATCCGTGGTCAGCGTCATTGCTGAATTTTCTTCCATATCGAGCTCCAGTCCGTTTTCAGTGAATTTAAAACTCTTTATACTTGAAAGAGACAGCGATTTGACAGCATCTCCCGACTCCTCAATATTTGTAATGACTCTGCTGGTGAGTATCTCAATGTTCTCTTCCAAAGCACTATTAATTTCTTCAGGATCTGCCAGCATTTTATCGCGAGCTTCCATGCACACGATTCGGACTGTGCCAACGCCCATTTTTTTTGCTGTCCTTGCGCAGTCGAATCCAACATTCCCGCCTCCGTAAACCGTTACAGTGTCTCCCAATTTCGGAGTCAAACCTTCACACGCCATTTTACAAAAATCCACCGCATCCAGAGCGTTTTTCCATTGCTTGTTGTATGCCGGAGGTCTTTTGCCTCTCGTTGCGCCGATAGCTATCAGTATGGCATCATAATTTTTTCCCTTTAGGTCATCAACAGATTTTATATTGGAATTAGTGTAGACTTTTATTCCGCCTATTTCCTTCAAGATTTCTATTTCATTGTCAACAATATATTGAGGCAATCTGTATTTCGGAATACCATAAGAAAGCATGCCTCCGGCACGGGCGCGCCGCTCATATACTTCAGTTTCATAACCCTTTTTTGCCAAATAGTATGCTGCTGTCATTCCTGCGGGGCCGCCTCCAATAATAGCCACTTTTTTTCCCGTTAGGTTTATTTTTGACAACCTTTTTTCTCCATGCCTGAGCCTCGTCATTTTCCACAGCAAAACGCTTTATTTCTCTTATTGCTATAGGTTCATTCAGATGCATTCTCTTGCAACCCGATTCACAAGCATGCGTGCAGATGTATCCCAGAGAATGAGGGAATGTCAATTTTTCCCTTATGACCGAAACCGCATCGCTGTATCTACCCTGCGACACAAGCCTGATATACATAGGTATATCTGTATGCGCGGGACAATTATTCTTGCACGGCACCAACGCCATATTTCTTGGAACATTTTTAGAAAAAACACCCTCCACATCCTGGATGGCTCCCGTAGGGCATACCTCCACGCATGCTCCGCAGAACCTGCAATCCGTCTCTTTCAATGGTTTATCATCTTTTGTATAAATATAAGTTTCTCCATTTTTCTTATTGAAAGTTAGGACTCCAACGCCGCGAAGTTCCTCACAAGCACGGACACAACGCCCGCACTGGATGCAGCGCTGCATCTCGCGCTTTATCAAATTATCTGATTTGGCAATACCTGTATTTTCCTTTTGAATTTCGCGAAGCCTGGAATGGGCAACGCCCATATATTGCATTAAGGCCTGCAATTCGCAATTAAGATACTTGTTGCAAGATGTACAATCTTTGGGATGACTTGCCAGCAGCAGTTCCAACGCCATGTTGCGAAGTTTCTTTACCGCTTCTGTCTTTGTATTTACTACCATGCCGTCTTCGACAACGGTTTCGCATGCCTGAACAATGCCATCATGGCCTTCAATTTCTACAGCACACAACTTGCAATTGCCGGCCGGCGTCAAATCCGGATGATAACAAAGGTGCGGAATGTATATGCCCGCGTCCAATGCAGCCTGTAACAAGTTCTGCCCTTCTTTTGCTTCAATTACGTATCCATCGATTTTTAAAGTAATGCTTTTCATAATTCACCCCTCTTAACATTGAATCGGCTTTATTTTAGTTGCATTTTTTTTAGCCTTTAAAAACAATACCACAATAAAGCCTACCGCGCTCATAACTGCTACAGTAAAAAACGCCAGGTCATATCCACCGCTTGCAGTTTTTATTCTGGCTGCAAGTTGTGGCCCGATTGTCCCTGCCAGTCCGTAAGCAACATAAAGAAACGGATAGTTGACAGCAAGATTTTTCAAGCCAAAGTTTTCTGCGCATACCGGTGAAAACATTGAAGTAAAGCCACCATAGCATGAGCTGATTACGAGCAGCGCAACAACAAATATAATGCCGCTTGTTTTTGTTAGAAGCAACATCGCTCCTCCAATTACGGCAAACAAGAACATCATTGTATTATATCTCCCAAAACGATCTGATACAAACCCGAAAATAAGGCGGCCAAGTGAATTGAATATGGAAAATAGGCCAACCAAAAGAGCTGCTTTTGACGCCGGAAAATTCAACACCTCCTGCAAAATTGTAGAAGCATGGCCCATAATCATCAAACCCGCTGCAGTTCCTAATGTAAGTGCCATAACCAGCAAATAATATGTGGATGTCTTTAACATTTCCCTCCACGTATAATCCGTTACAAATGCATTATCAGTATTTATCTTTCCGGCTTTACCCATTTTTGCAATAAAGTCATCAGGTACTTTTTTTATAAGAAATGATGCGGGAATCATTGCAACGGAAAAGATAGCTGCAAATAATCCAAATACCGATAATACACCATAACGCTGCATGAAAAACGTTGCAATTGGCGCCCAAAAAATTGCGCCACTGCCATAAGAACATGCCAATATGCCTGAAGCCAGCCCTGTCTTATCAGGGAATAAACTCGTACTGTAAGCCATCAGGCTGGGATACAGCATGGCGATACCTATACCCACTACAACGCCATACACAATATACAAATAGACGATAGAACCTGCAAACATTGTCGCAAAAAGCCCAAGCACATAAACCGCAATGCCTATTCGCAAATAGTTTGCAACCCCAATAACATTTTGAAATCTTCCAAGAAATACCGGTGCAATTGTTGATATTAATATTTGAATTGTAAAAGTTAGAGAGATGGACTTTAAATCACATCCCAAGTTTTCCATCAGCGGCTTTTGAAAAACGCTCCACGCATATCCAATCCCGGAGCATAAGGCAAGCAGCATCGCTCCTGCCATATACCTCCATCTTTTCTCTTCAAAATTCAAGATTTTTTCCCCCTGTTTCACTTTGCCATTTCTATTATGCAGGCAGCTCCCATGCCGCCTCCAACGCACATAGTTATAAGGCCATACTTGCCACCTGTATCTTTCAAATAGTTCATGGCCTTGCAAAGCAATATCGCGCCGGTTGCCCCCAGCGGGTGGCCCAGAGCCAATGCGCCGCCCCGAGGGTTAACTTTTTTCTTGTCCATTTTAAGTTCATCAATCGTAACTATCGCCTGTGAAGCAAAGGCTTCATTTAATTCAATCACATCCATGTCATCAATTTTAAGGCCTGTTTTGTGCAAAACTTCCCTCACGGCATAGATCGGCCCCAATCCCATGTAAGCAGGGTCCAAACCCTCCACTGCAAAGGATACAAAGGTTGCAATCGGTTTTATACCAAGTTCTTTTGCCTTTCTTTCAGACATCAGCACAACAAAGGCAGCACCGTCACTTCTTTGAGAAGACGTAGCAGCGGTCAGCAAGCCGTCTTCTTTGAAAGAAGGCTTCAGAGTGGCCAGCACTTCCATATTTGTTCCTTTCCTGTAACATTCATCGCGTTTGAATACAACCGGATTGCCTTCTTTATCGTAGCCTGTCACAGGTATGATTTCATCATCAAACAGGCCGTTTTCCACGGCTGCTGCAGCTTTTGCATGGCTTTCAACAGACATCTGTTCCATGCGCTCTCTGCTGATGCCGTATTTTGCAGCCACATTTTCTCCTGTAATTCCCATGGGCATGTAGATATCTGTATTTTCAAGAAGCCATTTATTTAGATATTCCGGGCTTTCCGAAAGCACCGGGCAGGACATTGATTCCACCCCCCCGGCAATTACAACTTCATGCAAGCCGCTCATTATCATGGAAGCGCCTATTGCCACCGATTGCAGACCAGACGCGCAAAAGCGGTTAATGGTCTGTGCGGGAACTTCAACCGGGAATCCTGCCCTTATTACTATATTTCTAGCCGGGTTCAATCCCATTTTCCCTTCGGGGATCGCGCAACCCACAATAACATCGTCAATTTCTCTCAAATCCAATTCAGGAACCCTTTCAACAACACCTTTCAGTACCTCTGCTCCAAAATCCACAGGGTTTGCCGCGGCTAATGTTCCGCGGACGGCTTTTGCTATGGCCGAGCGGCCGTACGCCACAATTACGCATTTGTCCATAATTAATTAGACTCCTTTTCCTGGTTAATTTCTTCGCAAGATCAATCCATTATCAATCATTTCAATGAATAATAAATAATTGATTTCTGTTTTCTTTGTGATAAAATTATCCTAAAAGAAGCATAAAACACTTGTTGAAAGGATGCTTTTTATGAACCTCGAAACATTGCGATATTTTCAATACATTGCAAAGTACAGGAACATAACCAAAGCTTCAAAGTACTTTTTTGTCAGCCAGTCGACATTAAGCCGCAATATTATAGCTCTGGAAACTGAACTCGGCGTTAAGCTTTTTGAGCGGAACAACAAAAAGGTTGATCTGACTGAAGCCGGCGAAGCTTTATACGGGGAATGCGACATGCTAATCCGGCATCTGGAAATTGTAACCAAAAATGTACAGCTAGCAGGCAAAGGCAGCGCCGGAGTGCTCAAAATAACTTCGCCCGGCAAATTGTGTTATATGCTATCCGTTGCATTGTTATTAATCCGACAAAAGTACCCTTCAATAAAGCTTATTGTCGAATCGTATGAATTCAACGAAATTCCGTCCGCAATCCTTTACGGCATTTACAATGTCGGATTTACTTATGATTTTGCCTTTCCGGGCTATGAAGAACTTGAAAGTATTCCCGTCGGAACAGACGATTTCTCCTTAATCGTACCGTCAAAGCTCTTTAAGAATCCTTCAAAAGAGTCAATTGCTGATATTGTCAATTCACTGCCCCTTATTCTGCCGTCATATATAGAGCCGCCTTTTATGAAACTGTTCATTCATAAACTTCAAAGCTATGCCGGAATAAGGCAGATCAACACAACCTATGTCAACACAACGGAATCCGCTGTTTTTGACGTTTCTCTGGGGTTAGGTTACAGCATTGTCCCGGCATCTCTGACAAAAGCCAAGACCAGCGACCAGAATATCTCATATATTACTCTTGATGATTTTTCAGCTAAAAGTACAATTATCATGCTCTATAAAAAAGCCAACTCTTCCGAACTTGTCAACAGCTTTGTCGATATCGTTAAGAACCTTTTACAAAAAAAAATCTTAGGGGAACTGATATTTCAAAAAGGCTAACTTAGCATATTGCATAGCAATATTGAATAAAGTTTTTCATTCATGCTGGCGCTTCTGGAAGTCAATACGATTGGTACATCGGCGCCAATCAGGCAGCCGGCCATGATGTTTTCCGGGTCTGCATTCCATATTTTACTCATGACATTCCCCGTAACCATTTGAGGTACCACCAGCATATCTACATCGCCTGCATAAGGAGAGTCGTATCCTTTAATAATCGCAGATTCTTTTCTTGTGGCAAGATCAAACGAAATAGGCCCTATCACGACTCCATTCCCGAATTCGCCATCCATTGCCATTTGCTGCAGTTTTTGCGCGTCGAGAGTTTCGGGCATTTTTTCGCTAACCGTTTCTACGGCACATAGTATTCCAACGACAGGTTTTTCATATCCCAATTTTCTTAAAGCTTCCATGCCTGCTTTCACGATTTTTTTCTTTTCTTCCAGGGTTGGATATGGAATGATGGCACAATCACTAATAGCCAAAAGCTTATGATATCCTTTAAGCTGCATCAGGCCGAAATGCGTGATGAATCCTTTCCTGTTTAAACCGGTTTCCTTGTTTAACACTGGTTTAAGCAAATTCCTGGTTTCAATTTTGCCTTTTATAATAAAATCGCCTTTACCTTCGTGAATCAGCTTTACAGCTATTTCTGAAGGATTATCATCTGCTTCGCAGTGAATAATTTCATAAGTTCTGTCCAGATAATTCATTTTTTGAATTATATCTTTGACTTCTTTTTTATCTCCGACAAGAACGGGAATGACCAGACCTTTTTCCTGAGCCAAAAAAACTGCTTCCACCGCATGTTCGTCATTTGCGCCAGCAACGACAGCCCTTTTTAAAGATGCATTGCGGTCAAGACGCGCTTTGATTAATGACTCAAAATCCTTATACATTCTCATCACCCGCTATTTCTTTATGCCGAGTATTTCTCTTGCTTCATCTGACGTTGCAGGCTCTTTCCCGAATTCCCGAACAACCCTTACTGCTCTTTCCACCAGCATCACATTTGTAGCAAGTTTTCCTTTGCTGTAGTAAACATTATCTTCAAGCCCCACTCTTATGTGGCCGCCTAAAGCCAGCGTTGCATACATAATCGGCAAATGCTGCCTGCCCACCCCGAACGCAGACCATGTTGAGCCTTCGGGCAGCATTTCATGAAGGAATAAAAGGTTTTTTACCGTGGCTTCCATTCCTCCGAGCACGCCGAGAACAAATTGATAATGGCACGGCGGCACAAGCACTCCCTTATTTACATAATAACTTACGATATTCATAAATCCAGAATCAAAGATTTCCAGCTCAGGCTTCACGCCCAGCTCTTTCATCTTCAAACCAAGCTGCTCCAGAAACTGCGGCGAATTTTCAAATATGCCCAAAGGCATCCAGTTGAATGAACCCGCATCAAAAGATGCCATTTCGGGTTTCACATAAGAGAGATGTGCCATGCGCTCTTCGTAGGTAGCCCTGTTGTCGCCTGATGTAGTGCAGTTGATAACCACGTTGCAGTCGGTCCTCTGCTTAATCAGGTCAATCGTTTTTTTAAATTTTTCCTTGTCCATGGTGCCAAGTCCTTTGTCATCCCTCATATGCAAATGGACAACTGCCGCGCCGGCTTTCCAGCATTTATAGGCATCCTCTGCAATCTCTTCGGGTGTGAGCGGGATTGATGGATTTAGTTCTTTTGGCGTTACGGCGCCTGTTAAGGCGCAAGTTATGATTACTTTATTATCCAGTGCCATTATGATCTCCCCATATCTTTTTATTTGCACCTGAATTCATGCGTCAGGCAAGATAATTCGGATTGTTTATAATTTCCTCTATCGAGCTATAACCTTTGGGATAGACGTTGTAAGGGTGAATTTCTTCTTCTTTATTCAAGACTCGAAGGGCTCCGGCTGCCAGGGCCTCCATCTCCCGTTCGCCTGGAATTATGGTAACGGGAGCAATGAAAGAAACCTTCTCCTTAATCCAGTTGGTGATCCTTTCGCTGTATGCCATCCCTCCGGTGAGGATTATTTGATCCACTTTTCCACCCCTGACTACGGAAAGCTGCCCAATACTTTTGGCAACTCCATAGGCCATTGCCTTCAAAATCAATTCGGCTTTCTTGTTGCCTTGATTGATCATTTTTTCTACTTCTCGGACATCCTGCGTTCCAAAATACGCAACCAGACCGGATTGCCCGCACAGGTACATCCTTAATTCCTGCAAAGTTTTCCCGCTTTTAAACCAATCATAACAGAAATTAGCCATATACCTTGTGGGAATCGCACCTGCTCTTTGAGGCGACATCGGCCCTTCATCATCATATACCCAATCGGATATGCGGCCATGGTCGTGAAAACCTAAAGTAATTCCTCCTCCAAGCTGAACTATAATAAGGTTCAAATCCTTATAATCCTTGCCAATAGATTTCGCATATTCAGTACCTGCTGCTTTAGTGTTCAACAAATGTGCAAGAGGCATATTAATTATTTCGGGAATTCCAGTAATTTTAGCAATTTCATCAGCCGAATCAACACACGTTGGATCATAAATTATGACCGGGATATCCAATCCCTTCACCAATTCTTTTCCAATTAAACACGACAGGGTAGAAGCATGCTGAGCTTCTGGCGCATAAGTAACGGTGGCTATCATCAAATCATTGACCTCGTATGCTCCATCATATGGAACGTGTGGAATAGTTCCTGCCCGGCAGACTATAATGTCAAACTGAGCCGGATCAAGTTTGTTCTCCTTCAAAAATTCCTTGACCTGATTCGTCCGATATTCCTTTTGATCAAGAACTTTGGGCATTTTTCTCAATTGCTCTGCAGTAACATCCAGGGATACTTTGCTGATCATCTTGTCATCTTCAAAATATGCCACTTTGGTAGAAGTAGATCCGCAATTAATGGCAAAAATCTTCTTCAATGCCAGCACCTCTCTTCTGAAAACACGCAGAGATTTTATGAATCTCTGCGTGTTTTAAACTATCAAACTATCGTATCTTGCCTTTTAACGGTGGATCGATCTTTCCTTCCAAACCCAGATATTCGATCATGGAAAGCAATTCAGAATGCAGTTCATCAGAACAGAACATTCCGAACAGTTCGGTTCCAAATGCCATATCAAGGTCGTCGGCAATTCTCTTTCTCCAGTTTCTCCTGACAAGTTGGGTTGCCAGCCTTCTCACAATCCTGTTCTGAGCCATCAGCATATCTGCTATTTCATACGCACGATCCATCAGCTTTTCTCTTGGAACGATTTCAGATACCAGGCCCAATCTCAGAAGGTCTTGAGCTGACATCTTATCGCCGGTCAAAAGGTACCATACTGCAAATCTTGGCGGCATAAGTTCCATGAAACAACTGTGTATTCCATCACCGGGCACATTGTTGGTTCCCGGCAGCATGTGCGGGTCAAGTACGGTAATATCGTCGGCTGCAATTGCCAGATCACACATGAGCGCCAGTTCAGTATGACCGCCGGAACCGCTGAGCACGCCAAGTGTCGGCACTTCAACGTCCTGAATCATGGCGATAATCATGCGGCGTCCGTCCACAAACATGTGGTTGTATCTTGTTTCAGCCGGATTATCACCTTCTGCAGCCCAGCTTGCGGCCTCGAAGTCAGTGACCCATAAATTGCCTGTGCCAGTGAAAATGATCATCTCTGTATCGCGATCTGTTCCGAGCATTCTCCACATTTTTCCGATCGCATCGTGAAGTTCCATTGACCAGATTACCGGGCCGCCTTTAGTGTGCATGCGGACAGTGACAACACCGTCCTCACGTCTGTCCATAATAAAATGTTCTTTGAACATCTCCTTGATTTCTTCAAAAGTCGGCCATTTTACAAAGCTTGTATTTGTCTCTCTTTTTTTTGACATCATCTATTCCTCCAGACATATATTATTTTTAATTGATAAATCCACAGGCAACTTTCTGAATTTTATTTTAACTGATCATTGGTGAATCGTAAAATTCATAAAATGCATAACATGATTTGCTTTTTTGCCCGATTTTGCTGTTGTATTTTGTTATAATAGACATATAAGACGATAAAAATAAGGAAGTGATATTGTTTATGAATCGGAATGGGGTTTTGTCAATTGAAAGCAAAAACATTTTTACCATACTGAAACAGTGGTTATACACAAAACAGGATATTGTCTTCAGAGAACTCATTTCAAATGCTTTAGACGCCATCGAAAAGCTTACACAATTAAGAAATACGGATGAGAGTATAGCTTGGGCGGAGGGAAAAGTCCTTGTAAGGTTGGAACCCGAATCAAAGAAGCTTATCATAAGTGATAACGGCATCGGCATGGACATAGAAGAAGTCGATAAATATATAAATCAAATTGCCTTTTCAGGTGCAACGGAGTTTATTAATCAACACAACCAGGCTGGTAAAGATACAATCATCGGCCATTTTGGAGTGGGTTTTTATTCCGCTTTTATGCTGTCAGATCATGTGGCGATTGAAACTAAATCTTACAAGAAAAATTCAACCGCAGTCCGATGGAATTGCATGTCAGACATGTCCTTCAGCATGTGCGACTGCGACAGGACCGAAGTTGGCACGGATGTCATTCTTTATCTGGACGAAAACAATCTTTATTTAAAAAAGCCTGACCTCATATATGAAAGTATAAAGAAATACTTTATTTTTTCAAAGACAGCTATATATTTTGAAGCACCCGGTTACGACCATGTATTAGTCAACAATCCTTATCCATTATGGAGACAGCCTAAAGAATCCATCAATCCAACTGATATGAATACGTTTTACAGGGAGTTTTTCGACGATGTATGCGACCCATTGTTTTGGATTCAGTTTGAAATCATAGACATTGGCGTAAGGGGCATCCTGTTCTTCAGGGATACAAAAAACGGAACTGAAGAGATCGATGGAAAAATCAAGGTTTACAACAGAGGGGTCTACGTCGGCGATAATATCCGCGAAATAATACCCAAATTTGTAAATCTTCAAAGCGGTATTATTGAATGTGACTATTTGCCGCTTGTCGTTTCTCGTTCAACAATAAGAGAAGATAAACAAAACGATGATATGTGCGAATTGATTTATGAATGCCTTTCTCAAGAAGTAACAATTGCCCTAAATGACATGTTTCAAAAAAGGCGAGAAGCATACGAAGCTCATTGGCCCAATTTAAACGCATTTGTGAAATACGGTGTGCTGCAGGACAAAATTTTTGCTTCCGTCATGATGCGAAAGGTCGTTTTTAAGGATATATACGGCAGGTACCAAACGATCCAGGAATATTTGGACGCTGACAATTCCCATTCCAACACGGTATACTACGCTTCCGACGAAATAGATCAGGCCCACTATATTGAAATTTTCAAGAAGTGTGGGTTGAACGCATTGTTATTCGATCATGTCATCGACCAACCATTTATGCGTAGATATGAGGTCGTCCATCCCAATATAAAATTCATACGAATCGATTCTAATATAAAATCCCTCTTTGATGGATGCCTGGAGGAAAATGATAAACCGAAAGCCGATATGCTCGCAGAAAAGATTCGAAAAGCATTGGGCGACCGGCTTGGTACAATGGAGCTCAAGGTTACGAGACTTGAACACGACAGTATTTCAACTCTGATCATCAATGATGAAATATCTCGAAGAATGGTTGATATGTTAGAAATATACGGTTTTATTAACCCTACTGATTTTTCTGCCAAAGAAAAACAAGCAAAGCGCACCTTTTTGGTTAACATGAA
This sequence comes from Biomaibacter acetigenes, assembly GCF_003691585.1. Lineage (GTDB taxonomy): Bacteria > Bacillota > Thermosediminibacteria > Thermosediminibacterales > Tepidanaerobacteraceae > Biomaibacter > Biomaibacter acetigenes. The sequence continues at coordinate 247,481 of NZ_CP033169.1, read as the reverse complement.
TAATGAGATCGTGCGATTCATTTTGGAATCAGCCCATGAGTCCGTAATTAACACCATAGTAAATCAATTGTTCGACCTTTCTCTTATGAGCCAGCAATCTCTCAGGCCCGAAGATGTGGAACAGTTCATCATCCGCAGTGAAGCCATACTTGCCTCCTATATACACAATCAGTGAAATCACTTAAAAAGTATATGTTCATCGAACCCTATGCCTACATGCCTCAGCAAACTATTGACCGTGCAGCGATGGCAAAACTGATCTCCCTTGCAACAACACTGATTAACTCTGAAAATATAGCCGAGAAAAATACCGCATCATTTGCCGATATTGATGGCAACTGGGCGGAAAAGCACATTGAGTACTGTGTTGATAAAGGCATAATTGACGGCAAAACCGCTACTATCTTTGATCCGTCCGGTTCTGTTACAGGAATTGAAACAGCAAAAATGCTGCTTGCGGCAAACGGACATGGTCTCAACGACTTTGCCGGCCATGCTGCAGGCATAATGGCAACAGATAATGCAAATGTTACAATAGACAATGCCACAATACATACAACCGGTGCAATCCGTACCGGAATATGGGCTGGCGGAAATTCTACATTACTCATAAAGAATTCCACCATTATAGGCAAAGATGGCACCGACCTCAACTTCAAAGCCGGAATGTTCAAAGAAGTACCCTGGGTACTCGGCCTTAAGGGAAACTTGCGTGTTACAAACGTTCAAGGACGACAACGATACAACCAATCCCAAAGCTAAAAATACTGTTAACGTAACATTTAAAAACATGAAGGTAAATGGAGATATTTACAATTCCCGCTGGTCAGCAGGGCAAAACCTCAACGTTGTGTTTGAAAACGCAGATGTGGCCGGCGTAATCTCTGCGGGAACTCAGTCCCATGTGAACGTCAAACCGGGCGAGGTCATTACAAAGGAAAACTGCAAGGAAATCAGCAATATCAAAGTAGTCCCCAGCGAAGCCGTAAGCAACGGCGTAATAGTTTCCCTTGATTCTGATTCAACTTGGACCGTAACGGGTACGTCTTATCTGACCAGCCTTACCATAGCTGAAGGCGCTAAAATCACAGGCAAAAACCTCAAGATGTATGTCAATGGTGTTGAGACCGAAATTGCACCTGGAACTTATACAGGAAACATCAAACTTGCAGTTGAATGAGATGTATTAAACTGAAGACGGTTAAGCTTTAAGAGCCGGGAAGCTTCCCGGCTCTTAAAGCTTTCATATAAATCTATTACTTTGCCAAGGATAGGAATTTCATATTTCCTTAAAACCCTCAATAATTCTCATACATATTTTCCAGAATCTCTGATTGGCCGTAATGGCTTCTGCCGCATGTGCGAAGGTATCCATGCCGGTATGGACCGTATCTTCCGGAGAAAGTGTAGCAGTAGCTTCGGGGTCAAGTATGCCAAGCGTCGCCGCTCCAAGCACAGAGTTTTTGACGCCGTTTTGGGTATCAGTAATAACGGCAACTATCGTGCTTTCGCTGCCCGTCCCCGCTGTGGTCACAACCATCACCACCGGTACGCCGGGTTTGTAAACGGGGTTGCCAAAATACTGGTTTATCGGCGGTGGATTGTTTATAAGGATGTTTATAGCCTTGGCGGCATCCATGACACTTCCTCCGCCTATGGCCACTATTGCATCGACCTTCTCCGCCCTGGCAACCTCTCCTCCCCTGTTTACGATATAATCCGGTGGATCGGGCAACACTTCGTTGAATTCAACTATTTCTATTCCTGCATCCAGCAGGCTTTTCTTGCACCTTTCATAAAATTCGATTTTTGATACATTTTCATCCGACACCACCAGCGCTTTAGAGCATCCGAGTTTTTTAACTTCTTCGCCCAGTAAGCTTGCAGTTCCCCTGCCGTATATTATGGGGCAAAGCTGAGCATATCTTGAAACTGTTTCCATATATATCCTCTCCCTCAAGTTTTATAGTTCGTATGCTGCCATAAAGCCTGATTCAATGGCATTTCGTATTTTCCCTGCTTTTTGGGCATCCCCAAGCACTGCCACATTGTCAAAGGCCGCCTTTATCTCATCAACAAGCTCTGTATTGGGGGCCCTCCTCAAAGACAGCACAACATAATCAAACTCACGGCTTGACTTTTCTTTGGTTTGGGTATTTTCGAAAACTACTTTGTCTTCGCCTATCTCCACGAGCTTATGTTTGGGATAGAATTTTACGCCAAAAGAATTCAAATGGCCCATTACGTCGATTAGATTCTGGAAGAAAAGCCCTGGCGCGATATCATCGAGCATTTCAAACACGCTTACCTCGTTCCCGGCGCAAGCAAGGTAATGTGCGGTTTCCAGCCCGGTCATTCCGGAGCCGACAACGGCTACTTTTTTATTCTTAATCTCCGCGTTGCCGCTCAGTATGTCCTCCGCTGCATAAACATTTTCCCTGTCTATTCCCGGGATTGATTTCGGCAGGATCGGGTTTGACCCCTGCGCTATGAATACCGCATAAGGCTTTAGTTCTTTTAAGGTGGCCACTGTTGGGGCTGTATTGTACCTGACTTCGATTCCGGCTTTTTCTATCTGTGTTTTCAGGTAATCTATCAACCAGTTTATTTTGCCCTTTTTGGGCGGTTTATTCGCCAGCTGCAACTGGCCGCCCACTTTATCCGACTTTTCAAATATGACCGGCTTGAATCCTCTTTTTACCAGAATCCTTGCCGCCTCCGGCCCGGCAGGCCCGGCACCTATTATTGCTACAACCCTTTGCGCTCCATCTTTTTTAAAGTCGTTCAATTCTCCTTCTCTTCCGCTTAGAATATTGACGGCACACTGAGCTGAGGACCCTGCTATATCGGCATTCATCAGGGTCTCCATGCAGTAGAGGCAGGAAATGCATTTTCTTATTTCATCTACTCTTTCTTCCTTCGCCTTGTTTGCCCATTCCGGATCCGCAAAATGCTGCCTTGCGGAACCCGCAAAATCAATCTTTCCTTCTTCAATCATTCTGTTGGCATATTCGGGATCCCTGTACACCGATACGCCTATTACGGGTATGTTTACCGATTTCTTTATTGTTTCAGCCAGATGCGCCTTCCAGCCCTGTTCATAGGAAAAGGGTTCCCAGGCTACGTTCATGGTCTCGTATATGCCGCAGCTTATATCCAGAGCATCCACACCCAGCTCTTCGAGCCTTTTTGCGATCTTTACTCCTTCTTCGATATGGAGGCCTTCGTTCGGAAGCCCTGCCATTCCCAAAAACTCGTCAACCGTCAGCCTGACCAGCAGCGGAAAATCCCTGCCGCACTTTTCTCTTATGCCGATTACAATCTCTTCCAGGAATCTCATCCTGTTTTCAAGGCTTCTGCCGTATTTGTCCGTCCTTTTGTTCGTATATGGGCTCAAAAACTGATTTATCAAGTAACCGTGGGCGCCATGGACCTCTACCGCGTCTATGCCAGCGCTTTTAATTCTCACTGCTGCATTTATGAATTTATTCACCATATCTTCAATCTGTTCGACGGTCATAGCCTGTACCGGCTGCCGCACCACTTTGCATTCCACTTCGCTCGGAGCCATCATGGGCATATTTCCGTTTATGACAGAAATCCCTTGTCTTCCCGGATGATAAATCTGGACTGCTATTTTCCCGTCATATTTGTGAATCTCTTCTGCCAACGTCTTAAGGCCGGGTATAAACTTGTCATCGTAAACGCATATCTGTTTAGTGTTCCCCTTGCCCCTTTCATCAACCACTGCACACTCCGTAATGATGAGGCCAACTCCGCCTTTCGCCCTTGCGCCATAAAAATCAATGTCTTTCTGCGAAACCGTTCCGTCATTGTTTGCCAGGGCATTGCCCATAGCCGTCATAACTATCCTGTTCCAGGTTTACATCGTGCCGATCCTGCCTTTTGAAAACAGCAGTGCGTCAAACATCTTTCGTCCTCCTTTTACGTATTTGTTAAAGTGAATACTTTAACATTCCATATTAATATTTTAAATTATTCGCACACATTTGCATATCAACAAAGTTTTGTGGCAGCCACAACCGATCTGAACAATTTTATTTGCCTTTCGCGAGTACTCTCAAAAATATTGCTATTTTCCGTCAAATCGAGTAACATTATTATAATCCCTCTTGTCGTTATTATTGATGTATAGAGGCGGAATGTTATGGATATAACATCTTTAAAATATTTCGTAAAAATTTGCCAGAACAACAGCTTCACCAAAACGGCAAAGGAACTCTTTATCACCCAGCAGGCCTTGAGCAGGAGGATAAGTAAGCTTGAAAAGGAGATTGGCGCCCCCCTCTTCAACAGAAACTCCAGGGGAGTCGATCTCACCGAACTCGGCAGATATATCCTCCCCAGGGCAGAAGCCCTGGTTAGAGCCTACGATGACCTCATTGCTGATATAAACAGTAAAATCGAACGGGAAAAGGCAAGGATAAGGATAGGCTTTGCTCCGGGGACTTTGCAGATCTTGGGGGTTAAAGCAATTATCGAATTCGAACAGAAACACGGCGATATAAACATTGATATAGCGGAGTTTTCTGATGTAGACTGCGAATCGAACGTTTTAAATGGCAATCTGGATTTGGCCTTAACGGTGAAACCAAAAGATGTTAATGGTTTTAAGTATTATCATTTAATAAGAGAGAGGCTTGTGGCCATAATAAACAAAAAAAATCCTCTGGCGCACAGAGATAGCGTTAAATTCGAGGATCTCAAAAATGAAAGATTTATTCTTCTCACCGATACATTTCGAATTCAGCCGGTTATCCTTGAGCATTTTTACAAAGCAGGTGTTGTTCCAAACGTTTACTTTAAATCCAGCCATGATTTAAAAGTTGCCTACGATTTTGTCGCATTAAACAAGGGTATTTCGTTTTTGTGGATAAGCTTACCCATATAGAAGAGTTTGGCAATATATATTCAATGCCCATTGACGAGCCTACCGCCTTTTGGGATGCCGGATTTATAGTAAAAAAGGATTCCAAGCCAAATAAAGCCGCAAAAAAGTTCATGAACTATTTTCTCAACAAGTATAATAAAGACATGATATGACTGTTATTGCTCATAAGCATCTTCCCGTTATATCCTGGGTCATTATAGAGCATGATTTTTTGTCTGCGTGTTGAACTATAGCGATTCCGGATAATATTACCAGTGTGCCTATCACCAGTTGTATGGATATTTTTTCTCCAAGAAACATCCATGCCAGCAAGCTGGCCATTACAGGTTTTATGAAAAATACCGTTGAACCTGCTCCTGCATTTGTATAAGACAGGCCCACAAAGTAAGTATAATAAGCCAATCCCGTCACAAAAAATGTGAGATAAGCCATGGGCAGCAGTGCTTTATAAGGTATATATAATGCAGGGTAGTGCTTTATTATAAGTACTGGTAGCAAAAACAGGCTCCCTATTATAAAAGACAGTGAATTCATTATTATACTATCGGTCTTTTGAGAAAATTTTTTACCCATAGATGTGTATATGCCGTAAGATATGGCAGAAATTATAAGCATAGCAATGCCATAATTGTATGACTTGCTCAGGTTTAGGTCCTTGTAAAATACTATTATAATTCCGGCTATGCCCACCATGAGCCCCAGGATTTTTCTTAGATTTAAGTCCTCATTCAGTATAAAGTAAGCTGATATCATCACAAAAAGGGGATTGGAACTAAATATTACAGCTGCCAGACTGGCTTTTGTAGCGTTTATGCCTATCTGCAAAAAAGACATGCTTAGGCCTACATTTACAAGACCTATAAGGGATACGTAGAGTATGTCTTTTGCAGATAGCTTTATTCCCCTGCTTTTTATATGGTCCAATGCCATGGGTAAGAGCATCAGCCCACCTATCAAAAACCTTACGAAGTTCAATTGGTATGGGTTTACGACGCCTGACAGCGTCTTTCCTACAACTTCATAGGAGCTGAAAAAAATTACTGTGATTGCTAGATAAATAAAACCTTTGTTCACTGATGGTCCCTTCCTGTTATTTTATTTTTTTAAATCCTGGGTACAGATCTATTATACATTATAAAATCTACATGGGACTTTATTGAAGGTAATAAAGTTTATCTAATTTATGTGAAAAAGTTGTTCCGAATGGACGAAATCATGGTTCAAAGAAAGAAGGGATAAGTGGCGTAAATCTCGAATCCTTCGAGACCTTATCACTTATATCTTTGTTACTCCGTGTAGACTTGATCCTTAATCCTTTTCCCTAACTCCCTCCCAAACGGAACCACTTTTTTCGCATGGGTGGGAGGAATAAATGAAAAATACATAGTTTGGAAATATGTGGCAAGGATCAAGGGATAAGCATAGATGAAACTAAGATATAACAATAATATCCTAACAACCCACATTTCGCACCCTTCCAGATAATGGACCAACAAATATTTACCAAGTTAAAATAAAAAGCTTATTATTACTCAAGGAGATAATGAGGGTATTCCCTTATTGAAGTATAAATATCCGGCGTTAAACCGATTAAAGAAAGTATCCTTTCTAAAGGCTCCTCATTAGGAATCTCGGGAAGAATACGGCATTCCTTGTCACCTTCAACATAGCCTATGGTCTGTATAGGCTTTAATAACTCAAGAATCCTATTGCCGGTAGGTTTTTCAGTCTTAACTTTGCCTGCTACGAAGATATATTCTCCCTGTTCTTCCAGAGCTTTTCTCATACGCCTTTGGAGTATCTGGTAGATGAAAAGAGCAAGAAAGAGGACATAACACAAAGCTTCTATTCGGCTTTCCTTCTTTAAATATATGGCATCAAGAAAGATGGGGCTCTTTAAAAATCTAAAGGATGTCTCTACAGTCGTTTGATTTTTATACTCTTTTAAAATATCATCAGGTTTTGTTCTTTCAATTACTTGAAAGTCCAATGGGTAAAAATCATTATCATGATCTTTTTTGAAAAGCTCTATTTCCTTTTGAGCATCGGCTTTACATGCAAACTCTCTTAAGCTTAATTCTCGAGTTTCTTTTTTAAGTGTTTTGCATAGTTCATCCAGTTTTTTATCTATGCTTTTGGTCTTTCTTTTATCAAGTTTTGTGTTGAACTACTACAAACTTGTATTTGATATTCTCAATTGTCCTGATAAATTCCTTAACTTTATACTCAGCAGCATTTTTTTGATTGGAGATTTTGCCTATTAAGGTCCAATCATTCTTTTTCCATGCAAGGTCAATGAGGTTTTTCTCCAGTTCAAAGGTGGCGGGAAATCTTGAAATAAAATACAGTTTTTTTATGCATCTTTTTTAGGTTATCTTTTGTTATTAGAGCCGAATCTGCTACATAGATGAGGGATGTTAAGTCAATTTTATCAAGGTCTTTTGCCAGGACATCGATAAATTCATTGTTCCATGTTTTATCATCTCTATATAGGAATATTCCCGAATTCTTCTTTCAGTTTCTTCGCTATTTTGTCCGCTTTTTCACAACCAATAAGCCTGGCCAGAATTTCCACATATCTTGTAATAAACTTCATGAACATATCATCAACCGGCAGGTTTGGATTTTCCTTCATACTGGCCGCCATTTCTGCACACGATATCCTGCCCTCATCGTAGTGCAGCAGTTCTATTTCCCTATACTCCGTAGAAATATCCCACACAACCCTTTCCACCAAAAGTTTCACAGAAAACGCCCCGAGGTACTTCTCGGACGCAGCCCACATCTCTCGTAGTAAAGTTTCATAGCGTTCGATCTTCTTGTCAACAAGATCATTCAAAATTATCCCTCCAAACTCATTATATTATAGCCACATTATAGCACAGCAGCTTGTGCTGCGCTAACTTCCGTTGCCAGGGCACCGCGACGGCTTTCCTAAATAATAGCCCTGTCCGAATCGGATGCCTGCGTTTTCCAATATTTTAGCCACTTCGCGGTTTTCTACAAATTCGGCTATTACTTCTATTGAAAGCCTCTGCAAAAGCTTTGCCATATTTTCTACTATCATTCTTGAACGTCCGCTCCTTGTTATATCACGCACCAAAGAGCCCTCAATCTTCGCAAAATAGCAGTCAAAGTAACGAAGATAAAGAAATGAAGAAAAACCGCTGCCAAAATCGTCTACTGCCAACCGCACCCTGAGTTCTGTTAACTCCTTGGCAAAAGTATGCACAGCATTAATATCTCTCACGGTTTCTCGTTCTGTAATTTCGGCAACAATATCTTCAGGATCAATTTCATAACGGTTGAAAAGGTCGGCTAAGAACCGTATGGTATCCAGGTTTTCTACCTCACGCATAGAAAAATTAATAAAGAAAAGTTTGTCTTTTGCCCAAGAGCTGTTTTTTTCTTTCATTGCCTGTTCTATGACTCTTTCGCCAATTTCTTGCATAAGGCCGGATTTTTCTGCTGCATCAACAAAAAGCCCGGCAGAAAGAAAATTTTCTCCTCTCTTCACGCGAGCAAGCACTTCGTAACCCATAGGCTCGCCAGTCGCCAGGTCTACAATCGGTTGATAGAAAGGAACTATACTATCTTTCGAACTTAGTGCTTCCCGCAAAATAAGAATTCTCTCGTGAACCACAGTAGGATTTATGTTGTCGTTAACCGTATCTAAAAGCTGTGCCCGGTTCTTTCCTTTCCTCTTGGAAGTTATACAAGCAACCTCGGCAGCCAGCATAAGGTCATCTAACGCTTGTCCATTGTGAGGATACGAAGCAACGCCAATGCTGTTTGTAATAAAAATGCCGTCATCACCCAAAGGATTAATTTCCATCTCAGCAATACTTTTGCATAGAACCTGCGCCTTTGCCAGCGCTTCAGCAGGCCCCACGTCCATTAATATAACCCCGAACTCGTCATCACCTATGCGAGCGACTACAAAGGGATCATTCAATACCTCCTGCAAATGATCGGCCACATTTTTAAGTACAATATCTCCCACGATGTATCCATAAACATCGTTAATGAGCCTTAAATTGTCAATGTCTATATAATAGAATGAAAATTCTGTTTTTGTGTTCTGGACAAATTCGATTGCCAGCTGCAGCTTTTCCTCAAACTTACTGCGGCTCATAAGGCCTGTCAGAACATCTATTGTTGAAAGCTTTCAATTTTTCTTTTAAATCCGATTTTCCGCAAACTTCGGCAAATTCTACCAGAAAATCCTCCCACGCCTTCTTTTGTTCATCCTCTTTTGCCAGGCCCTCCACAAGTTCGCCAAGCCTTGAAATCACAACATCTTTCATTATTAACGCAGCCTCCCGTATTCGCAAAATTCGATTGTAGCTTTCCATTCATAATGATATTATTATAATTTTTGACAAAAATCAACAAGTTTTTAGGTTTTAGAGATTCCCAGTAAAAATGCCTGGGGGTAAGTGCTGTGTCACTGATATAGACTCCCCTTTTTTCGGTCGCTTTAAGTTTGCTCCACAGAGCCACGGCTCAGGATAACCTTTCTATAATATATCCTTCCATCAGATCCGATTCACTTACTTTTATCATAGAAATCTTTAATTTTTGCATGATTTGACGTAAAATAAGCACACCTGCCGTGATGATGTCGGCCCTTTGAGGCATGATGCCGGGAATACTCTTTCTTTCTTCTACGGTCAGCCGGCAGAACTTTTCAAAGATGCTTTCCACATCTTCCAGCTTCAGGGAAAAACCGTGAACCTTTGCCGGGTCGTATACCGCAAGACCCTGCACCACGGCTGCCAGAGTGGTGACAGTACCTCCTACTCCTACGACGGTTATGCACCTATCACTGTTGCAGGAGGTCCGGAAAGGCTCGGATTCCGGCATAACCCCTATTGTCCTTAAGTGTTCTACCTGTACATGCCTATTAAAATACTCAGCAAAACCGGAAAGCAATTCTGCCGCTGCCGATGAGGCGGTCAAAACCTCATCGATTGTTGGTGGATCCGACACAAGGTAATTTTTAGTGAAACGCACCGCTCCCATGGGAAGGCTGGTGCTTTTAAAAGCCGTGTTATCTCCCAGGCAAAGCTCCGTTGAGCCTCCACCGATATCTATCACCAGCACCGGCCCTTCAAGGCCCAGTCCCGCTATTGCGCCCTTAAAGGAAAGGCACGCCTCTTTCTCTCCGGAAATAATTTCCACATCGATCCCGGTTTTTTCTTTTATAATATGTAGAAAATCCCTGCCGTTCTCTGCTTCCCGCACCGCACTGGTAGCCAGGGCCAGTATTATATCACACTCCAGGTTCCGCGCCTTTTTTTTAAAATGCTCCAGGGCAGACAGCGTATCCCGCATGGAGGTTTCATCCAGCATATTGTTTTCAGCCACTCCTCGGCCCAAGCGGGTGGTGATGAGCTGCCTCTCAAGCGGAATGACACGCTTTCCGTCATAAACTGCCACCAGAAGCCGTATGGAATTGGAACCAATGTCAATAACAGCAACTTTCATGTCATGACATCCCTCCATCGATTGAATCAGGTTTGAGTCAGGGGACGGTTCTCTGACTCACTTGATTCAAAAACTGAAAAATCCGGGATTTCCCCCGGATAGATTTCATAACTGGTATAATTATAATTTAACTATTAATATTATATAAAAATATAATTGCTAGTAAAGCGCTCTCTTCCTCCCGTATGAACCCCTCTTCGCTTCGTGGCTTCTCCTGATATCCAGCAGTCTTTCCTCGCTGTCCTTCATGAATTTAGCCAGCTTATCCTCGAAACTGAGGTTGTCCTTTTCTTTTGCCCTCCTGTCGCGGGAGCTTTCCTTGAGCTTGCGGATGGAGAGGCTGATCTTGCCATCCTCGGAAATCCCGATGACCTTGACTTTCACCATATCATTCTCTTTCAAAAAGTCGTTGACATCTTTTACAAAACTGTCAGCAACTTCTGAAATATGGACCAGCCCTGTTACACCGCCCGGAAGTTCTACAAATGCGCCGAACTTTGTGATACCCGTTATCTTCCCTTCCACTATCTGGCCTACCTCAACAGGCATACTTAAAGAATTCCTCCTTTAGATTTTCCTTCAATACGATAATTATACTGCACCTTCCCATATTCGTCAATAATGCTCATGGCGCTGATTTGTTACTTTTATATATGTATTCATCGGGCTTTACCAGCCCCAGCTTATCCCTGGCCAGCTTTTCTATGTAGCTGTCGGTATGAAGAAGCTGAATCTGTTTTTTTAGTTGTTCCCTTTGCTGTATGGCCATTTCAATCTGCTGCCTGAGTTCGGCCTCCTGGCGGGCAAGGTCCATCATTTTAAGTTGCTGCACCACCAGTGTGTAAACCACATAAAACAGGAAAAATAATATAATCAGGTGGCGTATTTTAATTCTCGTCCTGACGGCCACCTTAAAGGCCTCCTTTTATCCAAGCTTTAGTATATATAAAATTCGACTCATTCCAGAAAAATCCTGCTACTTTTTACGCCTTATTTTAAAAAATATTCTCCGAGCATCGGCACAAATTCTTACTGGCAGGGTAAAAATTGCAAGCTTCTTTAATCGCCCCAGAGAGTACGCAACTCTCTTAAAATTTTTTCTCACATAAACATCAAAAAGCACAAATACCGCAATGACATACCTGCTTATATAGGACATGTAAAACAGGAGGCCAATAGCAAAGCCTATGAAAAGGTATCCGCGGACTTCTCCGGAATTCAGCCTGAACAGGGAATAAAAAGTCACCACACTCATGATTCCCCAAAAAGCCAAATCCCCCAGGGCGGTGAGTATGGGTCCGGGGGCGATGAGATTCCTTATGCGGCGGTAAATATCAAAAAGCAACCCCGCAAAAAACCCGAGTATGAAGGCCGCCGCCAGCAGCGCCGCCTGCTCGCTGTTTTCATAAAAATTCAAGCTCTTCACCCCCCTCAGAAAAACTTAAGCGGAAATTGGCTCATTTAAAAATGTTCCTTAAAAATCCTTTTCCCTTTTCTTTTGAAGAAGTACCTTCGGAGTACGTCAGGGATTTTATATGGCCTTCCACAATGATCAGTCCTCCATCCAGATTCAGCTGCTTCATGTGCATTTTTTCCCCTCTTATATCCAGCATGCCCTGTTCGGTTTCCAGGATCACATTTTCATCGGTGAATTTTTCCACATTTATTATTCCGCTCACATCCAGCATTTCCCTGTCCGTAAGGGTGACCTTGTGCTGCTTTGTGGCTCTGTCTTCCATAAATAAAACCCTCCCTAAATATATTTTCCCTTAAAAAATATATTCGGGAGGGCATTATTTTATGAAAGTTTGTCATCTAAAGGTTTGTCATCCGGTGGGCGGCTTCCGCCAGGCGGCTTTCGTCGCATAGCAGGGATGCCCTTATATATCCCTCGCCCTGACTGCCAAAGCCAATGCCGGGGGCCACCACCACGCCTGCCCGGTTCAAGAGCAAATCGGTAAATTCTTCGGAGGTGTAATTTTGGGGAACCTTTATCCACACGAAAAAAGTGGCCGGGGGATTTAAAACTTCAATGCCTCCCTTTCTTAAAGCGCCCACAAATACATCCCTCCGCCTCTGATATGTCTGTACAAGCTCTTTGACGCAGTCCTGGGACATGCTGAGGGCTGCCACCGCAGCCCACTGCACCGCAGTAAAAAGCCCTGCGAAGTAATGGTTCTGGATGGTGTTGATGGCCGAAATTATTTTTTCATTTCCCAGCGCAAATCCCACCCTCCATCCTGCCATGTTGTAGGTCTTGGAAAGCGAGTAGAATTCCACGCCCACTTCTCTGGCCCCGGGCACGGATAAAAAGCTGGGAGCGGTTTTTCCGTCAAAGACTATGGAACCGTAGGCAAAATCATGGGCTATGATGATGCCGTTTTCTTCCGCAAATTTCACCGTATCTTCATAGAATTCCCGGCTGCCCACCGCCGTGGTGGGATTATTGGGATAATTCAAAAACATGAGTTTTGCTCTTTTTTTAATTTCCTCTGGGATACTCCCAAGGTCCGGCAAAAAGCCGTTTTCAGCGGTAAGCGGCATAAAGTAATTTACAGCCTGAGAAAAGTGTACCCCGGAAAGATAGTCGGGATACCCCGGGTCCGGCATCAGACATATATCTCCGGGATTTAATATACACTGGGGTAGCTCCACAACGCCCGTCTTGGAGCCAAAAAGTATGGCCACCTCTTTTTCCGGCGAAAGCTCCACATCAAATTCCCGCTTGTAAAATACCGCTATGGCCTCCTTTAATTCCGGCAGGCCGGTGAAGAGCGGATACCGGTGGGTGGCAGGGTCCTCGGCGGCGCTTTTCAGAGCCTTCACAATATGTGGCGGTGTGGCAAGGTCCGGGCTTCCCCGCCCTAAATCAATGACATCCACGCCTTCGGCCTTTTGGGCCTCTGCTTTCTTGACCAGATTTGAAAAAAAGTGAACAGGAAGAGTCTTTATTCTTTCTGCTATCTGTAATTCCATTTTTATTTCCTCCCCATTCCCAGGCGGTCAGCTTCGAGTATGGCGTCTTTTACCATGTCCGGTGTCACGGTAAAAGGCATGTTGTGGATGGATTCTTCCGGTACGCAGGAAGCTTCCGCTACCCTGGTGAGTTCTTCGCCGGTGAAACCGCCTTCACACATGTCTTCAAGCGTAACCGGCTGGTGGATTCCCTTCAGGAAATCTATGAGCTTATTTATTTCATCTTCGCTTCTCTTTTCCATGGTAAGCTGCACAATAGTGGCAAAGGCCACTTTTTCCCCGTGGAAAAGGTGATGGGTTTTTTCCAGGACGCAAAAGCCGTTGTGAATGGCATGGGCGGCGGCTATGCGGCAGTTGTCGCTGCCAAGGCCGCCCACCATGCCGCTTAAAGCGATGATGGCATCGATGCATTTTTGCACAGCTTCGGTGGGCTTTTTTTGTTCCACGTCATGGGATGCCTGTATACCGTATTCAAAAAGGGTTTCGGCGCACAACCTGGCCATAGAAAGCCCCGCCACGGTGGGGATGTTTTTATTTTTATTGGCCGATGAAGCTTCGGCTTCATACCACTTCACCACGGTGTCGGCAATGCCGGCATTGAAATACCTTACGGGAGCTTCGGCTATGATGCGGGTATCCGCCAGCGTAAGGCGCGGGCTGTTTTGAAACACCGTATAGCGGATAAAGGCGCCCTCCTCATTGTAAAACACCGATAGAGGCGTCCAGGCCGCGCAGGTGGCGGCTATGGTGGGGATGGTGACAAGAGGCCGGTTGGAAAAGGCAGCCGCAGCTTTGGCGGTATCTATGGCCTTACCGCCGCCTACGCCGGCTATTACGTCAAAACTCTCATCTTCGGCCAGCTTCGCTATGCGCTGGGTTTCGGCATCGGTGACCTCGCCTCCGAAAACTTCTTTTTTATATTCCAACCCGGTTCTATCAAGACTTTCATAAAGGTCGGGCTCCACCACGCTCAGGGTGGTGTTATCTCCCACCAGCAGCACCTTCCTTCCTATGGGAGCTATGTGCTCCCCTGCGGTTTTCAAAATGCCGGGTTCCTGAATATAGCGGTTGGGTGATGCCATGACAAGATGCATTTTAAGGTTCTCCTTTTCTTTAAAAATAATTATGTTTCTAGAAAGCGGGAATCACCGAGCCCTTAAAAGTATCCTGGATGAACTTCTTAATCTCCGGTGATTGATATGCTTCCATGAATTTCTTGAAAATGGGTTTATCCCTGTCTTCGGTCCTGACGGCGGCGATGCAGACATAGGGCGAATTCGCATCTTCCACCAGGATGGAATCCTTTTGAGGATTGAGGCCCAGAGGAATAGCATAGTTTGAGTTTATAGCCGCCGCATCCACATCGGGAAGCACTCTGGGGGTCTGGGCAGCTTCTACTTCCAATACTTTTATGTTTTTCTTGTTTTCAACTATATCATTGACGGTAGCGTTTATACCCACTCCATCTTTTAGCTTAAAGAGGCCGCCTCTGGCAAAGAGTATAAGGGCTCTCCCACCATTGGTGGGGTCGTTGGGAATAGCAATCTTTGCTCCCTCAGGCAGTTCATCCAGGGATTTATATTTTTTGGAATATATAGCCATGGGCAATATGATGGTCTTTCCTATGATGGAAAGCTTGAGATTTCTGTCCTTCGTGAATTTTCAAAATAAGGTATATGCTGGAATGTATTGGCATCGATTTCGCCTTCCGAAAGGGCTATGTTGGGCCGGACATAATCATTGAACACCACCACCTGGAGGTCTATTTTTTCCTTTGCCAGGATGGGCTTTACCGCCTCCAGTATCTGGGCAAAGGGGCCGTCGGTGGCTCCCACCTTGAGTATCTGAGGTTTTTCTGAACCGGCTTTATCGCTGCCAGCATCAGGAGAAGCGGCCTTCTGTCCGCAACCCCCCAGTAAGCCAATGCTCAAAGCGGCAATGATAGTAATGGTTACAAGGATTTTTAATGTTTTCATTTCTCTTCCTCCTGTAAAATTGTGTTTTTCTAGATGAGGCGGAAGGGAAAACAAAAAACCCTCTTCCTGAGAAGAGGGTAATGTCCACTACCTTCCTCTCATCTTCCAAAGCGCTTTAGCGCTTTGCAGGAATTGGCACCGGTTCCAGCAGACATGTTGCTGACGGTTGCCGGGCTTCATAGGGCCAGTCCCTCCGCCTCTCTGGATGAGAGCATCCAATGTTAACTTTTAGCGCGCTAAAATGTTGTTGTCATAGATTATACTATTTAGACATATTATTTGTCAATATGAAAATTACCTGCTATTTTGTATCCATTCGCCAAGTATATAGTATTATAGTATTTTACAACGTTTTTCCCGGCAAGTATACAGTAAAGGTGGTTAATTCTTGACTTGATTGTACTTTTATCCAGCCGCCGCATTTATCCAATATCTTTTTTACCACATAGAGGCCGTATCCCCGTGTCTCATGCTCTCTTGTACTGTAGCCTGGTTGAAAGATTTTACCTAGATCATTTTCATCTATTCGATTGCCGTTGTTGGATATCCTGAATATAAAATATCCCTTTTTATAATCCGTTTCAAAATATATCTGCCGGTCATCCGGCTTTTCCAGTACAGCTTCTATGGCATTGTCAAGAATATTGCCGATGACCGTGCTCAGATCCCAGGAGCTGATGCCGGTATCATTTACTTTTGCCAAGACTTCGGCTTTAAAAGCTATGTTATTTCTCGCCATAAGCTCTCTTTTTACATTTACCACCGCATTTAGAGCCATGTTCCCCAGCCTCAACATTTCTCCAGTAGCCCTGTATTCCCCGGCTATGCCGTTTATATATTCTTTGAGTTCATCATATTCTTCGGTATAAAGCAAGGCTTGAATAGTCTGTATATGTTTTGAATATTGGTGCCTCTGGCCGTTCAAGGTATTCAACAATTCTTCTATCTCTTTCCAATGGGCTTTAATAGACTTATATTCGATCTCCTTCCTGGTAAAACTCTCGGTAGTTTTAATTATGTAGAAATAAAGTACCAGCGAAGCCAAGAGATAAATGATAAAAAAGGGCAAATTTCTCATATAAAGCTGCCGGTCGGAGGCTACCATCCACTGATTTAATATGAGTATAAAGAACATCTGCACTGTAAATGCAAATATAATTATGAGATTTTTATTAAACACATTCACATCATCCCACCATTTCAAAATTTATACCAATTTCTCTTTTAAAAACTGGAATCTACTTTTACTCATCAAAGCAATCTTATCATTGTCATGAAATGTAATAACATAAGACTCCCCAATGTTCTTTATCCGTTCTATCATGGTGACATTTACTATAAATGACTTGTGAACCCTGTAAAATTCTTCATTTAGATTTGATTCCAGGTCTTTCAGATTGCAATTGCACTTGTGCATTCCACTTTTGGTGTGGATGATAGTTTCTTTTCCATTCTTTTCTATAAAGATTACATCATCCAAGTTTAGAAACATTATGCCATCCTCTGTCTTGAGTGGAAACTTCCCGGTCAATTTGAGTTTATTTTTCAAGATGTCACATTCCAACTTTGTAGCCAGTTTATTTACCGTATCCAGGAATCTCTCCACATCTATGGGTTTTATGATGTAATCGTAAGGATGCACTACAAAGGATTGAGCTGCAAAATCAGGGTACCCGGTAACAAATGCTACTGACACTTTTGGGTTCAGGTCGCAGGCAATCTTTGCCACCTGGATACCGTCTATATCGGGTAAATCTATGTCAAGGATGAGTATATCGGGAGATTTTTCCTTTATTATCCGGACAGCTTCATTGCCGGTGCCGGCCCGATATATTTCATCTATGAGAGGATTTACTTCTAGAAGCTTGCAAAACATCACAAGGGTACTCTTATCATCCTCACATACCAGAATGCTCGCCATGATACTCAACCTTTCCAGTATGTTTTTTGCTTCCGACAAAATCAGCATTTAACACTCTATATCCTGCGGGAGTGATGAAAAAAAGCTCCTCAAGCGCCCCTAAAAAAAGAGCCATAATATACGTTTTTAGCCCGATAAAGTAAAATATATTGGCAACTACACCTAGAACCCCCAGCAAAATCATGGTGATGCCCTGAAGGCGTTGCCTTATCCGGACATTGCGGATTATCTTTTTCTCCGTCCCGGCAGGAACCCAATTCAATGTAATGAAAAGACCAATCATGAGAACCATATCCGTTATTAAAATCAGCATATTCAGAGGTATATCTACACGTTTTGCCACCAGACCATTTATGGAAAACATAAGGACACCGGTAATAAAACACATGCCGTAAGTTTTTAAGTGGGCTCCCCCCGCAAAATGGCGGATGAGCACATAGACCGAAAGGCTTATTATGGTCTCGGTAAATGTTTTTAAGAAAAAAGATATGGCGATGATAGATGCAATTTTAAAAAAGGTGCCTAAAATAATCATAAGCCCGTATTCTATAATTTCCGGCTTGTATCTGTCTGATGCAGCCCCCAGAATAATCAGCCTTGACAGTGTTCGAGAACATTTTTGAAGCACAGTGATTCCTCCTGCATAATTCTATATGAAATTTTTTATCATAATCTTTCAAACATGTTCAAGCGCTTAAATAAAAAAAAGATTAATATGGTTAACCCCGCCACCGGAAAGAACAGTGCTACATCCAGCCAGGGCTGTTCTTCCAGGATAAAAATAGGCATTTTAAGCCAGCTTATGACACTCAAAACCACGATGTACTGGATAAAACCATATATGACTGTCACCACAAATATGGGTATAAAGCACCGCTGGAGCTTCACTCCGCATAAAAGGCTGCACATCAATACCATCGTGGTTATAAGTATCACCGTATGGAAACTTGATAAAAAATACTGGGATACCCCCATAGATATCCTTCTTATTACAAGAGTGATGACCCCCTGGATCACTGAAATCAAAATAACTTTTTTGTAGTCCGTCTTTTCTATTTCCATCATTCTCATAGCAACAGTCAGAATCAAAAAAGCTTCAGGCACCGATACAAAAGCCGCCACATACCAGGGTATGGGAAACATGTTTTCACTCCCTAATCTTTTTAAATTCTGACTATATAAACTTCTTATATATTTTCTACATTTTTTTGGCGTTTCCTGCTTTTTTGGAACAACTGGCGGGATTTCCGGTACAACTGGCTGTTTTTGAGGTATGAACGGCGGAATGGTGATGGTATAATTTATAAAGGGATAAATAAAATTGGCGTAATGAGGATTGTAAATATAATTATTATTGTATTTAATTTTATACTTTGGGTAAATAAGAAGTTTAAAAAATAAGAAATCAAAAAGGGGAGATATGCTAACATTATCTCCCCTAATCCTTCCATTATTATTGCCATTTCAAAATCACTTTCCTTTCTGAATGATAAATTTTCATTAATATACATTTACATTTATAAAAATAATTACGGTCCCATCATCATATTCACCTCTTTTCGTTTATTACTCTTTTATTTCCCTTACACTATATAGAGAAAACAGGAGGCCTTTTTATAACCTCCTGCGAAAAATATTTTTATAATCCTTTAGCTTTTTCTTTCACGCCTTTTATTTTTGGGCTTCTCAAACTGTCACTTATTATTTGCCAGCTTCCCATAGCGGATGTCGTTATTAATAGTCCATTTAAAAAATATAACGGTAGATTTACGACTATTAATTCACCTTTTGCAATACTTGTGAAAATAACAATTATTTCAGCAACTATAAATACAAGCCATCTTGTAGGTAAAGCTTTTAAACACTTTATTTCTTTAATAAATTCCACAACAAGTACTGTGGCGGTAACGGCACCGCTCAAAGTTCCAAGGGAAACGTAAGTAAACTGATCCTCCATGTTTCTTCACCTCCAGGATGGAGAATAGATATTTTCCCAGGACATATGAGACAATTTTGATTTCTTTAATTCATACATTTTTTCATATATCCTTTCATCGTTCTTAGTGCTCTGTTCTTGATTCTATGAACAGCCGGTTGGGATATCCTCAGCTTTTCTGCAACTTCTTTTTCCGTTTTCTCCTGCAGAAATATCATTTTTATTACTTTCTGTTGCTTAAATGTCAAATGCGATAAAACTTGCTCAATATCTATCTTTTCTTCTATTTTTGATACCGTGTTGCTGCTATCAGCAATAGTGTCGATCATCTCTATAGATTCGCCTTCCGAATCATCAATGGGTTTATTAAGGATCAGCACCTCATGCTGTTTTAAGTTTTGCCGTTTTTTTGCTATTCTTAATACCTCATGTTTAATCCCGGTTATATACCATGATGTTATCCTGGCTTCTTCCGGATCATCTTCAAAAATTTCTGAAAGATATGAGACCATTTTGTCCCAGCCTCCCTTAAATATATTTTTGCCTGTACTATATAAAGAGAGGACAGGGACATGTTTTTATAACCCCTTCTGGAAAAAACCTAAAAAATTTTTATGTCTTGTTTTTATATTTATTAGCAGAGAGAAATTTTTCAAGTTCTTCCCTGCCCCAGGTACTTTTTTCTTTATATCTCATTGTCGCATTTATTATCCATTCTACAATTTCCGAGCAAACATCTTCGCTGCCAAAGCGACGGGCATATTTCTTAACAATCGGTTTAAACCGCTCAATCACTTGATTAAAAGCATCTTGATCTCCGCCTTGAGCTTTGAGTATGAGTTCTTTTAGCTTTTGTTTTTTCGCCACAATTATCATCCTCTTCTCATCATGTTTTTTTCGATTCTTTAAAAAAGACAAAAATCACCCGCCTATCGGAAAGATGGCGGGCCATTTCAAAATATATATTCAGCGGCAGCCAGGCTGTCATAGTGCAGCTAAACACCTTAGACCCTATGGCTTTGCGCCCTTATCTTTCGATAAGTTTGCCTTTATCACTTATTTCTTTCTCTTCAGGAAACTTTTTTTAGTGCATCCGGGATATCCGGTTCGTACAGTATCCATATGCTGGCGGGACTCACTGCTGTAAATGCGACTAAAGTTATTATTGAGGCTAATGATGTAAGAAGGCTTTTTCCGATTTTTTTGAACATGTTTTCGCCTCCTTTCCTATTTTTTCCTTTATTATCTTCTACATTTTTTATTATTTCCTGCCGAGTTGGAACAACTGGTGCTTTTTCCGGTACAACTGGCGGTTTTTTGGGTATGAACGGCGGAAGGGTGATGGTATAATGAAATTGCTGAAGGAGGTTTTGCCAGTGAAGAAGAAGTAGTTAGTATCTCTTTCCCTTCTTGTGTTAATACAGTTTTCTATATCTCTTTGGACAGTAAAACCTTCAATAATTTACCATTTGAATATCCGGGTGAAAAAAAGGAGCAAGTTTTCTGGGGGCACATGCATAGGACAGAATCAGGTGGATTGGAAGGTGTTACTCGAGAAGCAGACAGTGAAGGCAACTGGATGGTGACATTTTATGATATTATTTACCAAAACGTGGCCTTAATAGTTAAGGAAAAATACAAAGAGCCTGGTGGATGGTCTATTTGGTGGTCTATTTGGTGGTCTTTTTGACAGGCCCTTTAACAATAAAATGACCGGCGGATTGTTCTGCCTCCTCCACTTCATTGTAACGCAGGATTGTTTCTATTGTTACTAAATTAGACTGGATTCGGTAGTCTGGGCGTACCTCTCGATCAAAAAGTTAAGCTTGGAATTATGCATTTAAAGCAGTAATATTTAATACTTTTGCAGGAGGTAGGAATGATGAAAAAAGTTAGCGGCAGCCAGGCTGTCATAGTGCGGGCAAACACCTTAGACCCTGTGGCTTTACGCCCTTATCTTTGTTTATTTTTTTCTTCAGGAAACTTTCTTTAGTGCATCCGGGATTTCCGGTTCGTATAGTATCCATATGCTGGCGGGACTCACTGCTGTAAATGCGACTAAAGCTATTAAAGAAGCTAAAGATGCAAGAAGGCTTTCTCTGATTTTTTTGAAGTTGTGTATAAAAATATACACTTGTGGAGAGCCATACCAATAATAAGACCAAAATGACCTTAACCCAGGTCTTCTTAAGCATGGTGGTAAACCCCTTTTCAAGCCGGATTCCACTTGCTTCTGGTTACTTTTCCCACAGGAATATAGCAAACAGCCTTGCTTTTGCCTTGCTTTTTGGCCTCAAGAAGGGCTTTGTCAGCAGCCTCTATCAGTTCCTCACTGTTTTTTGCGTCCGCAGGATAACTGGCATACCCGATGGAAATAGAAAGTTTTGCATCATGAGATGCCTGACATAGCCGCTTTGCTACTTCCATGGCCACTTTCTTATCTGCATCAGGTAAAACTACGCAGAACTCGTCGCCTCCATAGCGGGCAACTATATCTTCATTTCTCACAAGGGATCTAAGTTTTTCCGCAACTTGTTTTAAAGCCCTGTCCCCTTCGGGGTGACCATATGTATCATTTATTTCCTTGAAATTATCCCCGTCTATCATAAGAAACGATACCGGATAACCCTTTCTTTTGGCCCTTTTTATCTCACTTTCCAGGCGCATCTCAAGATATCTCCTATTATACAGCCCTGTCAGCGGATCCACCACTGTCAACTCGGCCAGAGATAAGTTCATTTCTTCTAATTTCTTTTCTTTTTCATGCAATTTTTCAGTAAGATTTCCTATAACTATAGAAATCCAAACAATTATAAACATGAAGGCAAAAACCTGTCCCGTGTCCAGTAGCGCCTTCTTTTCGATAAATAAGCTTTTAAGCTCGACGGCAAGAAAGATCATACAGCAGGGTATCACCGCAATTAAAGCTCCCCTGAGTCCGTCATAATAAGCCAGGATGGCTACAGGGATAAGATAGAGGTTCCATACTTCGTCAACAAAAAAATCCGGGAAATACGTTTCCCTGATTATCGGGACGCTTAGGGAGATTATGATCGCCATCCAAAATTTCCAGGATATTTTTTTCAAGACATATCCTACAGGTTTTTCTCTCATAAAAAATCCCCTTACTTCTAATTTTTCCCCAAGCTTATTTAAATTTATAAAAATTATATCTTACCAGCATATTTTTGACAATATTTATCTTCTACTGAGGCGTATCGGCTACGCCTCGATTGCGTGTAAGTCTATTTAACAAACCCTTTTCTTTGCTGCATCTATAGATATATTTGACGATGTATTCATCGGTTTTTTGGCTAATTTTAAGAAGCAAACTTTTGCTTATATTTATTTCAGCCGCATTATTGAGTATATTTTTGGCTATCTCTAGTTTTTGTTGTTCCGTCATTTGCTTCACTCCTTAAAATTGTTAACGAAAATAATTTTACAATAAATTTGGGCTTATTGCAAATACTATTTTTGGGCTTTTGGCACATTTCAAAGTAATAAAAAGTGCATTAAAGTATTAAGCAGTACGGAGTGAAAAATATGAGAGAAAATAAAAATACAGACAACAGGGCTATAGGACAGAGGATCCGCACCGAAAGGGAAAAATTTGGGCTTTCCCGACAGGAATTTGCGGAAATATTGAGGCTTTCGGATTACTATGTGGGCCAATTGGAGAGGGGAGAACGTCAGATGAGTCTCCCCGTTTTAGTTGAAATCTCCAATTGTCTGCATGTATCTTTAGATTATCTCTTATTCGGGGAAATATCACAAATAAAATGGTTCTTTTGCAGTATCAGAAATTAAAAAAAGACTTATCATGGCAAAACCTTAACGGCTACTTTTACTATTTCCGGATCGAACTGGCTGCCAGAATATTTTATTAGTATGTCTTTGGCTTCTATGGGATTTCTTTTGTGTTGATAAGGCCTTTCAGATGTCATGGCATCATAAGCATCAGCTACCGCCATTATCCTTCCTCCCAGTGGAATATAATTTCTCAACATTCTCCCCGGATACCCCATACCATCGTAGCGTTCGTGATGGCTTCCGGCTATAATTACCAGGTCTTTTAAACAATTTATCATACTCATTATTTCCATAGTGTAAACAGGATGCCTTTTTATCAGTTTAAATTCATCCAGGGTAAGGCGTCCGGGTTTATCTAATATGGCTCTTGGAATAGCCACTTTTCCAGCATCATGTAAATAACCTGCCACTTTTAACTTTCTTGCTTGTTTTTCCGGAATACCTAATGCCTTAGCAAGAATATATGTATAAATTGCCACTCTCTCAGAATGGCCGGCAGTGTAATTATGTTTTGCATCTATCACCTCTGCAAATACTTTTATAGTTTCATCCATTTCGCTTTCACAGGGCGCCATATTGGCAGATGGTAAATTTTTCATAGTTTTTAACACTATTTGAAAAATACTTTTCTCAGATGTAATATCATCAAAAAAATCATCTTCATCAAGGGTTGCCTCCATAGCCTCATAAATCTTATCGGAAAATTCCTTTCCCCGCCGGAGCGAAAGTTTTTTCTTTATGTTTCCCGAGCTTGTAAAATTTTCTCTAAGGAGAATATCAACGGCATAAAAGATCTCCGTTCTATATTCCGGAAGTATTTTTTGTGAAAGCTTTTCTGATAAAATAGCTACCCGCCAGGCGTGATAAAGTTTTCGATTTTCACTAAAATCCATCATGAGCGACAGTGCAGCCACCATCTCAGAAAAGAAATCGTCTTTGGATTTTTCCATGCCGATCCACCGACTATTTTATTTATTTAAAAACCCATAAATTGACTCTGGTGTAAAAAGTCACTTTACTGCCGGAGATGGCCCGGCACCGCAGCTCTCCGCCGCTCTAGAGTTTAGTTCTGCACTTTGCGAAGGTTCGCCGGCAATCCGGCGTGTGCCTTGCTGCCGGCCGCAGGGCTTATGCCTTTTTTCCTCTATGTTTTCAACCTAAGAGCGGAGACTGAGAGCTTCCGGTGCTTTCGGCCGTTTCCGGCAGTGGACTTAATCTTTATACTAAAATAACAATTTAAATAAAATAAAGATATTCTTATAAGTAAATGCAACAATTTGAATAAATTGTTGCATTAATATTTTATCTAATATCTTTTAAAATTAAACAAAAAAGGGGATGAGTTTTAAAAACCCTTCACTCATCCTTTCGACCTATTAGATAGACCTAACATTTAAAGCCAGGAAGTTATTATATGTGCAGAACAAACTATTTCCACAGCTTCACTACATCCACATTTTTAAAGTAATACCGTATAATATCCTCCGGAGATTTGCCCTGTTTGGCCATGACATTGGCCCCCCACTGGGAAAGGCCTACACCGTGGCCGAAGCCTTTTCCGACCATGACCACTTTATCTCCTTCTATACGGAGGCTGGTGAGCAGGGTAGACCGCATCTTCATGCTTCCCAGGGCGATTCTAAGGTCCGGAGCATTCATCGTGGCATTGCCTATTTTTATCTGAGTTGCCCTGCCCGAAGGACCTCTTGCAGCTATGCTGACACTGTCTATGGGTCCTGTATCCTGCCCCATCTTGCTCTTTATCATGGAAGCAAGTTCACTTTTCGTAAAAGTAGCAGACCAGGTCCTTTTGCCGGCGGGTCCGGCATTGGTATCGGGGGATTTTACCACCTGAATGTAAGGTGGTTCGGCTTCCTTGAAATTCAGGCCTTCCTTGGCTGTGGCCGTTATCCCTCCGGCATGGGAATGAAACCATGCCTTGATATATTTACCCTGGTAAGTCACCACCTTACCTCTAGTCATGGATACGGCTTTTTTGATGTTTTCGTTAATATTGCCGGGATTCCAGGCCTGGGCTTCTTCGAAATCGGTGGAAATATCAGCATTGCTGTATTTGGACCCACCCTTGTCTTCAATAAATTCCAGAACGTAAGTCCGCGCCAGGATAGCCTGGGCTGCCAGTGCTTCCACAGGCCAATAGTTTTCCATCTCTCCGGCCACCACCCCGGCCACATAATCCTCCAGATTCATCTCCTTTGTGGTCTTTGTCTGTATATCATATACCCTAAGCCTGGGTTCCACACCCGCTCTCCTGTTTATTTTATCGGGTATTTTTGGCAGGGCGGGTTTTCTTGCTGGTCTTCCCCGAAGCCGGGAGCATCCAGCAGTCATAGACATTGCTAACACTAAAATCAATACCAAAGCAATCCACCGCTTTTTCACCATGTACACCTTCCTTTTTCGTCTCTATTTTGTAACTGTTCGCCATCCAGTTTATGGCGCAACTCAGTCGGTGAACAGTTGCCTATCTTTATTATTGGATACTCTCGAACAAATAATTCCGGGCATAAAAAAACAGGTCTTACAGACCTGTCCCAAAAATCTACAAAATTTTTACTTGTTAATGCTATCTTTTAAGGCTTTTCCTGCTTTAAAAGCCGGCATACTGGCGGCAGGAATGTCGATTTCCTCACCTGTCTGCGGGTTGCGGCCTTTTCTTGCACTTCTCTCTCTGACCTCAAAAGTGCCGAAGCCTACCAGCTGAACCTTGTCCCTCTTTGCGAGAGCTTCCTCAACTGCTTCGACAAAAGCATTCAATGCTTTTTCGGAGTCTTTTTTGGTCAAAACCGCTTTTTTCAGCCATAATGGATATTAGATCTGCTTTGTTCACTAAATTTCCCTCCTTGATGAAATTTACTATAAGACTATTCTCCATAAAATCCGAAAATCCTTCTTGTACAGAGGAAAATTAAAACTTTTTTTCATATTTTTTCCCTTCTTGCCATAAATGATCCATTTCCTCCAGGGTCATTTCCTGTAAATTTCTGTCAGATTTTGCCGCAGCTTGTTCGACATAATTAAATCTGCGTATGAATTTTTTGGTAGCATCCCTGAGGGCTAGCTCGGGATTGACCTCAAGAAATCTTGCCACATTCACGGCGGCAAACAGCAGGTCTCCCATTTCTTCTCTTATTTTATCACCATTTTTACCTTTATATACCTCCTTTAACTCGTCCATTTCCTCGGCGACCTTATCCATGGCATCTTTCACATCATCCCAGTCAAATCCCACCCGGGCCGCCTTTTCCTGGACCTTGAAGGCGAGCATCAAGGCGGGTAGAGTTGCGGGCAAGCTTTCCATGCCCTGAGCCTGGGTCTTTACATCCTTTTCCTCCCGCTTTATGTCCTCCCAATTTTTCAATACCTCGTCGGCGTTTTCCACCTTCACATCGCCAAAAATATGGGGATGCCTGCGGATCATCTTCTCACATATTCCGTCTATCACATCCCCCATATCGAAATCCCCCCGCTCCTGGGCCAGTCGGCAGTGAAACACGATCTGAAGAAGGAGGTCACCCAGTTCTTCTATGAAGTCTTCTTTATCGTTTCTATCAATGGCATCGATTACCTCATAGGCTTCCTCAATCACATAAGGTTTCAGAGATTCATGGGTCTGGGCCTTATCCCAGGGACAGCCGTTCTCTCCCCTCAATTTGGCCATGATATCTATAAGGTCCTGCATGTTGAATCTTGCCATTGCATTTACCTCCTGAAAACTCCAAATTTGTTTAAAATCGTGATAATACGCCTGCCGCCGGGAAGCATCTCCATATCATCCCTTCTCACTCCGCCTATGACAATCAAAAAGAACAAATAAATAATAGCCCCTGAAGTTACAGCAAAGAGAGTCGCCATGTTCTGGCCAAATCCCAGGCTCATGAACTCGCCGTGGGCAAAAAATACGAATGAGCCCATTAATATTGTTGCCATAACCGGTTTTATTATCATGTAATTTAAATCGATGGCAAGGCCGGTCCACCTGACGACTGCTCCGAAATTTAAAAGGGATGAAATAATGTAGCCCACCACCGACCCTAGAGCCGCACCTTTTATGTTTATAAACGGAATGCCAGTGAGTACATAATTTATTATAACCTTGGCAAAAGCCCCTATCATGAGGTTTCTGACGGGGATAAGGGTCTTGCCCACGCCCTGCAGGATACCGGTGGTGGTCTGGTTCAATGAAAGGAAAATAACGCCCCAGGCCAGCACCGCCAGCGGAATCCCAGCATCGGGGTTTCTGTACAATAAAATAGATATGGGCTCTGCCAGCACGAACATGCCCACGGCTGCCGGAAGCCCGAAGATTATGCTTATCCTCACTCCGGTCTCAGCCCTTAAAGCCGCCAGGCGCATGTTTTTCAAAGCCATGGCCTCGGATATGGCAGGCACCAGGCTGGCGGAAAGGGCTATGGTAACAATGGCCGGAAGATTTATGAGCGGAGCCGCCATTCCGGTAAGCTGGCCGTATAATTCAGTGGCCCTTTTCACGGTAAACCCGGCAAACTGTAGCCGCCTGTTTACTATGGCGGCATCGGCCAGGTTCATGATGGGGATGATGAGGCCTCCCAGGGTTATGGGGATGGCAAAGGCAAAAAGCCGGTATATTATGTGGAATGGATTTTCCAGTATTCTCGTAGTATCCCTGCGGAGGTTAATTAAAATATCGTTTTTTCTTTTAATATAAACAACCAGAAGTATACCCAGGCCCGCCAGGGCTCCTACCACCGGGCCGAAGGCAGCGCCAGCAGCCGCATATTCCACTCCGCGAGGGAGAAGCCATGTGGCCAGTACAAAAACCGCTATGACTCTGCCTAACTGCTCCACCACCTGGGATACGGCCGATGGAGTCATATCCTGCAGCCCCTGGAAAAACCCCCGGAAGCTGGACATGATGGAAACGAAGAAAATGGCCGGAGCTATGCTGATGATAGGATAAAGGGCCTTGGGATTGCCCAGAATCCTTACCGAAAGAGTTTCGGCCCCGGCTATTAACACCAGGGTTAAAAAAAGGCCCACTGAAGAAAGCACCACCACTGAAACTCTGAAGATCCTGTAGGCATTTTTATAGCGCCCTACGGCTACATCCTCGGCTACCATCTTGGAAATGGCGGTGGGAAGTCCCGCGGTGGAAATAGAAAGAAGGGTGACATATATGGGATAGGCCATCTGATAGAGGCCCATGCCCTCATCCTTTATCATCAATGCCAGAGGAATCCTGTAGACCGCCCCCAGTATTTTCACCACAAACCCGGCCAGGGTTAAAATCAATGCACCTTTTAAAAAAGAATTTTTTTTGTCGGTCAACAAGTTATCCGCCTTTCTTTTTCAAGCTCTGCCATTTATTATATTCTATTCAAAGACCGGCATCAATATTTTATTTTCGGGAATGAGTCACGAGTCATGAGTCATGAGTCAGGGGACGGTTCTTTGACTCATTCCCTGATTGCGCTGTCGAGGTCTTCCATGAGGTCCTCAACATTCTCAAGGCCTACTGATAACCTTATCATGCTCTCTGTCAAATCAAATTCCGAAAGTTTCTCCCTTGGGTAGCCCAGGTGTGTCATGGCTGCCGGTAGCTCTATAAGAGTCTCGCAGTCCCCCAGGCTTACCGCAAGCTTTATCAGCTTAACATTATTCACCACTTTTTTAGCTTTTTCAAGGCCTCCGTCCACTTCAAAACTCAGCATTGCTCCAAAGCCGTTCATCTGACTTTTTGCGGTCTCGTGCCCCTTGAAACTTTCAAGCCCCGGATAAAAAACGCTTTTTACTTTGGGATGCCCTTCTAGAAATCTTGCCAGCTCAAAGGCATTTTTCTCATGCTGCCTCATCCTGACGCCCAGGGTCTTTAATCCCCTGAGCAGCAACCATGCATTGAAGGGGCTCATGACTCCCCCGAGTTCACACATATAGTCAAATTTCAGCCTGTGGATGTAGGCCGCATCTTTCGAAACCGCCACCCCTCCCACCACATCTCCATGCCCTGATATGTATTTTGTGGCGCTGTGGACCACCACATCCACTCCCATGGTCAGCGGCCTTTGAAAATAGGGGGTGGCAAAGGTATTGTCGACCACCACCTTTACCCCTTTTGTTCTGGCTAATTCCACTACCTTTTTTATGTCAATAATTTTAAGGCTGGGATTAGATGGAGTCTCAAAATATATGACTCTTGTATTTTTATCGATAGTTGCCTCCAATCTCTCCATGTCGGTCATATCTACTATCCTGCATTCTACTTTGTATTCCGGCAACAACCTGGTTATGACGGTATAAGTGGAACCGTAAAGGCAATTGTTGGCCACCAGGTTGTCTCCAGGCTTTAGAAAAGAAAAAAGAGTTGAAGATATGGCAGCCATACCCGAGGCGAAAGCCACCGCCGCATTGCCGCCTTCCAGGGCGGCCATCCTGTTTTCAAACAGCTTCAGGGTGGGATTGTTACCTCTTGTGTAAACATAGTCGTCACTCTCAAAGGACATGGCCTTTTCCACCTGTTCTATGCTGTCGAAGGTGAACGTGGAGGTCTGAAAGATGGGCGGATTCAATGCGTTTTCCGGATTTTTGCCTTCGCTTCCGGCATGGATGGACATGGTGTCAAACCCAAATTTTTTATCTATCTCCAATTTACGGCCTCCCTAATCAATATTAGGGGACGGTTCTTTGACTCATCAAGATGAGTCAAAGAACCGTCCCCTGACTCACCCTCATAACTTGATAAGAGCTCTTGCACACGAACAATTTTCCTGGCTTAAATCCCCAGCAAGCGACTTAATAAAGGCTCCGGTCACTTTTTCCTTGCTTTGCGAAAGTACCCCTTCGATATCGTGCAATGCGATCCCTTCGCCTTTTACACCTGTACACCAATTTGTTATAATCCCCACTGCTGCATAACACATGCCCAGTTCCTTTGCCAGCACGACCTCAGGCACATTGGTCATGCCTATGACATCACCACCTAACTGTCTGTATATTTTTACTTCATGAAGTGTTTCAAATCTGGGTCCTTCAGTACAGACATAAACGGCGTCACCTTTTACATCTATGGCATCCTGCTTTGCCATATCATAAAATATTTTTCTTAGGTTTTTACAATAAGGGTCGCTCATATCAACGTGGACTACGCCTTCTTCCCCTCCCTCATAAAAAGTCATTGGCCTTGCCTTTGTGAAATCAATAAAATCTTTGATGACCACTATATCCCCGGGAGTAAAATTTTCATTACAGGAGCCCACTGCCACCGTGGCATACACATATTTTACTCCCAGCTCCTGGAGCGCTTTCATATTTGCCCTGTAATTTATGAGATGGGGGGGCACGGAGTGGCCCCTGCCATGCCTTGCGAGAAAAGCCACTTCTTTATGGCCAACCTTTACGATATCCACTTCCACCGCACCGTAGCGCGTATTTACAATTTCATGGCGATATTCTTGACTCAAGCTATATACTCCCGTCCCGCCAATGATGGCTCCTTCCATAAACACCGCCTTCCTTTTATTCCCTCAATTTAAGAATATTTTCCTTAAACGGTTTTTTCACGATACCCTTTTCCGTTATAATACCGGTTATATTTTCGCCCGGCGTGACATCAAAGGCCGGATTATATACATCTATCCCTTCCGGGGCTATTCTCACGCCCGATATGTGTGTGACCTCTTCGGCGCTTCTTTCTTCTATTTTTATCTCTTTGCCCGACTCTATGTCAAAGTCTATGGTGGTTGTGGGGGCCACTATATAAAAGGGCACGCCGTAGACTTTTGCTATCACCGATAACATGAAAGTACCTATCTTGTTGGCCGTATCGCCGTTGGATGCGATTCTATCGGCACCTACCAGGATAAGGTCAATCTTTCCGTCCCTGATTAAAGTGGCAGCCACACTATCCGCTATAAGCTTTGAGGGTATGCCTTCCTGCGCAAGCTCCCAGGCTGTAAGCCTTGCGCCCTGTAACCTGGGTCTGGTCTCATCCGCATAAACAAATATATCCTTGCCGGAGTAAAAGGCTTCTCTTATGACCCCCAGGGCTGTCCCGTAGCCCGTAGTAGCCAGAGCCCCGGTATTGCAGTGAGTGAGTATGATGGCCTTTTGAGGGACTATGCTGTTCCCAAACTCTGCTATCTTTTTGTTTGTGGAAAGATCTTCTTTAAAAATGCTGTCTGCTTCCTCTCTTAGCTTTTCATATATTTCCTCGGTTTCCAGAGACCTATTTTCCTCCAGAACCTTTCTCATCCTTTTTATGGCCCACATCAGGTTAACCGCGGTGGGCCTGGAATTATATAGCACATTGCAGGCTTCATACATCCTTTTTATAAAATCTTCTTTATCGTATTTCATAAATTGCCGGGCAGCCAGCACCACACCGTAAGCGGCAGCAGCTCCTATGGCCGGAGCTCCCCGTACCACCATGTCCTTTATGGCAAAATCTACATCCTCGAACGTTTCGCAAACGAAAAATTCATAATCGGTGGGAAGCTTTCTCTGGTCGAGCAAAAATAGCTTTTCATCTTTAAATTCAATAGTTTTTATCTTTGACATGCTATCACCCTTTTCTGATTTGGGATTGAAATATCTTAAATATAACTTTCAAAGCATCTTTTCTGTAAAAAACTTCCTCTTACCTCCTCATGAGGTCCTTGGCAGCTTTTTCGGTTTCGAACATAATTCGTTCAGTATCAATAGTTTTTATCTCGTAATCTTCCATGACAATTTTCCCATCCACGATTACCGTCTTTACATCGGAAGCCTGGGCCGAATAGGCCACTGCGGAAATAATGTTATGCCTCGGGTAAAAATGCGGTTTTTGTGTATCGATTATTATCAAGTCCGCCTTTTTGCCGACTTCTATGGATGCTATTTCTTTTTCCAGGCCCAGGGCCTTTGCTCCATTTACCGTGGCCATTTTAATGGCGGTGATGGCGGGAATGGAAGTGGCATCATGGTTTACGCTCTTATTTATGATGGCCGCCAGATTTATCTCCTCAAACATATTCAGGTTGTTATTGCTGGATGGACCGTCGGTGCCCAGTGCTACATTGATGCCCTTTTTAATCATTTTCTCTACCGGCGCAAAGCCGCTGGCAAGTTTCAAGTTGCTTGTCGGGTTGTTTACGACACTCACTTTATTTTCAGCCAGTATTTCTATATCTTCATCGGAAAGGTGCACACAGTGGGCTGCCACCGTGGGTATATCAAATAACCCCAGGTCATAAATATGCCTTACCGGAGATTTGCCGTAATTTTTAAGACTTTCTTCTACTTCATCGGCGCTTTCTGCAATGTGGATGTGAATTCCCACATTAAGTTCCCTCGCCAGTTCTACTACTTTTCTTAAATATCCGGGGCTACAGGTATACGGGGCGTGGGGGCCCACCATGACCTTTATCCTTCCCCCGGCACCATTGTGCCAGCTTTTATAAAGCTTTCTCGTCTCTTCAAACCTGCGGCCATCATCGTTGTCGCCGCCCACCAGGCCTCTGGCAAGGACCGCCCTGATGCCCGCTTCCTCCACGGCCTTTGCTGTTTCCTCCATGAAGAAATACATATCTGAAAAGCAGGTTACCCCCGACCTTATGAGCTCTGCTACGCCCAGCATAGAGCCCCAGTATACATCTTGCGCTGTAAGCTTTTCTTCTAAAGGCCAGATCCTGGTCTTGAGCCACTCCATGAGGGGTAGATCATCGGCATAATTCCTGAAAAGCGACATGGCTATATGGGTATGGCCATCTATAAGGCCCGGCATTACCAGGCTTTCTCTGGCATCTATGACCTTTTCTGCGTAAAAATCCTCCGGAACTTCGCCTATATACTTTATCTTATCCTTTTCAATGGCTACCTCCACGTTTTCGACAGGTTCCTCTTTATCACCCATGGATAAAAGTGTGGCATTTTTAATTAAAATATTCATTTTCCCCTTTCCCTCCCTCAAACTGACTTTCCTCTATGGATACCCATTTAGTCCCAGGGTCTATCCTAATTTTCTTATAATTTCAGTGATGCTTTCCAGTTTCTCCAGGCCGGTTTCTATCTGTATGAAAGGTTGCCTGCTACGAGTAAATCGTATCATCGTTATAATATCGTGTCAATAATGAACATAACAACTTATTTATAAAGTTCACAAAAAGTTTAAAAAAAAGTTAACAAGGTTTCTGGCTTTATTTTTAAAAATGTATTATAATAAAATTTAAATTGTCTATGTTAAGTTTTTATCTATCTAATATCCGGATTGGAGGTTGTGACATGGAAAAACTGGCAAAAATCGGCCTGACAAATGTAAAACAGGTCTATAAGAATCTCTCGGTGCCCCGTTTGATTGAGGAGGCATTGAAAAGGAAGGAAGGCTTTTTGACAGATTCCGGGGCCTTAAACGTCTATACCGGAAAATATACCGGCAGATCGCCTAACGACAAGTTCATTGTAGACGAGCCCTCTGTGCATGATGACATCTGGTGGGGCAACAACAAACCCATTTCGCCCGAAAAATTTGAAAAACTGCTGCACCGGCTGCAGGCTTATCTGCAAAATCGCGACCTCTTCATCTTCGACGGATTTGTGGGAGCCGATCCCAAATTGCGGCTGCCCATCAGGGTTATAAACGAGTACGCTTATCAGAATCTTTTTGCTCATCAGCTTTTTTTAAGGCCCACCGATGAAGAACTGAAAACCCATGATCCACAGTTTACCGTGATCGCCGCACCCGGTTTCAAAGCCATACCGGAACTGGATGGCACCAATTCCGAAGCCTTTATAATCATAAGCTTCGAGAAAAAGCTCATCATTATCGGTGGTACCCATTACGCCGGTGAAATCAAAAAATCTATATTTTCCATAATGAATTACCTCATGCCTAAAAAGGGAGTACTCTCCATGCACTGCTCCGCCAACATGGGCGGGGACGGGTCTACCGCGCTCTTCTTCGGGCTTTCGGGCACCGGAAAGACCACTCTGTCGGCAGACCCCGACAGGATGCTTATAGGTGATGACGAGCACGGCTGGTCCGATGACGGTATTTTTAATTTCGAAGGCGGATGTTATGCCAAGTGTATCAACCTCACTGAAGAAAGGGAGCCCCAGATATACAGAGCTATAAAATTCGGTGCTGTGCTGGAAAACGTTGTTATAGATGAAGAAAAAAGGATCCCCGATTATGACAGCGACAGGGTGACTGAAAACACCCGGGCGGCATACCCTGTAGATTTCATCCCGGGAGCGGTTATCCCCGGTGTGGGCGGCCATCCTAAGACCGTGGTTTTCCTGACCGCCGATGCCTTTGGAGTGCTGCCTCCCATAGCGAAACTTTCCAGGGAGCAGGCCATGTACTACTTCATCTCCGGCTATACCAGCAAGCTGGCCGGTACCGAAAGGGGCATTACCGAACCCCAGGCCACCTTCTCTTCCTGCTTCGGTGCACCGTTCTTACCTCTGTCGCCCATGGTCTATGCAAAGCTGCTGGGAGAGAGGATAGAAAAATACGACGCCAACGTATTTCTGGTAAACACCGGCTGGACAGGAGGCCCTTATGGTGTTGGCAACCGCATGAACCTCAAGTACACCAGGGCTATGATAAAGGCGGCATTGAACGGCGAGCTGGATAATGTGGCTTACGAGCAAGACCCCATTTTTAATCTAATGATTCCGAAAACCTGCCCCGGCGTTCCTGAAAATGTCTTAAATCCCAGGAACACCTGGCAAGACAAGGCTGCCTATGATGAAACGGCTAAAAAACTTGCCGCAAGCTTCAAAAAGAATATCGGCAAATTCGAGGGCATAGCCCCGGAAGTCCTGGCGGCGGGACCGAAACTCGAAGTTTGAAGTTAGAAGTTCGACTCGAAAAAAATACCAGCTTAACGCTGGTATTTTTTATTGCTCCATTTGTTTTGCCAGGAAGCCCGCCGCAGTTTCGGCCACCTTCACTTCCAGTTCTCCCATTGTCACATTAGGTTCCTTGGAGAGCAGAATAACCGCACCTATAGGATCACCTTCGGCTATAATAGGAGTTATAACCTGGCTGGTGTACTTGGGTTTTCCGTCCTCTTCATCCAGAGTAATCTTTACATAATCCTTATCACTGGTCCTGCTTATCAGTACAGTCCTGCGCTCATCCATGATCTTCTCCAGAGCCGGGCTAATGGGTTTGTCCATGTATTCCTTCTTTGGTGCTCCGGCTACAGCTATGATTGCGTCTCTGTCTGCGATACATGTGATGTGTTCGACGGAATCATGAAGGGAATCGGCATATTCCTTGGCAAAATCTCCCAGTTCTCCGATAGGGGAATATTTCTTAAGTATTACTTCTCCTTCTCTATCGGTAAATATCTCAAGAGGGTCTCCTTCGCGAATCCTGAGAGTCCGACGTATTTCCTTGGGGATTACGACTCTGCCCAGATCATCTATGCGTCGCACAATTCCTGTTGCCTTCACTTCTATCCCTCCTCAAAGTCAGGTTTTTCTTTCGTATATAGTATATAACGCTTTAACCTGTTCTATTCATGGGAGGGAAAGTATAGAAAAATTATAGGTATTTTTCTATCTTCGATTGTTTTTGCCATTGGTCAAGGAATTTGTTAAACTCCTCGTCTTTCTTGCTGGTCAGAAGATTGCTCTTGATATAGTCCTTTACATCGTCAAAGCTCAAAGAAGTCCTCTCTCCGGTGACCTTTATAATGTGATACCCAAATTGAGTCTTGACCGGTTGGCTTACCTCTCCCTGTTTCAGGGCAAAGGCGGCCTTCTCAAACTCGGGAACCATCTTGCCCTTGCCGAAATACCCCAGGTCTCCGCCCTTATCTTTTGAACCGGGGTCAGTGGAGTACTTTCTGGCAAGTTCCGCAAAATCCTCGCCCGCCTTGATTTCAGCCAGCACCTTATTGGCCTCATCCTCGGTGGGGACCAGGATATGGCTTGCTCTAATTTCGGGCGAAGGAAGCTTGAACATATCCTTATTGCTGTCAAAATACTTTTTCACATCTTCATCGCTGACCTTGACATTGGCAGTAAGCTTCTCCTTTAAATTATTTATGATGAGCTGATCCTGCAGGAGCTTTTCAAAACTCTTCCAGTCCATGCCCTGCTGCTTGAGGTAGTTGTCCAGAGCATCCTTACCCCCATGATATGTTTCCAGCTGACTTACGGCCTCTTGCATCTGGTTGGGCTTTAAAGTCACATTTTCCTTTTTTGCCTGCTGGAGAGACAGCACATCCTTTATCATGCTGTCCAGCACTTTCTTCTTTATTTCCTGAAGATTCTTCTTGCCCTCGTCAGTGGAAAAATCCTGGCCGTTGGCCTCCAGGGCGCTTTTCACCTGGTTTACCTGGCTGTCAAAGTCGGATTTCAGGATGTTCTCTCCATTGACCACGGCGATGACTTCCTTGCCGTCGATGACTTTGCCCTCAGTGGTGTCTTTTTGTATTATACCGCAGCCGGATATGCCTATGATAATAGCCACTGCAAGGCCTATGGCCTTCATTTTCAGTTTCATCAGCATCCTCCCCGTATTTTTCTGTAGCCTAGCTATATTATACTACACTGCAGGATTCCTGCATAGTGTTCATTTCATCCAATATCTTCTCTATGCGTGACAGCAATTTGTACCCTTCCAGGCCCCGGGTCTTCAGGGTAAACGATGGCACGGTGCTGCCCAAAAAGTTTAACTGCTTTTGAAAGGCCGCACTGAGCCTGAAAATCATTTCCGGTGTCAGGGCTCGGGCATTCTGGAACTGGAATTTTATAAGTTCTCCCTGCTGTATAATACTGGCAATTTTCAGCTTCCTGGCCCGCACCTTTATCCTGGAAATCTCTATGAGGTTTCTGGCAGGTTCGGGTATATCCCCGAAACGGTCTTCAATTTCCTCCTCCAGATCATCGGCCTCCTCTATTGTTTCAACTCCGGCGATGCGGCGGTAAATCTCCATTTTCTGAGCGGTATTGCTCACGAAATCATCGGAAATATAGGCGCTGATGGAAAGCTCTATTACCGGCTGTACCTCTTCCTCCATCTTCTCTCCCTTGAGTTCCTTCACCGCCGCCGATAGCAGCTTAGTGTAAAGGTCATATCCTATGGCCATCATATGCCCGTGCTGCTCGGTACCCAGGAGGTTTCCGGCACCGCGGATTTCCAGGTCCTTTAAGGCTATCTTAAATCCGGATCCGAATTCGGTAAATTCCCTTATGGCTGAAAGCCTCTTTTCGGCGGTTTCGCTCAATATCCTGTCCTTTTTGTATGTTAGATACGCAAAGGCCTGTCGGTTGGATCGCCCCACCCTTCCCCTGAGCTGGTAAAGCTGGGACAATCCCAGTTTATCCGCCGAGGTGATTATGAGTGTGTTCACATTGGGTATGTCAAGACCTGTCTCTATGATGGTGGTGCATACCAGCACATCGAAATTGTGATCATAGAAATTGAGCATCACCTCTTCCAGTTCGTCCTCGTGCATCTGGCCGTGGGCTACGGCGATCCTGGCCTCGGGCACCAGCCTCTGGAGGCTCCTTGCCTCTTCATGGATGGTCTCAACCCTGTTATATACATAGTAAACCTGTCCCCCCCGGGAAAGTTCCCGCAGGATGGCATCCCTGATGAGGGACTCGTTATGCTCCACCACATAGGTCTGTATGGGAAAGCGGTCCTCCGGGGGTGTCTCTATGATACTCATGTCCCTCACGCCGCTCATGGCCATGTGCAGGGTCCTGGGAATGGGTGTGGCGGTGAGGGTCAGCACATCCACGTTTTTCTTGAGCTGTTTTATCTTTTCCTTGTGGGATACCCCGAACCTCTGCTCCTCATCTACCACCAGAAGCCCCAGGTCCTTGAATTTCACATCCTTTTGCAAGAGGCGGTGGGTGCCGATGATGATGTCTATCTCTCCATCCTTAAGTTTTTTTAGTATCTCCTTTTGTTCGGCGGGAGATTTAAACCTGCTGATGACATCTATCTTCACCGGGAAAGGAGCGAACCTCTCGGTAAAGGTGTGATAATGCTGTTCAGCCAGTATGGTTGTGGGCACCAGCACCGCCACCTGTTTGGCATCCATCACCGCCTTAAAGGCCGCCCTCAGGGCAACCTCTGTCTTGCCGTATCCCACATCGCCGCACAGCAGCCGGTCCATGGGTCTGTCGCTCTCCATGTCCCTTTTTACTTCTTCGATAGCGGTGAGCTGGTCGGGGGTTTCTTCATAGGGGAACATGTCCTCGAATTCTTTCTGCCATGGAGTATCTTTGGAAAAGGCAAAGCCCTTCGTGGCCTGCCGGGCGGCATAAAGCTTTATGAGCTCCTGGGCCATCTCCTGGACAGCCTCTTTTGCCTTGCTTTTGGCCTTGTTCCACTCACTGCCCCCTAACTTGTTAAGCCTGGGAGGATTTTCGTCAGATCCCACATATTTCTGGATCAAATCCACCTGGTCGGTGGGGACATAAAGCTTATCCCCTCCGGCATAGCTCAGGGCAAAATAATCCTTTTTATGGCCGGCTACTTCCAGGGTTTCCACACCCAGGTACTTCCCTATGCCGTGGGCGGTATGGACAACATAATCTCCCACCGTGAGTTCCTGGTAACCTGCGATTTTCTTGCCCTTTGCAGAGGGTCTGGGGCGGGGCTGCTGTTTCCTGGGCCTGCCGTAGACTTCCATATCGGATATAATGGCAAATTTGGACTGGGGTTCTTCAAATCCCCTTTCCAGGGTGCCCGGCACAATGGCCACCTGGCCGGGCTGAAACTCCTCTAGGTTTAAAAACATGCTTACCTCAAGATTCCTCTCCTTGAGGCTTCTTAACATGTGTTCCCCCCGCTCGGCCGTTCCTGACAGTACCAGAACCCGGTATTTTCTTTTCTTTAGCCGGGTTATTTCTTCCACCAGCAGGTCCAGCTTGCCGTAGAGGGGAGTCATGGAACGAAACTGGAAGGAATAAAGACCCCGGGGTTCAAATTCCGGGTGTATCTTGGGAAGTATGGATATGTAGATAATTTTGAATTCTTTGAGCTTTTCCAGCATTTCAAAGGGACTGTAGTAGATATTGGCCTGGGAAGCCAGAATTTCTCCCCTCTCCAGCAGCCCCTTGAAGGTCTCCTCCGTCTCAAAGGCAGCATTTTCCCGTGCTTCGCGA
The DNA here is from genome assembly GCF_003691585.1 of Biomaibacter acetigenes. Taxonomy (GTDB): domain Bacteria; phylum Bacillota; class Thermosediminibacteria; order Thermosediminibacterales; family Tepidanaerobacteraceae; genus Biomaibacter; species Biomaibacter acetigenes. The sequence goes on along the minus strand of NZ_CP033169.1, from coordinate 208,347 downwards.
ATCCGGCCCGGCTCTATGAGCACCGTTACAGGCTTTCGGGAAAAATAGTCCATCAGGGTGGCAAGAGAAGGATAAAGGTGGGAGATATAAAGCTCCGCCGCTTCAAAGAAAAGCCCGTTTTGAAGCTTTTCAATGTGCTCCTGTACCTTTTCTTCCAGGTGCCGGGCAATTTTTTCCTGGCCCAGGGAATTCAGTATCTCCCCGCGTTTTTTAAGTTCTCCGGCGATGTTTATGGCCGCTCTTTTCGCGGTTTCTCCGTCGTATATCACTTCCCTGGCCGGCCCTACACATATTTCTTCCAGCTTGGTTTTTGAGCGCTGGTCTTCGGGAAGAAATTCCCGGATGGAATCTACCTCGTCATCGAAAAATTCCATACGGTAGGGGTACTCTGCGGTCAGAGGGTAAATGTCCAGAATTCCCCCTCTCACCGCAAACTGGCTGCGGCCCTCGATCATATCCACCCTCTCATAACCCATGGCTGATAGCTTTAATATCACGTCTTCCAGAGGAATGGATTCCCCGACTTTAAAATGCAATGTGAAATTCTTCACTATTTCAGGCGGCACCAGCTTATTGAAAAGGGCCTGTACGGGTGCCACCACCACTATGGACTTTTCCGCCAGAAGCATCTCCATGACTTTAAGCCTCTGGGCTGTGGATTCAAGGCTCCTGGCCGCCGTTTCGTAAGGTATGACGGAACTGGCTGGGAACAGGGCCACCTCTTCCGGCTTCAGGAAAAATGAGAGGTCATCAGCAAGCTTTTTGGCTTCCAATGAATCGGGAGTAACCACAAGAATCTGGGATTTTGTCCTCTTTTTCATCGCGGCTATCAAAAAAGCCCTCTGGGAGTCGGAAACGCCGTAAGCAAAGAGGTTTGAAAGCCCTTTTTCCAGGTCTTTCACAAGTTTATTGAATTCCGGGATTTCTTCACAGATTGTGGCAATGCTTAACATCATGCACTCCTTAAATTGTTTTGTGAGTCAAGGGATAGTTCTGCTGACTCAATATCTACATGATTTTATTTATGAAAATTCAGATAAATACCAAAAAGCCCTTTTAAAGGCAAGGGCATATCATTTTTCACCGATTTTTATTATAACCCAAAGAAAAAATTATTGCAAATTAGATTCGCCCAGGATTTCAATCGAAAAAGAATCGTTTATTAACGATTCATTGTTTGACTCTTATATGTATTATCATATGATTCCATAGCATATGAATGATAATTGCTATGGCGACACCCACAAGGGGACTACCAAAAAATCGCCATACGTAGACGGTTATGATCCCGAAAACGGCGTGGCTTATAAGGCCGGCGATGCCTGCCGTGTATTGAAGTATACCGCGATTTTTAAAGATATCGTATGCTGCCTCCACCAGGCCGAAAGTGATGTGGGAAAAAAGGATGCTGCCACCAGCGGCAATGGCCAAACCGGTTTTTAATGTCTCCTCAATCACCGGAGCTCCATAGGTCACCGCATCTTCACCCAAAAGCTTCAAAGCCCGGCCATTCAAAAAATACGACACATATGCGGCAAGCAAGCCGGCAATTGTTGACATCAGTATATGCATACGGTTATTTGCACTTCCCTTGAAGTAAACGCTGATACCTGATATTATTCCTCGTTTGTCAACAAATAAAAAATGTTTTTATTTTCCTTTACCCTATGAAAAGCAGGATTTTCAGCGAGACACTGCTCCAAGTATCCCATGTCAAAGGTGCTGTCATCCGGCGATGCGATATGCTTGCAGCCACATGGGTCGGCATTATCATTTGATGCATATCCATTCCCCCGGTCATATGTCGCATCTATCCATTTTATAATTGTCGCTTCAAAAAGCTCCGGCAAAGATGCTTTTTTATTTTTTGAAAGGTATTCCAGTGCGGCGTCGAGTATGATATCCTTCATGTAAATAGTATGCCCTTGAAGTGTGGGTGTTTCTTTTGTTATACCGGTAATCTTCATGGCTCCCGCGCCTTTTATCAAATTAGTTGATTTCACAGCATAATTTTTCGGCTGTTTTTTGAAGTTTAGAATAAGGTCTCTCTTGAGGGAATATCCCGTCCAGGACTGCACGAAGGAGTTGCCCAAAGGCTTCTGGGGTACGATGTTCACCTTTTCAAAGCCCGCCTTTTTACATGCATTCAAAAGGGCTGCCCAAACCTTTTGGTCCCGGTTGTTGAAGGTCACCGAAAGCCACCGACCGGGCTTTAAAACTCTGTGGATTTCACCGAAGGCCTGGGCGAGCATCTCCTCAAAATCCTGTTCGCCTTTTTTCTGGAAATCGTTCACTATTATCTCATCTTTTATAAAATCCCCCTCCATCCCAAGCCAGGATCGCCAGAGGAGTGTTAGCTCGCTGTACTGGATACTGCCGCCATAGGGAGGATCCGTAAAACAGTAATCGATGCTACTTTCGGGTATATCCGAGAGGTCCTGGACCGGGCGGTTGGAAAGCATAAAAGTCCCATCCCTGGAAAGCTCAGAAAAATCCTGTGCGAGGTTAAAATAATTACCGATGAGGCGGTTGGTTTCCCTTTTGCCCTCATATACCCCCCACCGCCATTTGATCCGGTTCTCGAACCGCTCCCAGACATTTTCCTCTATCCAGTCCCCCATGCAGTAATACGAGTTGGCCGACATGGGGCGCAGGTCCTCGCTCTTTAACTTGCTCACATGGAGGATGGTATTGGAGAAAGCCAATAGCATCAAATCTTTTATGGCGACATCGACTATTTTTTGTATCTCATGGAAAATAATAGAAAGAGCCATGAGGTTTCGCCGGGTAAAAAGCTGATGGACACGGGTTATCCCCGCATTTTTCAGCCTCATGATCTCCCTCCCGTCGGGAAGGTCGTCGTTGGGGTACCAGAAAGGGATTTCGCGGGCTTCAATCTTTTCTATGTCGGCCTTTTCCTCCGGTGTAAGAAGCCTCCGGATGCGGCCGCTCCTGCCGTGCTCCTTTAGGCATCGGGCTTCCACGACCCATTTCCCATTTAAAGCCGGTCCCCTTACTACATGTTTTGCATAAAGGCTGCCGCCACATAAAGGGCACTTTTCTCTCAATCGATACATATCCATTATTTCATTTTTTATGTGGACCCTTATCTTTTCAAATTCCATTAAAAATAAGTCCAGGTCCACCGGGGAAAGGCAGGTGTTTTTTGTGATAAAAACCGCCATGGGATTTAAATCATTTAATACCGCCTTCCTGTGGTTTATAAGGGCCTCGCATCCCACCACCCCGCCCCCACAGAAAGGGTCCAGCACTATTTCTCCTTCTTTCGTAAAATGCCTTATGTACTCCGATACCACATACCAGGGCTTTCCTGCCCAGTACTTGTGCATCTTGTAGCGGGCGCAATCCCTTTGCGGGGGTATGGCATGGTCTATGGGAACATCCACGACCACAGAGTCACCTCCCTTCACTAATTTACAAATTATGGACACTTTACATTATACAATTATTCAGGGATTTTTAAAAGCTATATCCTGTTATTTACTTATTTTAATATTTATCCTCATAAAAAATTTTTTATCATTAGAAGGATTTATAACTTTGGTGTAGAATATACGATACGGCCGACCTGGAAAATTTCATTGTCGCTATAAGAAAATTCCGGACAGGGATGTTGAAACCGTTATCTGTGCAATAAATTTTATAAAAAATATAATTGATTTGATTAGAGGTAAAAATAAATCAAAAGTCAATAACAGTAGGAGATGAACCGTATGCAAGTCACCTTGCAGGATATTCGGGAGGCCCGGGAAATTCTAAAAAGCGTGGTTTATAAGACCGGCGTTGTCCACAATACCACTTTCAGTGAAATGAGCGGCAACTCTGTATACCTCAAGATGGAAAACCTTCAGAAAACCGGTTCTTTTAAGCTTAGAGGCGCTTTTAACAAGATAGCACACCTTACCGATGAAGAAAAAAGACACGGTGTCATTGCGTCCTCCGCGGGAAACCATGCCCAAGGAGTGGCTATGGGAGCCACTTTCTACGGTATAAAGTCAACCATTGTTATGCCAAAACATGCGCCGCTTTCCAAGATTTCCGCTACAAAAAGCTACGGCGCCGATGTGGTGCTTTGCGGCAATGTATACGACGAGGCTTATGCCGAAGCAAGGCGCCTGCAAAAAGAAACCGGCGCCACCTTCATACACCCCTTTAACGACCCTCAAGTGATTGCCGGCCAGGGCACCATCGGGCTTGAAATCCTCGAAGACCTGCCTGACGCCGACGCCATAGTGGTGCCCATCGGCGGGGGAGGTCTAATCTCAGGGGTATCCATCGCCGCCAAGAGTATAAAGCCCGGAATAAAAATCATAGGGGTGCAGTCCAAAAACATGCCTTCCATGGCTGAATCCGTGGAAAATAAAAAAATAACCACCGTCGACGGCACTCCCACCATAGCCGACGGCATCGCCGTAAAGACTCCCGGCGAACTCACTTTCAGCATCATTCAAAAATACGTTGATAACATCATAACAGTAGACGAGGATGAAATTGCCAATGCCATTTTGCTGCTTCTGGAAAGGGCCAAAGTGATAGCCGAAGGAGCCGGTGCGGTGCCCGTAGCCGCCATATTGAACCGCATGGAGGATTTCAGGGACAAGAAAATCGTGGCCCTGGTCAGCGGTGGCAATATAGATGTCAACATACTCTCCAGGATTATAGACAAAGGCCTTGTAAAAGGCGGCAGGAAGATATTCCTGGACACCCTCATCCCGGACAGACCCGGGACTCTCTGGAGGCTTTTGAACCTTGTGGCTGAAACCGGCGCCAATGTACTGTCGGTGACCCACAACCGTTCCACCCGGGATGTTGCCATAGGTTATGCAAAAGTGGAGCTGGAACTGGAAACCGTCAATGAAGAGCACATAGAAAAAATAAAAAATGTTCTGACCGAAAACGGCTATAATTTTATAATTCTGTAGGGGAGTTAAAAGATTTCAGCTGCTAAAATCTTTTTTCACCGTGGACATGCCGCTCCTTTTTGCCACGGTCCACCTGTCCGGCATTACTATAACCCTCACCACCTGCGCCATCGCTGTTATGATGCTCAACGGTATGCCGGTTACCCTGGCGGGAATGACGGGTTCCAGATTCATGCTGGGCGTAACCATGGTGGTGGCCCCCGGTGTGCCCGGAGGTGCTGTCATGGCGACACTTGGGATACTTCAGAGTTGCTGGGGTTCAACGACGCCCAGCTGGCCCTGATGATAGCCCTATATTATTTACTTATTGAATGGGCGAAAATACACAGTAAAGGAGGATCTCCTCGCTGGTATCGTTTAAGATCCCGTGCTCGCAGCCGGCAGGGGCATTAACCAGCTCTCCCTTCTTCACTCTTTTCCTTTCGCCGTTTATCAGCACACTGCCTTCACCTTCCAGGAAATAAAAGGTCTCCTGATTTTTATGGGTGTGCGGGAGTATCTCCCCTCCCGGCAGGATCTTTGCCAGCCGCACTATGACATTTTGGTTTTCATTTTCATCCAGTAGAGTATTCAGGTAAACTTCCCGATGTATGGGATTTTTTACCCATTTCTCATCATCAATCTTTTTAACTATTGTTTGATACATAAAGGCTTACCCCCCGTTTTTAAATATTTACCCGCAAGATTCATCTACTCTATAATACCAGTATTGAAATATTTTGTAAACAACTGCTCCGTCGCGACAATTTAAAAAAGCCCACGAACAGCGGAACATTTTCGGATAATAAATATGGCATAAATCACCACTTCTAAAAACACATGTTCCAGTGTATAATATATATAAACATTTGTTTGGTATGATCGTGTATTTCGAACATCGAACCTCAAATCTCGAACTTCTAAAAGGGGTGGTTTTATGTCTTTCTGCCACCTGCATGTGCATTCCGAATATAGCCTGCTGGACGGCCTGTGCCGCCTGCCGCAACTGGTAAGCCGGGCGGCGGAGCTTCGCATGCCGGCCCTGGCCCTAACGGACCACGGGGGTCTGTGGGGGGTGGTGCCCTTTTACAAGCTTTGTATGGAAAAGGGGATAAAGCCCATCCTCGGCTGTGAAGTCTATGTAGTGGACAACATGCACAAAAAGGAGGGCAAGGAATGCCCCCACCACCTGGTGCTGCTGGCCGAAAATGAAGAGGGCTATAAAAATCTGCTAAAATTAGTGACGGCCTCCAACCTGGAGGGGTTCTACTACCGTCCCCGGGTGGATAAAAAGCTGCTTTCATGTTACAGCCGGGGCCTCATCGCCCTGAGCGCCTGCATCCGAGGGGAGGTGTCGGACCTTATATTGAAAGGCGATATGGAGGGGGCCCGAAGGGCAGTGGCAGAATATGCCGATATCTTCGGAAAAGGAAATTTCTTCCTGGAAATGCAGGACCACGGCCTTGAGCAGGAAAAAAAGGCCAATTTCTGGCTCAAGGTCCTGTCCAAAGAACTTGGCGTAGGGCTGGTGGCTACCAATGACGTGCATTACCTGGCTCCGGAAGATGCTGCGGTCCACCGGGCGCTCCTGTCGGTACAGACCCTTTCGTCGCTGGGGGATTCCATTTCCATGGAGGGAAAAGAATATTACTTCAAGACTCCCGCGGAAATGGAAAAGCTTTTTGCCGATACTCCGGAGGCCCTTGAAAATACAGAAATTATAGCCGAAAGGTGCAATGTTAAGCTCTCCCTGGGAGGCATGAACCTGCCGGAAATTCCGGTGCCGCCTGGATATGACACCCGGAGTTTTCTGGAAAAGCTGGCTTTCGAGGGGGCCTATGGCCGCTACGGCACGCCCCTGCCGGAAAATGTCCGCAGGCGTCTGGAATATGAACTTTCGGTGATAAGGCAGACGGGATATGCAGGATATTTCCTCATAGTCAAGGACATCGTGGACTTTGCCAGAAAAAGCGGCATATCGGTGGGCCCGGGCCGAGGTTCCGCCGCCGGAAGCCTTGTGAGCTACTGCCTGGGCATCACCGATGTGGACCCTTTAAAATACGGCCTCATATTCGAGCGGTTTTTGAACCCCGAGAGGGTGAGCCCCCCGGACATCGATGTGGACCTGTGCCACCGGGGGCGGCGGAAGGTGCTGGATTACATAAGGGAGCGCTTCGGCAGGGAAAGGATAGCCCACGCCGGAGCCTTTTCCACCCTCCAGGCCCGGGCGGTCCTGCGGGACACCGGCCGGGCCTTAGGACTAGCCTATGAAAAGATAGACAGGATGTGCTCCCTCATCCCCTATTCCCACATAAGCCTGGAAGGCGCCGTGGAACAGAGTCCCCACCTTTCGACCTTAATCCGTCGGGACCCGGAGGCAAGACACGCCTTCGAAACAGCCCGGCACCTGCAGGGCCTCCCCCGCCACATGACCCAGCATTCCGCAGGGGTGGTGATAGCCAGAAACCCCCTGACGGATTATGTGCCCCTGCAGCGGGCCTCGGGAGAGGAAATCATCACCCAGGCGGACATGGAAATGCTGGAGGACCTGGGCCTTGTAAAGATTGATCTGCTGGGCCTCCGGTTTCTGACGGTGATAGGAGATACGCTGGAACTTATCAAATTCAGGCGAAAAATCCACATGACTATAGAGGATATCCCCCTGGATGACAAAGACACTTTTGAGGCCCTCCGCCGGGGCGACACCACTTCCACATTCCAGCTGGAAAGCACCGGCATGAGGAATATGCTCAGGAAAGTGCAGCCTGAAAATATCGAAGACCTCTCGGCAGTGCTGGCCCTCTACCGACCCGGCCCCCTTCAAAGCGGCATGGTGGAGGAGTTCATAGCCCGGCGCCACGGCAAAAAGGCCGTCAGTTACCCCCATCCGTGCCTTCGGCCGGTACTTTCGCAAACTTACGGGGTTTTCCTGTATCAGGAACAGCTAATGCAGGCCGCCCATGTAGTGGCGGGCTACACCCTGGGAGAAGCGGACCTTCTCAGGCGGGCCATAGCAAAAAAGAAAAAGGAGGAAATCGAGCGGCAAAAACCGATATTTATCCAGAGGGCCCGGCAGCGGGGTATCGATGCAAAGACCGCCGGCGACATCTTCTCCGTCCTGGAGGCCTTCGGAGATTACGGGTTCAATAAATCCCACAGCGTGTCATATGCCATCATGGCTGTAAGGACCGTATATCTCAAGGAACATTTCCCGCTGGAGTATTTCTCTGCACTGCTTTCGCTTTACATGGACACCCCCTCCCGCCTGCAGCTTTACCTTTCCGAAGCCCGCAGGAAAGGTATAAAGCTGTTGTTGCCGGACATAAACAAAAGCGGGGTGGGATTTATCCCGGAGCCGCGGCAGGGAGAAACCTCGAACCTCGAACTTCGAACCTCGAGCATGGGAGCTATAAGAACTGGCTTTGCCCTGGTCAAAAACCTGGGAGCCCGGGGCATCAAGGAAATCCTGAAGGCCCGGGAGGAAGGCCCCTTCACCGGATTTTTCAATTTCTGCCGGCGCACCGACAGGCGGGCCGTAACCAGTAAAGCCCTGGAATCCCTGATTTTATCCGGAGCCTTCGACGCCTTCGGTATCCCCCGGCCCGCCCTGCTGCTTTCCTTAAAATCAGCCCTTCTGGAGGCAAAATCCGCGGTATGCGGCGGCGGATATTCGGGCCAGCTATGCCTTCTGCCCGAAGAGTCCCCGGTAGAGAGCCTCGCAAGAGATGTGTTTTTGCCGGACTTTTCCCCGGAGCAAAAGATAAACCAGGAGCTTTCGGCCCTGGGTCACTACATCACCGTCCACCCCATGGAGATGTGGGAAGATATGGCCGCAAAGCTCCGCACCCATACCACCGCCGATGTAGACGAAATAAACAAAAAGAAAAGGGTGCGCCTTACGGGAATCCTGCTGGACCCCCGCTGGGGTCGCACCCGAAGCGGCGGGCGCATGATGTTCGTGCAACTCGAAGACCTGAACGGAGCCGTAGAGCTGGTGATTTTCCCCCGGGAAATGAAACTTTTTTCACCATACCTTTTCACCGGCTCTCCTGTTATAGTCGACGGCTGGACCGATTTAAACGATGACGGCCACCGCACAGTGGTGGTGGGGCAAGTCAGGTCTCTGAATAGCCTTGCCAAAAGCCCGGCAACGCAAGCGGCTTTAGATTATCGTCCCGTCCTCGTTTGAAATCTCTCGAAGGAACCATGCCGTGGACACGAGGGAAACCACGGGACCGTGGAGCGTCCGGTATCAAAGTTTTTTGAACATAACTATACGATTGGTATTGGTGCCGCAAGTGTTGTTATTAATCCCCCATATGTTGGAAGTCTTGGTGAACTCCTGCAGGTTTATAAGTATGCCTTCGCACTCAAAGCCCGCGGCAAGGCCCAGGGGAACCACATGTTCATCGAGCTTTACTGAACCGCCCCTCACCTCACCCACTTCAAAGGCTACCCAGCCGCCCTTTCGGGTTATCCTGAAAAGCTCCCGAAATACATCGCCCATTACGCCGCACCATTCCTCAACAGTTCTGGACATAGTTATTTTCTTCGATATCTCCTCGGCATCTATGGAATTAAACCAGCAGCGAAGCCAGTTATCCTGGGAATATTGAACCACATCCAGAAAAGGCGGAGATGTCACGGTAAGCTGCACAGATCCGTCCGGTATCCGGCCTGTGTATCTTGCGTCCTCTGTCAAAAAAAGTGCGCTTTCCCCCGCCTTTCTGAGGTTTTCCTTTTCTTTTCGGGTTAAATTTTTGATGAGGCTCTTTGATTTTTTAAGGATTATCTTTCGGGTATCCCTGTACTCCGGCTTCTGGTGACGCTTCTCGTTGATTTTTATCTGCCGCTCGGGGCTTACCGCCTGATTTGGCGGCAATGTGTATACTGAAAAAAAACCGGGTGAGTGGCCTGTAAGCCGATTGGTGGCCACCATGCGTATCCAGCTGTCCACGTGGTCCTCCCGGCCGCTCTGCCTCTTTTCCAGGATATAATTCTTCAAAGACACGATTTCCGACTCGGTATCGGGGTGAAAGAACATGGAAAGGTCCATTTCAGCTCTTAGGCTGGAATAGTATGGAATCTCTTCAAGCCTTTTTTCCACATCCTTTAAATCGGGTATAAAGAATCTGGGCCTGGAGAGAATCTCACTCAAGGGATTTACGTCATTAGCGATGACTCTACGGCCTAAACGTCCCGCCTCAATAACTGTGGTACCCCTGCCGCTGAAGGGGTCGTAGACAGTATCGCCTTCCTGCGTCAAAAGGTCAATAAAAAAGTGCGGCACTTGAGGCTTAAAACAGGCCCTGTAGGAAACTTCGTGGATGGAAGATGCCTGCCTCTGTCCCGAAGTCCAGTATTCGTTTATGTATCTGGGGATACGGTGATCATCTATCTGTACATATTCTATTTCAGTCCCGCGTTTTTTGTCGCCAAACAGACTGAGATTTTCTCCGGTACCTTCATCCAGTCGAAACTCCGCAAGGTAGCGGGGAATGTCGATCTGCCGTGTGGTTTGCATGATGCTTTGCCCCCTACTTTCAGTAAACAATAGATTTCATAAATAATTCGATAAAAGCTTCCGGTTTTCCTTCTTGATTTTATCGGATAGTAAATATCACCTGAGGCAAAAAGGTTCCCGCTCTGCACCCAACCTGCAGCGATGTAATTTGGCTCAGAGGACTGAAAGGAAAGTAATTTTAGGATGGCAGTAATCATGGATACGATGTTTTTTATTTCATCCGATGACCAGCCGGAATACTGTAATTGTTGAAGCTGACAGATTTTACTGATATAATTGTAGCGGCAGAATCATTTTAAAAAACCGCCGGAAAGATAAGGTCAAATGTTTGGATACATAAAGCCCTACAAACCCGAAATGAAGATAAAGGAATATGAGGTATTCAAAGCCTATTACTGCGGCCTTTGTAAGGAGCTGGGGAAAAGGTACGGCCTTTTTTCAAGGTTTTCCCTGAATTACGAGCATACATTTTTGGCCATCGTCCTTTCGGCTCTGTCTGATGAAAGCATCGACATGAAGCTGGAGCCGTGTATTGCCCATCCCTTTGGCAAAAGGCCCGTGATAAAAAATAATGAATACATAGCCTATGCGGCTGATATGAATATCTTGCTGACATACTACAAGTTTCTGGACATGAAAAAGGATGAAAAAAAGTTCCTGGGCACCTTCGGAAGCCTTGCCTTTTACAATCAATTCAAGAAAGCCCGGTCAAAGTATCCGGAAAAGGCCTTTGCCATAGAGCAAAATCTCCGGGCACTGGATGCTCTGGAAAGGGAAAGGTGTGCATCTATAGATAAAGCGGCAGAGCCTTTTGCAAACCTTATGAAAGAGATACTTCCCTACCCCGGCATGAAATTTGAAGAATCCATAGTGCCCGATCTGGAACACATCGCTTACAACCTGGGAAGATTCATATATATTATCGATGCCTATGACGATATGGAAAAGGACATGAAAAACCGAAGCTATAACCCCATACTCCTGCAGTTTGGAAAGCAGTTGAAAAATAATGAAGGAGGGGATCCAGGGGGGAGTTTCTTCAGAGGAACCGCCAAAGAAGAGGCTAAAGAATGGGTATGCTTTAACCTGACGTTTACTTTAAGCCTCATCGATCGGTCCTTTAAAAAGCTTGAGTTTAAAAAGAACCGGGGAATCATCGAAAATGTGGTTAAGATCGGCCTTTACAAAGAACTGGAGAGAATCATGAAAGGAGATAAAAAATGCAAAACCCGTATGAAGTTTTAGGCTTGGGGGAGGGGGCTTCTCCCGAAGAAGTGAAAAGAGCTTACAGGGAACTGGTGAAAAAATACCATCCGGACCAGTACGCCAATAACCCTCTGAAGGATCTGGCAGAGGAAAAGCTCCGGGAGGTCAATGAGTCCTACCGCATGATAATGGAAGGGGCCGCCGGCTCGGATTTTGGATCGGGATCCGGCCATGGTGGCTTTGGTGGCCAAAGCGGGGGCTTTAACGGCAACTCCGGCCAAAACGGCGGCTATGGTTGAAGAGGAATCCCTTTTTTTGCAAGCCATGGATGCTTTGAATGCCAATGACCTTATGCGGGCTGAATACATATTAAACAAAATAAATAACCGGGATGCCCGCTGGTATTACCTCATGGGGCATGTCAACTACCGCCGGAGCAGGTTCGGGGATGCCTATGACTGCTTCAAAACCGCCGTCAATATGGACCCCGGAAACATGGAATATCAACAAGCCTTGAATAATATGATAAGTATGAGAAATAATTATCAACAAAATGTCTATTACTCCACCCGCCGGGACAGTGACGATTGCTGCCAGGCCCTGTGTGCATTGTGGGCCTGTGACACCTGCTGTGAATGTATGGGAGGAGACCTGTGCACATGCTGCTAAGCTTTTATGGCATATAATACTCTTTCTTAAACTACCGGCAACCGATAGTTAGGAGAGAAACTTTGGGGGGTGCGGCATGACCGTTTCTAAAAAAATAACTCTGGGGGGAATCCTGTCGGCCACTGTGCTGATACTTTTATACCTGGCCTCAACCCTTCCCACCAGCAGGCTATTTTTGCTTGCCCTTTGCTCCTTTGCAGTGTCCGCCGTCATCATTGAAACGGGCGTAAAAAACGGCATTATTTTTTACCTGGCTACATCCATCCTGGCTTTTTTGCTGGTGCCGGGTAAGAGCATGGCGGCGCTTTACATACTTTTTTTCGGCATATACGGCATTGCCAAAGCCATCATCGAAAAACACGGCATTGGTATATTGCAATATATTATAAAGCTCGTCATTTTCAATTTATCTTTTCTTATGATTTACCTTGCATCCGGGATCATCATCGACATATCGGACTTAGAACTGAAGGTGCCTTTTCCGGCATGGGTTATCGTCGCCGGCCTCCAATTTGCCTTTTTGTTTTACGATTATGTTTTTACAATAGTCATAACCTTTTACTATGATCATATACATCATGACAGAAGGTAGGATTTTGAAGGCCGGGATTCTGTAAGTGAGAATTTGCGAATTGCACCGAAATCGCACTAAATTCGACCAAATTCAATTCAAGAACCGTCTCTGATTTGAATTAATCAACATGAAAAATGTACCTATGTAGAAAAGGACTTTTATAAAAGGTATCGAATATCTTTAACGAATAATTAAATAATTTTTTTGGAGGCGAAAGTCATGGTTCAGGGAAAAACTATCATAAACGACTCCGTATTTGTGGAGATCGCCAGGGAAGCCATGCAAAAGGTGGAGGATGTATTCCGCCAGGAACGCAAGGGAGCTTTCCTGGGTCTCACCAGAATATTTACCGAGAGATTTACACCCCAGATCGCCGTGAAAAAGACCGAGGCCGCCGGCATCGATGAAGGCTTTGGCACGGTAGCCCTCGATGTCAAGATCAGCGTCATCTACGGTGTCAATATCCCTGAAGTGGCAAAAAAGGTCAGAGAAAAGATAGTCAGCGAGATAGAAACCCTCACAGGCTATGCAGTGGAAAAGGTGGATATCACCATCGAAAAAATAATAAAACCCGAGCAGGTCACCGACGACAAAAAATCTGAAGAAGAAAAAGAGGAATAATAAGTCCGGCATTGTAAAATATGATCCCCCCTCTACCGGAAAGCGGAGGGGGGATTGTTTTGAATCCTTCGTCAAATGGATTTCCCCAGAATCTTTGAGTCCATTGGTTTTGGGTCATTTTTGGAAGAAAAACATGTACGGCTTCCCAGCGACTTTCAAATTCTCCATAGAAGATTATCAAAGACTTGTATATGCATAATAAAAAAGATATCCCGATAGGTACACTACATAACATGCTGAAAGCTGCAGGGCTGAAATAAGCCCTCTTTCGGATATTATAAAGGAAAGGAGAATCATTATGAAATATGTATATCCTGCAATCTTTACACCTGACGGCAATGGTTACAGTGTAGAGGTTCCTGATTTGCCGGGTTGCTTTACTTGCGGCGATAGCTTGGCAGATGCTATAGATATGGCACGTGATGCTATATCTATGTGGCTCTGTGATGCAGAAGATAAATCAGAACCAATTCCATTGCCAAGCAATATAAAAGATATACCACATGCTGCTAATAGTTTTGTTAATCTCATTGACGTAGATACCGATTTTTACCGCAAAGAGAATGACAACCGTGCCGTTAAAAAAACCCTCACCATACCAAGTTGGCTAAATGCAAAAGCGGAAAAAGCGAATATAAACTTTTCTCAGGTGCTTCAGGCAGCTCTAAAAGAGCATCTGGGCATCCAGGATAGGCCGTAAGGCCTTTTTTATTTCATGCATGAAAAAAGAGCTATAAGGCTCTTTAATTTATCTATTATCATATAGCTGGTAAACCATGTAAACCATCCTTCCGAGCTTATGTTTTAAATCCTTATAGGTATCCTAACAACAAGGTATGACATTAAGCCAAGGAATAAGGGATCTTAGTTTCAAATCCTTATAGGCATCCTAGCAACATATATTCATCTCCCTTTTTATTTTTATTAGGTTTCAATTCCTCGTAGGGAGGCTAAAAACCCGGCGATGTGGATATGGCGGAGCGGGGCACAAAGGGTTTCAATTCCTCGTAGGGAGGCTAAAAACGAACTAGAAAAGCGGATTCCAGAACAGCCGGAAGAAGATTTCAATTCCTCGTAGAGAGGCTAAAAACTATTCCATTGCGGCCTGATTATAGGGATTACAGATACTTCAATTCCTCGTAGGGAGGCTAAAAACACGTTTCGGAACCAGAATTATATTACATTTGAAAGATATTTCAATTCCTCGTAGGGAGGCTAAAAACTTTGCCGGAGGAATTGCAAGAGCAGTTTGAAAGAAGTTTCAATTCCTCGTAGGGAGGCTAAAAACATTGTTAGATTCTTTTTTGAGCAAAAATAAGGGAAAAGTTTCAATTCCTCGTAGGGAGGCTAAAAACTGCGTATCCCCGAATATAACAAAATATACATTTTGTGTTTCAATTCCTCGTAGGGAGGCTAAAAACATGAGCGGAGCAAAGCTAAGCAGAGGCGTTGTGATGGTTTCAATTCCTCGTAGGGAGGCTAAAAACGTATCTTGCACGGCAGAAAAGTGATCATGGATTGGCTGTTTCAATTCCTCGTAGGGAGGCTAAAAACCAAGATTGTATGGCAGTTATAAAAAATTTGTATGCGTTTCAATTCCTCGTAGGGAGGCTAAAAACTGTAAGTGCGCTGGTCTTCCAGAAGGCCCTGGCGGGTTTCAATTCCTCGTAGGGAGGCTAAAAACCGGGTGTCGGAAAGCTCCAGAGGTCCACGGTTCACCGTTTCAATTCCTCGTAGGGAGGCTAAAAACGCTAAGACTTGGGGGATACATCGAACCTGTATTTTGGTTTCAATTCCTCGTAGGGAGGCTAAAAACGCGGGGCTTGGCAGAGTCAGGCAAAAGCGATGCGAAAGTTTCAATTCCTCGTAGGGAGGCTAAAAACCTATATTTTGCCAGGCAAATTCTCCCCGCACGTCGAGTTTCAATTCCTCGTAGGGAGGCTAAAAACTCTTTCCAGCCTTCTGTTCTATCATCATTAGACCTGGTTTCAATTCCTCGTAGGGAGGCTAAAAACGGAATATTATATCGACATTTCTCTTGCGCAATAAAAGTTTCAATTCCTCGTAGGGAGGCTAAAAACAAACTCTACGGCCAGGAAAGTCAAATTTTCCGAAACCGTTTCAATTCCTCGTAGGGAGGCTAAAAACGGAAGGTTGTTCAAGTAGTATAAGATGCTCTGAACAATGTTTCAATTCCTCGTAGGGAGGCTAAAAACCAGGATTGGAAGCGGGCCTACGGAACGCTGCTGGGGTTTCAATTCCTCGTAGGGAGGCTAAAAACTCGGCGACGACGGACGACAGGCCGGATTTTTTACGCAGTTTCAATTCCTCGTAGGGAGGCTAAAAACGTTTACTCCCGCATTTCGCACATTCCATAAGCCCAGGTTTCAATTCCTCGTAGGGAGGCTAAAAACTAGGGCATCCTGCAAGCCCTTATCTTGTCTTTACAGTTTCAATTCCTCGTAGGGAGGCTAAAAACGGGGAAATTCGGGGTGTCCGTTGTAACCTGTCTCATAGTTTCAATTCCTCGTAGGGAGGCTAAAAACAAGCTCTTTTTCAATGTCGGAAATTCGTATTTCACTGTTTCAATTCCTCGTAGGGAGGCTAAAAACGAAAAAAGAGAGTATATCAGGATTCCGGCTCCGGCCCCGAGTTTCAATTCCTCGTAGGGAGGCTAAAAACAAGTAAAATACAAATTTTTTACCAAAAAACCATGACAGTTTCAATTCCTCGTAGGGAGGCTAAAAACGCCTGCTGTGACTGAAGTGCTTCAAGCAAACTGGTAATGTTTCAATTCCTCGTAGGGAGGCTAAAAACTGACACTCGACATGTCATTAAAAGGTCCTACTCCGTTTCAATTCCTCGTAGGGAGGCTAAAAACGTAATCGCAATATGAGATATGAAGTTTCTGGAACTGGGTTTCAATTCCTCGTAGGGAGGCTAAAAACATTCTCACTCAAAACGAGGAAACAGTAGTAACTTGCGTTTCAATTCCTCGTAGGGAGGCTAAAAACTTTTCTCCTTCGGCTTCGGTACTTCTACCAGAGCCAACGTTTCAATTCCTCGTAGGGAGGCTAAAAACGAGCTTTCCTGCCTTCTTGAAAAAAACCGGCTTGTTGTTTCAATTCCTCGTAGGGAGGCTAAAAACTTTTCATATGTAGACAATATACCTTTTTTCAAATACTTGTTTCAATTCCTCGTAGGGAGGCTAAAAACGTATACCAGGCCAGGGAGTCGAATTCTGAATATTCAAAGTTTCAATTCCTCGTAGGGAGGCTAAAAACCCATCCGTTCCAGGCCGACCTTGGTGGTGTTGAAATGTTTCAATTCCTCGTAGGGAGGCTAAAAACCCGCAATAGTAATGATAATAATTCCTAGAATAATGAGTTTCAATTCCTCGTAGGGAGGCTAAAAACGAATAATGCAATCGATATTCAAAATTGTTTTGATGTTTGTTTCAATTCCTCGTAGGGAGGCTAAAAACAAAAGGAAGTCGAAGAGCTTAAAAAAGCCCTCGACACGTTTCAATTCCTCGTAGGGAGGCTAAAAACGAAAAAGGAGAGAAGAATCGATGAAAATTGAAAAGCGTTTCAATTCCTCGTAGGGAGGCTAAAAACTTCTGACAAGGGGGCGAGAATTAAATGTAAGTACAGTTTCAATTCCTCGTAGGGAGGCTAAAAACAGGATGGGAGCAGTTTAAGAAAGATGTGGGGAAATGTTTCAATTCCTCGTAGGGAGGCTAAAAACGGGGCTACAGTTAAATGGGACGGATCGACCAACTCCGGTTTCAATTCCTCGTAGGGAGGCTAAAAACGATATCGAAAAATACAGGAGAAGTTATTCCCGGCGTTGGTTTCAATTCCTCGTAGGGAGGCTAAAAACGGGAGGACTATTTGATACGTTTATTGCATCAAACACATTGTTTCAATTCCTCGTAGGGAGGCTAAAAACCATTTTTAAAATCCTCCTTTTCATTTTTTCTTTCAATGTTTCAATTCCTCGTAGGGAGGCTAAAAACAGGTGATTTACATAAAGTCAGTCTAACAATGTCGCATTGTTTCAATTCCTCGTAGGGAGGCTAAAAACCCAGTGGCCGAATTCAAAACTATCGATGTGTTGCATTGGTTTCAATTCCTCGTAGGGAGGCTAAAAACATACATATGGCACTATAGTATATCAAGAGCATGTTAGTTTCAATTCCTCGTAGGGAGGCTAAAAACTCTTAATCGTTCATCTTTGATTGTACAAAAGGAGGGTTTCAATTCCTCGTAGGGAGGCTAAAAACACTATAGTGCCATATGTATCTTTTGTGTACGGATAGTTTCAATTCCTCGTAGGGAGGCTAAAAACTCTTAATCGTTCATCTTTGATTGTACAAAAGGAGGGTTTCAATTCCTCGTAGGGAGGCTAAAAACCATATCCTCATACCCCCTTTACATTTTGCATTGCATGTTTCAATTCCTCGTAGGGAGGCTAAAAACTAATTTCTGTCGAAAAAGTTTATAATGCGGATACAGAGTTTCAATTCCTCGTAGGGAGGCTAAAAACTCAATTTTTATTCCTCCCTTATTTTTTTATCAACAGTTTCAATTCCTCGTAGGGAGGCTAAAAACAGTGACGGATGATACGGCGGCGATACAGGCGGCGATGTTTCAATTCCTCGTAGGGAGGCTAAAAACCGGATTCGCAGATACGGATCTGGATAATTTCAACGGTTTCAATTCCTCGTAGGGAGGCTAAAAACATATTTGGCTGGGGACAAGTCTGCACTGAAAGAAAGTTTCAATTCCTCGTAGGGAGGCTAAAAACAGTGAAGTGTATTGTTTTTCTAAAATACCTACACGTTGGTTTCAATTCCTCGTAGGGAGGCTAAAAACGCAATAAAAATTTTTTGAAAGATTTTTTGCAAGGCTCTGTTTCAATTCCTCGTAGGGAGGCTAAAAACCATGGGGATTTCTAGCAGTTATAGTTTTACAAATTAGTTTCAATTCCTCGTAGGGAGGCTAAAAACGCTTGGTATCCAGAGTTTTGGCGTCGGGTTTTTGTGGTTTCAATTCCTCGTAGGGAGGCTAAAAACGAAAAAAAGGATATTTCTGCAAGCCTATGCTAGATAGTTTCAATTCCTCGTAGGGAGGCTAAAAACAAATGACGTCGAAAAAAATAACTGGCATGAGACTTGGTTTCAATTCCTCGTAGGGAGGCTAAAAACGGTATTAACCTTTCGTACCTTTCGAGTTCCTCATTTGGTTTCAATTCCTCGTAGGGAGGCTAAAAACTTTTTGAAGCTATTTTTGCTCTTTCTCCTGGACGAGCGTTTCAATTCCTCGTAGGGAGGCTAAAAACATTCCCGAAAATAGAAAAAACCGACCGTTGATCCAGAGTTTCAATTCCTCGTAGGGAGGCTAAAAACTTATACTCGATGCCGTCAATAACCAAATAGACGCCAGTTTCAATTCCTCGTAGGGAGGCTAAAAACGGAGGAATGGAAAAGGTTTCCAGAATCGGATATACAGGTTTCAATTCCTCGTAGGGAGGCTAAAAACTTTTTCGAATCCTGCCTCAAAGATGCACTTTATTAAAAGTTTCAATTCCTCGTAGGGAGGCTAAAAACGCCCCGAGCCGCAAAATCAAAGAAGGAAAAGCGAATTGTTTCAATTCCTCGTAGGGAGGCTAAAAACTTCGGGACCTGGGACGG
This sequence comes from Biomaibacter acetigenes, assembly GCF_003691585.1. Classification (GTDB taxonomy): domain Bacteria; phylum Bacillota; class Thermosediminibacteria; order Thermosediminibacterales; family Tepidanaerobacteraceae; genus Biomaibacter; species Biomaibacter acetigenes. The sequence goes on along the minus strand of NZ_CP033169.1, from coordinate 189,136 downwards.
ACATTCGGATTGGAAAAGAGTTTCAATTCCTCGTAGGGAGGCTAAAAACCCAGGGAAATATAAAAATTTAGGAGGTGAAGTAAGTGTTTCAATTCCTCGTAGGGAGGCTAAAAACGCTCGTCCAGGAGAAAGAGCAAAAATAGCTTCAAAAAGTTTCAATTCCTCGTAGGGAGGCTAAAAACTGTATTCGGTCTTTGTGCCGATGGGCTGGTCTTTGGTTTCAATTCCTCGTAGGGAGGCTAAAAACTTGCGTGGGCTTCGGCATCAGCACCTATTGCAGAATGTTTCAATTCCTCGTAGGGAGGCTAAAAACAATTTCTAAAATTCGATTTTTGCCAGGAAAAAGTATGTTTCAATTCCTCGTAGGGAGGCTAAAAACCCAGCAAATAATCAACAAGTTTATCAATTACCTGCTGTTTCAATTCCTCGTAGGGAGGCTAAAAACGGACGGTAAACTGTTGTATCGACAGCAAAGGAAGCAGGTTTCAATTCCTCGTAGGGAGGCTAAAAACGGATATGGGGGAAATATCACTGGATTGCGTCGACTGTGTTTCAATTCCTCGTAGGGAGGCTAAAAACGAACAGCGGGCATGGGAGAAAAGGTGCGAATTCTAGTTTCAATTCCTCGTAGGGAGGCTAAAAACGTTGTTCAGGGCTGTTTTTAACGACTTGCAGTTTCAGTTTCAATTCCTCGTAGGGAGGCTAAAAACCTTCCTGGAGAGGGGTCGGCTCGTTTCCGGGCCGCTGTTTCAATTCCTCGTAGGGAGGCTAAAAACCCTGTTCGTTCTGGAAACTGTGGACCTTCTCGCCCCGTTTCAATTCCTCGTAGGGAGGCTAAAAACGTGGACGATGGTGCTGTGGAATGTGTGCACGCTAATGTTTCAATTCCTCGTAGGGAGGCTAAAAACCATTTTTGGTATTTCGTGAGTTCCAGCAGCGCTCGGGGTTTCAATTCCTCGTAGGGAGGCTAAAAACGGTGATAGTATTTTCGGTGATTTCTATGCGGAATCGTTTCAATTCCTCGTAGGGAGGCTAAAAACATTGGAACAAATCCGGTACGTATTCGGCATAAGGTTGTTTCAATTCCTCGTAGGGAGGCTAAAAACTGTTGCCGGGAAATAAAAGAAGTTGGCGGAAAAGGGTTTCAATTCCTCGTAGGGAGGCTAAAAACCTATGGTCAGAGCCGTTATGACCGCATCGGTATTGAGAGTTTCAATTCCTCGTAGGGAGGCTAAAAACATACTGAAATGCAGTGCTATTAATTGTGATTTGATAGTTTCAATTCCTCGTAGGGAGGCTAAAAACAAAAGCAGGCATCTTCGAACTTTCAGGGAAAAGGAGTTTCAATTCCTCGTAGGGAGGCTAAAAACGTTCCAGCTCCGGCATTTACCTGATTCTGCAATGTATGTTTCAATTCCTCGTAGGGAGGCTAAAAACCCAGGCTTAAACGTTTTAATCCCTCCGGTTCCTTTTGTTTCAATTCCTCGTAGGGAGGCTAAAAACCAAGACAATACGGCGGAGAATTAGATGGTTTGAAGAGTTTCAATTCCTCGTAGGGAGGCTAAAAACGGATTGAATCCTGCTTTTTTTAGTTCCGGCTCCAGGATGTTTCAATTCCTCGTAGGGAGGCTAAAAACTCGGGTATTTTTTCTTGCCCGTATATCCACCAGTGCAGTTTCAATTCCTCGTAGGGAGGCTAAAAACATAAGGTTCAAAAATTCCTCGATGCCGGTGTTGCCCGTTTCAATTCCTCGTAGGGAGGCTAAAAACTTTTCTGCGTCTTGAGCGGTCCATAACTCCTGTTCTGTTTCAATTCCTCGTAGGGAGGCTAAAAACCGGCGGAAAATGATGCTTATAGCATCGGAAATATCCGTTTCAATTCCTCGTAGGGAGGCTAAAAACCTGGAATTGGCCTGGGAAGATATAAGGTCTTAATTGGTTTCAATTCCTCGTAGGGAGGCTAAAAACATAAGGTTCAAAAATTCCTCGATGCCGGTGTTGCCCGTTTCAATTCCTCGTAGGGAGGCTAAAAACTTTTCTGCGTCTTGAGCGGTCCATAACTCCTGTTCTGTTTCAATTCCTCGTAGGGAGGCTAAAAACCCGAGGGCGCAAAGGAAAGAACATATCCCGAAGCGTTTCAATTCCTCGTAGGGAGGCTAAAAACAAGCATCGGCCTTCTATCTTCTGCATTTCGATTTAATGTTTCAATTCCTCGTAGGGAGGCTAAAAACGCACGATTCTCGTACACGTGTCGGCGCTGGATAAAAGTTTCAATTCCTCGTAGGGAGGCTAAAAACCTTTTCATTTTCCCATTCTCCTTTTCATTTTTTATAAAGTTTCAATTCCTCGTAGGGAGGCTAAAAACGAAACTAAATATGTGGACTTCGGGGATATTATTACAGTGTTTCAATTCCTCGTAGGGAGGCTAAAAACTACACAATCATTCCGGAGTTTGCGGACCTCGGCAAGCTCGTTTCAATTCCTCGTAGGGAGGCTAAAAACGGAATTCCCAATCTGGGCGGAGCCAGGGATTATATGTTTCAATTCCTCGTAGGGAGGCTAAAAACTTCATTTTTTATAAATGAATCATTTGCCAGTTCTTCGTTTCAATTCCTCGTAGGGAGGCTAAAAACGAAAGCTGAAGGAGGGGAAAAAGTTGTCAAAGAGCAGTTTCAATTCCTCGTAGGGAGGCTAAAAACTTCCTACATATTCCAAATCCAGACCCCGGATTAATGTTTCAATTCCTCGTAGGGAGGCTAAAAACCGACAGTTTCCTCGTTTTGAGTAAGAATCAGCCCGAGTTTCAATTCCTCGTAGGGAGGCTAAAAACTCAGGAAGCCGCAGCCGACTATCTCGAGAAGGAAGCAGTTTCAATTCCTCGTAGGGAGGCTAAAAACGCACACCGGAAATTATTTATGCCCTGGAAAAGGACATGCGTTTCAATTCCTCGTAGGGAGGCTAAAAACGCATTCAAGCGGGCGGCCCAAAGGAGGGAGGCGGTGTTTCAATTCCTCGTAGGGAGGCTAAAAACGAAGATATATTGCGTGGGCTTCGGCATCGGCACCCTGTTTCAATTCCTCGTAGGGAGGCTAAAAACCGGAGTATACTTCACATTTGCCACCGGCGGTGAAGTTCGTTTCAATTCCTCGTAGGGAGGCTAAAAACGAATTAACGGATGAATATTACAACGCATTTTTTCAGGTTTCAATTCCTCGTAGGGAGGCTAAAAACAGAAACGGCCCAGGGAACAGGTTGAGTATCGGAATGTTTCAATTCCTCGTAGGGAGGCTAAAAACTATTCCCGATAATGAAGTGGCTTGGCATGCAGGGGAGTTTCAATTCCTCGTAGGGAGGCTAAAAACGGAGATGATTAAATGTTGCCAGGCTATCATCTTTTATGTTTCAATTCCTCGTAGGGAGGCTAAAAACCCTACAATGCCGAAAAACCCCAGCGCAGAGCGTTCGTTTCAATTCCTCGTAGGGAGGCTAAAAACGGTTTGGCCGGAATAGAATGGCCGAAGCCCTTCTTGTTTCAATTCCTCGTAGGGAGGCTAAAAACTATGACCGCCTGATAGTGCTGACTGACGAGCAGTCCCAGTTTCAATTCCTCGTAGGGAGGCTAAAAACCCCTGGCATGAGCTTTTTAAATTTTTCTATCACTTGTTTCAATTCCTCGTAGGGAGGCTAAAAACTGGCTCCGGAGTAGGATTCGCAGATACCGACCTGGAGTTTCAATTCCTCGTAGGGAGGCTAAAAACTACTTGAGAAACAATATACCTCATTGGAAGATAGATGTTTCAATTCCTCGTAGGGAGGCTAAAAACATAGATAAATAAAGCAAATACAGAGAGGGGAGTAAAACAGTTTCAATTCCTCGTAGGGAGGCTAAAAACATCCGGCATGGGTAAAAGAATATCTACTTGCATATACGTTTCAATTCCTCGTAGGGAGGCTAAAAACTCGAACCAGACCAAATTGAGCAAATCCAAAACGCACTGTTTCAATTCCTCGTAGGGAGGCTAAAAACTTCAGCAGTATACTTTTGATACTCTTTTTCCTGAAGTTTCAATTCCTCGTAGGGAGGCTAAAAACGGACTCGAAAAACTCGATGTCTTTTTCTTCTCCTTCGTTTCAATTCCTCGTAGGGAGGCTAAAAACAGGGCATACTGCTGGAAGTATCGCCCTACGGCGCCCGTTTCAATTCCTCGTAGGGAGGCTAAAAACGGAGACCTCTGAAGATAGCTTAAAAAATTTTTTAAAAGTTTCAATTCCTCGTAGGGAGGCTAAAAACTGCAAAATCTGCCAAATAATGAGCACCCAAAATAAAGTTTCAATTCCTCGTAGGGAGGCTAAAAACCAAAATGTTTCAAAGCATGCCCACCAGGAGATGATAGTTTCAATTCCTCGTAGGGAGGCTAAAAACTCATCCACTGGAATTTTGGTATACATTACTTAAATAGTTTCAATTCCTCGTAGGGAGGCTAAAAACCAAACGGCCTGGGAATGAACCGACCCCTCTCCAGGAAGGTTTCAATTCCTCGTAGGGAGGCTAAAAACGTGGATCTTGGCGATGTATTTGTCCACAAGGTCCTGTTTCAATTCCTCGTAGGGAGGCTAAAAACTCTCCGGAAATTCATACCGCAATGGGCCGTTTTCCGGTTTCAATTCCTCGTAGGGAGGCTAAAAACGCAACTGTGGCCGAAAATATGAAACCGAACAAAAAGAGTTTCAATTCCTCGTAGGGAGGCTAAAAACGCCCTTTAATGGTGCCCTTTAAAGGAGGTCTGAGCAGGTTTCAATTCCTCGTAGGGAGGCTAAAAACATTTCGGGAATTCATCAAACAACATAGCATCGACATGTTTCAATTCCTCGTAGGGAGGCTAAAAACCATGAAGCGTCTTATAAGCATTGAAGGGCAAAAAGTGTTTCAATTCCTCGTAGGGAGGCTAAAAACCAATGGAAAAAGCTTTCCAGCGGCACGCCGGATTTTTGTTTCAATTCCTCGTAGGGAGGCTAAAAACCAAAAATATTGTTGGATACAACGAAACATACAACAACGTTTCAATTCCTCGTAGGGAGGCTAAAAACCGCATGAATGTAGGAGGTGATTTGCATTGTTAAGAAGTTTCAATTCCTCGTAGGGAGGCTAAAAACCCTGGATGCCAGGAACTCACCACAGAGCGATTCTGGTTTCAATTCCTCGTAGGGAGGCTAAAAACATATCTAATCCGTGCAAGATATATAGAAGGCAAAACCGTTTCAATTCCTCGTAGGGAGGCTAAAAACTCAAAGAACAACCGGAATTACAGGAACAAACCGCAGTTTCAATTCCTCGTAGGGAGGCTAAAAACCCAGCCTCAAATTATGATGCAACCTTGCGAACTCCTTGTTTCAATTCCTCGTAGGGAGGCTAAAAACCAATCCAAATAGGCGAAAATTGTGGGATATCTATAGTATTATACATGTCGAATCAATATATGGAAGGTCAACTATTAATTAAATTATATCATCTCTTTCCATAAAAATAAAGGCTTGGAAGGCTTAATGTATATAATAATGTAATGTCGTCGAAGTCCGGATGTTTTTACATTACCGGAGGTCGACGACATTAATTTTTTTAAATAATCATTTCATCTCCGCCTTTTTTGATACCCATTGTCTCTCTTGATGAGTATTTTGTGGTCCGAAGTATGTAGAAAATAACCGAATCCTCTTGATCGTTGATAGCTCGTTTGAGTTCAAGTTTCAACTTTTTAAATCCTGCATCAGATATTTCGCCTTCAAGAACGGAATTCTGAACCCAGTTCAAATATTTTCTACATATTTTAAGAACTTTCCCAACTCTTTTTTCTCCTACATCGTATACTAAAATTATAAACATTATTTTGGCTCCACGAAATCCATTGTTTTTCGGCCTTGCCCGCTTCGCGAACGATGACATATAAAAGGCATTGCGCAATGGTTATCCGTGCTCGCTTCTTTGTCAAAGATATTTTTATTTCACCAGCTGGCAACGTACGGTTTATACTCTTCTTCACCCATCAGGTGCTTTTCCAGTTTGTAAAGCTCTAGCCTTATCAGGCGGCGGTAGGAAACGTTTTTACCGAGAGTCCTGTGGTTGAAGGTGGTTTTCAATTTATTTTCCAGTTCTTCCACAAAGGTTTTTCTTGCATTTTCTTTGAGAACTATACCTGCTGTGCTTTTTTCAAAATCATCTTTTGTTATCATATTTCTACCAATCAAGGTGAAAATTACTCTGTCAATTATAATGGGTTTAAATATTTCCGCTATGTCAAGGTTGAGGGTGAATCGGCGGAAGTTGGTTGCATGGAGATAACCTATCCTGGGATCCAGGTGGGTTTTATAAATTTCACTCAATACTATGGTATATATCATTGAATTGCCAAAGCTTATGAGTGTATTGAGATTGTTCTGAGGTGGCCGCCTGGTCCTTTGCCCGAAAGTGAACTCAGGTTTTTCCAGGATATAGTCAAAGGCCTTGTAATAGTAATCCCGGGTGTTGCCTTCTATAGCCATCAATTCTTCCACATCTGAGCAGGCATAGATTTTTTGTTCCAGATTTTTTATTCCATTTTCAACTTCAGCTAAATTCTTGCCCCTGTTGGAATAATATCTGAGTACATGTTGTATGTTTTTGGATGCCCCCATAACAAACTCGGATGCTAATTTTTGCCTTTTGCCGGCATCCAGGTAATGTTCAGCCTGCTTTAATATCATAAAGCCAGAGTTGAGATGTTCTCTGGGGTAGTAAGACCCGACATAATAGTCATGATGATTGAAAAAGTGGAGAATTATCTCGGCCTGGGTTATGAATTCCAGAAATCTTTTATTGACATTCACTTCGCCAAAGACAAATATTTCACTGGTGTTTTCCACCGGAATGAATTTCTGGCCTTCTTCGTTTTCAAAATATATGGTATTGTCCTTTCTTTTAAGTTCTCCGCTGGAAAATATGTAAATCGGCTTTTTCATGACCAGCAAAACTCCTTGTATCCACAATTTTTACAGTAACCTATCTTCTTAAAAGGAGGCGGTGTTGCCTGAAATATGACCCTTTCGATATCTTTAAAGATTTGCTCCAGCTCATTTTCAAGCTCTGGCGTAAGTTCCACCATTATTCTCTTTCGCTCTTCGGGAAAAAGCAGAACACCCCGGGCATTAACCCCGCTTTCCTTGAGCTTGTATAAATAAAATGCAAGCTGCATCCTGGCACTTTCCTCTGCTCTGGAGCTTTTTTTGACTTCGCCCACTATTATATCTCCTTCATCGGATCTCACTAGATCGAGGACCACATTTTCAAAGTTTATTTTTTTCTTATCTCTGTCATAGCTTTCCTCATCTATGAGCCGGCCCATTTCTATATACGGGTGATCTTGATCGGGTATGATCTGGTGGGCCATAAGCCATGTCTGCCTTTTGCAAATATTATAGCTCTGTATGAGGGTCCCTGTTATGAGTTTTACCACAGGGCCGTCACCCCTTCACATCTAAAACCTGTATCTTCATCATAATAATCTTTCAGAGAATTCCTATTGACATAACGAAAATTCGCCACTTCCGGAGGTAAGTTTGCCACATTCATAGGAATTGATACGGTGTATTTATAAAAATCGGCTTTTATTTGGCTGAAAGCCAGCCTTCTCTTGATGATGTTTTTTATTTCCTTTATCCTGATATAATCCTGCCATATTTCCTCCGCTTCATCGTTCAGTTCTATAAAGACATCCAGTTTGGGATAATCCTCATCAATCAATTTAAAATCCGAAATGCATGGAGTTTCATCTACGCTGGTATATTTCATGCTGTAAACTGCCGAAAGAAGTTCACGGGACCTGTCACTGGATTTTTTATCCTGCATTTCTCTGTAATACGATTCGATTAATTCAAGAAAATCTTTTTCCTCTATGATCTCTTTTTTCTGCAATATGCGTCGGGTCATGTCCAGCAGTACATCGTCGTATATGTAAGATGAGTACAATCTTTTTTCATCTTTCAGGGATACCACGATTACTTCACCCTTTTTCCCCCAGTTGCGGTTGCAGCGCCCGGCAGACTGGTTTATGGAGTCAAGGGGCGCCAGGTCTCTGTATACCACATTAAAGTCTATGTCGACTCCCGCCTCCACCAGCTGGGTCGTAACAGCAATGCTGACTCTGCCGTCGCGCATCTTTTCTATACGCCTGAGCCGCTCAAAGGGGACCACATGGGTGGAGAGAAACGCCACTTCTTTTTCTCCTGCCTTTTGCTTCAGCAAATTATAAAAAGTTTTCGCAGACCTGATGGTATTCAAAATAAACAGATAACTTCTACCGTCATTTATTTCAATGCTTTCGGCAAATTCTTCTACACTTATATCGCGTGTTATCTCTGGTTTTATTACCACTCTGTCCATAACATTAAAGTATTTCTTTCTGTCTGTCAGTGGAAAAACTTCTTCTCTCGAAAAAATCATGGGTTCTGTAGCAGTCACAAAAACCACATAGGAATCCATCTGTTCAATCAATGTTTTCAGAATTTCCCTCACCAGCAGCCAGTATTTAAATGGTATGGACTGAACTTCATCCAGTATGATGATGCTGCCCGAGAGCCGGTGAAATTTTCGAAGGTTTTTGTTTTTGTTGGATAATAGTGCATGAAACAGCTGGACAAATGTGGTAACTATGATTTCCGAATTCCAGCCTTCTATGAGAATCTTGGCATCGTCCGGCTCATACACTTCATCATCTTTTTTATAGGTGTATTCAGACAGGTGATGGTGTTTTAAGAGCAGGCTGGTGTCCACATCCAAGCCGCCGGCTTTAAGCACCTTTTCAAATTCGCCGGCATTTTGCTCAATAATGCTGAGAAAAGGCAGCGAATAAATGATGCGGGGGAAAAAGCCTTTTTTTGCATGGACCTCCTTTCTGAGTTTCAGGGCAAAAGCAAGAGATGTCAGAGTCTTGCCCAGGCCGGTCGGAAGGTTTATGGAATACACTCTTTTTTCAAGGTCCAGAGGACTGTAAACTACCTCATTATAGGCTTTCTGCCTCAGTTTATTTAAAAATGTATCTTTGAAGTTCATCGACTCCTTATATTTATCTACAATAGACGAGTCAAGGTTCGCATCATTTCTTTCCAGCACTTTACCTGTGGATACTTCACTCTTATCGGCATCTATTAGAAGGGAAAAAAGATAGTTGGTGATAAGGTAAGGGTCTAATCTTCTACTGCGCCCAAGACCTCTGAGTTTTCTCCGTATAGACCTCAATTCTCCTGAAAGATTCATTACCCATTTTTTCAAATTTTCTACAGTTATATCCTGCTTTAAACCGTTTTGTTTAAGAGCCGTATTTAAGATAGTAAGCTTTTTCTCATCGATACTTTCTATCTGTGCCATGAGCACCTGTTCTTTATCATTTAACACGGCCTCATCCACTATATCTTCCAGATTGCCGTGATGCCTTTTAACGGTCAAAAAGGCGATGAAGGACAAAAAACTCCTGTCATCGCCTTTTAAATCTTCATCCTGCTCGAATTCGGCATTGGCCGCAAAAAAACATGCTACTGCCGAGAGAAGCCCATGATGGGTTTCTTCCATAGACTTGAGATTTTTCTTTTCTTCTTCAGAGGCAAAAAGGTACCTCTGGAAAAAGCCGGTGGCTTTCCCCAGGTCATGGAGCAGGCCGCATGTCTTTATCAACCTAAACAACCTGTCCCTGGTTATTTGGCCGGGAAAATTGGCTGGACTTTGCCTCAGGTTTTGCTGTGCTATATCTGCCACATTTATCATATGTTCTTCCAAGGCTTTTTCCGGGTGGGAATAAAGGTTAGAAGAAGATGATGCGTTCACCTTTTTCGTCCTCCCAGTAAATGTTAGTGCGGGCATAAATTGTTTTACCCTGGACTTCGAAGATCACGTCCTCATATCTTTCCACAACGCGGTCCCGGGTCATTTCCATCGCTATTTTTTCTTTGAAGTACTTTTTGTCTTTCTCAAAGGTTATACCGTATTCATCTATAACACTCATTGGAATTACGGTGGTTATATGGCCTTCCCCGTTTTTTCTTTCGGTAAACTCACTAAGCCCCACGAACTTAAAATCCGCTAAAAGTTCGCTGAGCCCAAGGGACAGCGTATATACTGTTTTGTGGGATCGAATATTTTCCACAAAGCGGTTTTGAATCTGGTCATCTTCGTGGCAGACGTAAAGCCTGTAGGCAGGATTTTTCAAGAACTCGGTGCGTATCTGGGTTCTGGCCTCATGAGACCCTTTTTTTGCCGGAATCCAGTAATTCCCTTTCGTATTTATGTGATTTAGCCCCATGCGGATTTTTTTCACCGGCGAAAGAATTCTGACGGCAATTTTGCACTTATCATGCGACAGTACATCGAGATAGTCGTTTTTGTCTACCCCTATTATAGCACCCAACATCCCCCTCACTGTAGGAGGCGGGGGAAAAGCAAAGGTGAGAGGGGATGATGTCGTATAAAATTTTTTGAAATGGCCAAAATCCCCATATACGTCAAATACCAGTGTCTTCATCATTCATTCCCCTCTAAAATGAAAGTTCATTAGCAATAAAACCGGATAGTGCCTCTTTCAGGCAGATTTCCTTTCCCTCCAGAATCAGAGTAAGTCTTTCATCCGCTTTATAGTTTATCCGCTCGATGGCGTCTTTATGGAGTTTCAGGGCTTTTATAAGTTCCGTGATATCCAGCCTTCCGTCTTTTATATCCCTAATTTCCTCGTCGTTTTTGTCACTTACAAATCTTATTCTTTTGTCCAGTTCCCCCATGTGGAAATTCTTTTCTTTGTAAACCACCTGCAGCAGGAGCCGGGGCATTTGTCCCGTTTTGGAATTTGACATGAGGTTTTTTGTGCCGTTCCATATGCCTTCAAGAAGAAGGGATACGTCTTCTTCGGAAAGGTCTATGCCTTGTGCTGCGGCGGCATTTTCATTTACTATACCGTAAAAGGCTATAAGGGAATAGGGGAGTATGTACCTTTCGGTGAAGGTGCCCTGCTTATTGCCTTCTTTTGAAGGCATAACAGTAGTGCCCTTGACATAAGTCATATCTACCCTGTGCAAAGACCTCCCGTATTTAAATTGCACCGGGCCGGTCAATGTCATGGTTTTATCTTTTACTGCTGTTGTAGCTCCAAATAATCTCACATCTATGCATTTTTTAATCAAATCAGTGTTATCTTTGAATTCCGCCAGCCTATCTTCCTTCGTCTTCAAATTTCCTTTGTCGTCTCTTAATTCCAGTATAAAAATATCCTGATTTTTATAATCGTGCAAATAATCTCTCACGGTCCTTTTTAACCTCACATCGGTGACGATATTTACTCCAGTCTCTTCATCCACCCTGGGCTTGTTCTCATCTACAGGATCCCCATTGGGATTTGCATCAGTGATATCATACACGAATAAAATCTCGGAACGGTTTTTAATATTGGCCATTTTCTATCTCCTCCCATTTTTATCTTTAAAATATTCAATTTTTGTTAATAATTCATATCTACAAAAACCATATGCAATTTCAAGCATATTTTAAGCAAACATCTCATTTTACGGCTACTGGTTTGCCTCTTCCTGCCCCAATTCCTGCTCTGCCACTTTTTTATCAGGGTAAATGATATCGGCCACATCATTTACCAGATTCATTCCGCAGGCAAAATAAAAATTCATCTCATCCACAGGCATCTTCCAGTTATCCCCTGCCTGTAGGAGATAGTTGGACGCCTCTGCAGCCAGCATCCTTTTGCCTTTATCGAAGGAATCATATTCTTCCAATTTGTTCTGAACTTCCGGCAAAAGGCTTTTGAAATCTCTTTCTGACATTTTCAGGCTCTTTAAGTTTTTCATAAATGGCTTGGAGCTTCGTTCTTTATACTGTTTTCTTAACAGCAGCTCCGTTAAAGACCCCAAGAGAAACAATCCCCGTTTTAAAGGTGTTTCAAAGGCAGGGCCGTATTTTTTGAACATCCCGTCAAAAATACTTTCTTCCATGATATCTTCCTCCATTTTTATAAGTTCAAGCTTTTCTAAGAAGCTTACCGACATCATACCATTTCTGACTGATAGATAAAAATAGCGATCATTGATAAATTCATCCCTTATTTTTTTCATGATAAATTGCAGGACAAAATAGAAACTTACCGGGCGGTCTTTAAAGATCCTGTCGACAATGTCCAGGAAATATCCATCCAGATCATAATCCCTCTTGTTGGGGTCTGATTTGGAGAAGAAATTCCTGATGGTGCCGAAAGTAAAGTTGCTGTTGTAAACATAATCGACTTCGTGCTTTATGTCGAAAATTTTCCTTATCCGGGAGGGAAAAACATCTTCTATATTGAGGAGGATCCTTTCCGCCGCATTCGATTTTTGTATGAAAAGGAAGTTCAAAGTTATTACATCATTCAGGTCCTTTAAAACATCAAGGATTTCTTCATCGTCGTTTGCTATCCTTTCCATGACTTTTTGCTTCAGGGAAACAATGCGGGAAGTATTTGTAAAAATATCTATTATCTCGTCCGATATTCCATATTCCCCGAGAATAAATTTTGGGATGAGGTTGTATCTGATGCCGCAGAACTTGAAGGTCAGGTTTGATTCTACAAACTTTTTACCCTCTTCCAGCGCCAGTTTGCATTCGGGGCAGACAGGAAAGTTCCGCCAGGCTTTTGCTTCATCAAAGCCCCCAGTTATGTACCCGGGTTTGTCGAGGGTATAAAAAGCGTAAGTATCAAGATTTCCGAAAACTGTAGCCTTTTTCTCACCGCATATGGAACACATCTTATTGGCAGCGGAAATACTAAAAGCCTTATCGTTTACCTGTTTTTTTAAAAATTCTCTGAATACCGGAAAGTCTCCCACATATTTCGTTAAATCCTGATTTTTAATTTTTAAAGTTACTACAATTCCTTCTTTTTTGGGCGTTTTTTCCCGAATGGTCAGGATTTCTCTTTTTATAAAACCGGCATTTTCTTTGAGGACATCACGGATACCGTTCAAAAAAATCTTTTCCGCATCCGTCAACTTTGTTTTCTTATCGTCCAGGATGTTGAACCAGCCCAGGATCTTTCTGTCAAAGGTACCTTCTGGTTTACCGCTGAGTTTTGCGGTAGGTGAAAGGTCTGCACCGTTGGCAGCCCCGCTTCTGTATAAATACTTCATTTTTTTTGCCGCTGTCATATTCCTCTGTCTCTACGCCGGCAAACTTAAAGCCGTTATCCTTTTGTTCTAATACGATAGTGATGACCTTTTTGTAACTGCCGTTGGAATCCGGGTCTTCCACCAGGATACTCAGCAAATCCCTCCCTTCCCTTTCTATAATCAATTTCCCGATGTCCTTTACTGCAGAAAGCATATCCTTACCCTCCTAACCAATAAGTGCAAATAATATGCAACCCGACCCTCTTAAACTGGCCTCCTTCCCGGCCAGTTTTTAATGCCACCGATGATCTCGAAGCATCCAAACCCTTGGGGATTCTTGCTCCCAAGCCCTGTGTCATAAGCTATCTTCATAAGCCTTTTGTCGCCCCTGACTTTGTAGATGCCTAGCCATCCCTTGACCACCGTTTTCTTATAATCAAGCACCTTGCAATATTTCTCGTCCCTGGGGCCAATAGGGATGATCTGGATGTCACCGCCAGTGGTACCCCCCGTTACCAGTTTATATTTTTTCTCAAGATTTGACCTGATGAGCTCTGAAAACCACTCGTCCCACGGAGAAAAATAATATGTCCTGGAACGGTTATCTCTTTCTACGGTGTTGTATGCCACCATGGGAGAAAGCATCTTTATGGTGATTTCTTCTCCAAAATCTTCATCTTCCAGCGGCTGGGATACTCCTACGCTTTCCAATATCAGCCTCTGTCCATTGATATTCAAATTGTCATTTCTGAGCATGCCTTCGGCCAGTTCCCTCAAAAACTTTTCCACCGCTGAAGCTACAGTCAACTGAACAGGGGAAGTAAATTCTATTTTTTTATCCTTTCTCATGATAAAACGGCCTTCCAGGCGTGAAAAAGTAAATAGCTTGAACTGCCTGCCATTGATGATGTATCCATGGTCGTGTAAAAAATCCGCAAGGCCAGGGGAAATATTGCGGTAAATCATGCTTTGAATCAAATAATTGTACTGCACCGGTATTATGAGATTACCGTCGGTATTAAATGTCAGCCTGATCCTCATAAAATCCCCCTTCCATAAAATGTATATTTTTATCATTATTTGATGATAATTGTCCAATGTTGAAATATTCTACATCATATTAGAAAATCCTGCCATAAACCAAAATATTTTGATTAAAGAATTATTCTATATAATAACTTAAGAGATATTTTCTTTGTTGTAATCTGGTAACCATGATACTATTTTAATTATAAAACAAAACATACCCAAATCACGGGTATGTTGAAAAATATATGATACTTTTCGGGCCATTTTGCGTCTTTAACTTTGAAGGCAATGTGTTGTTGGTCCATCACAAATGCATAAAATATTAAGGGGCGTGTTTACCCCACCTCCTTAAGCTCTCCGGTGTCGATGCTGTAGTAGCCGCAGCATGTTTCGCCAGGGATGCCGACAACGTCATTGTTTGTAATCAGTCCTTATATTCAAATCCAGGATATTTTTCGGGTACTTTTGAAATCGGCTGAGATAATCAAGAAAATATAGCACCATATTGGTGTTATAGAGCCTCTGTTTTGCATCTTCGGAGAAAAGATATCCGTTATAATAAAGCTCCCTGTCACCACTTCCTATCAGGTCATTTGCAAAATTATCATATTCATCTATTTAGAGGAACTATGCCCAGGTCAGCCACTTTGAATATACTGGCATCGGGGTCTTTGTTTATGGCGATGATATGCTCGGATGTCTGTATGCCTGCCAGGTGCTGGACACTGCCGGATATGCCGAATTGGTTCCAGGGTTTCGCCTTAACGGCTTTAATTAGACTGCGGAATTACTATTTTTTTGAGGTTTATCCGGCACGTATTTTACTCCCCGTTTTTCCAATTCTTCCAAAAGTCTCCGGAATACCCCGTGGGCCTGCCCCACATATTCCGGCGGACAGATTCCAGGGTGCCTGAATTCTCCCCTTGCCACCATCCTGGCCATGATGGCACAGGTAAATCCGGTGCACCTGGCCATGGAAGTGGTGCCGGTGTTTTCGTCAAAGTAGTCTACCAGATTATAAGAAAGGCTTGCTTCCTTACCATCTTTTTTCCCCTTGACTTCCACCCTCATGACGGTAAAATCCTTTTCTCCCTCTTTCAATTTCCACAACGGAAAGAGCAGTTTTGCGGTAAAATCGATGGGCCTGATGGCGGCGCCATTGATTTCCATGGGTTCCTGGCTAAAAAAGCCCGTCTCCCGGAGCATCCTCATTTTCTCGGCATGGCCGGGGAACCTCAGGGTCCTTTCCTTCATGTTGGGGATGTTCATGGTATGTATGAGGCTCCTGAGGCCGTCGGTGTTGAAGGCTTCCAGAGTGCCTATGCCGGGAAAGTCGATAAGCTCCAGGTCCGACAGGGCAGGTTTTTCCACCACCCTGCCGTTTTCCACCAGGCGCACGGGCCGGGTGTATTCCTCTATGACGTCTATGGCGGAAAAAACTATTTTATATTCGTAGGGCCAGTACCGGACCTGGGGGAGTCCCCCCACCAGTATCTCGGCACTTTGAGCTTCATCAAGGCAGCCGGCCAGGTAGCTCACCAGGATATTGCTCATGCCCGGAGCCACTCCGCAGTCTACCAGGGCCGTGACTCCTTTTTCCCGGGCCAGCCCGTCTAAAACAGTATAGTCTTCGGGTGCAAAAGAGATGTCCACCAGGTTTTTTCCGGCCTCTATCACCTGTCGCGCCATGGAAAGCCCAAGGAATCCCGGGACGGCCCCCACCACCATGTCGTAGTCCGAAACCAATTCCTTTATAAGCCCCGGTTTAGAAAGGTCCGCCTGGCGGGCTTTCACAGGTGCTTGCTTTTGTAGATTTTGCAGGGTTTCACCGTTAATGTCGGCCACGGTGACCTCAAGGTCGCCGTCTTTTGCCAGGTCCTTTGCAATGACACCGCCCACCAGCCCACCGCCAAGAACGATTATTTTCATGTAAAAATCCCCCTTGTTCATTAATTTATAAAAAATAGAGTTGTTTTTAAGTGAACTTTGAATATTTATTCTATATGGTTCGGGTTTATTCCTTCATAAATAAAAAAATTTTCAATCACCTGCACCAACTCTGCTGCCAGACGTACCTATTTGCAGGCTATTGTATCGATTACTATCTTTCGAAATTTACATGCTTTTTATTTAATATTTAACAATTTCAATTTACTCTCTATTGTAAATGTTGTATAATCTAAATAATGACAATGTACATTACAACATTATTTCAGGGAGGCGCAATCCATGAAAAATACAGCTCAGGCTGTAGTCATTGGCGGAGGGGTTCACGGGTGTTCCGTGGCTTACAACCTTGCCAGAAAGGGCATGAGGGATGTGGTGCTTCTGGAGAAAGACTATATCGCCAGCGGAGCCACAGGCAGGTGCGCCGCCGGCATCAGGCACCAGTTCGGTACCGAGATAAACTGCCTGCTCATGAAAGAAGGCATGGAGATACTGGAAAATCTGGACGAAGAACTGGGATGGAACAGGAGCCTGGAGATAACCCATGGAGGCTACATATGGCTTGCTTACAGCGAATCCCAGGCGGAGCAGCTCAGGCAAAACATAAAGCTGCAAAACAGCCTGGGCATAGAAGACTCGCGCTTTTTAAGCCCCGAGGAAATCAAGGACATAGTGCCGAAGCTTAACATTGAAGGGGTGGTGGGAGGGTCGTTTAACCCCAGGGATGGCCACGCCAATCCCTTCCAGGTGACGTATGCCTACGCGGCCGCAGCCAGGAAGCTGGGAGTGGATATAAATACATATACCGAGGTCACAGGAATAGAGATTTTATCTCCGGGAAATTTCAGGGTCCGCACCACAGCGGGTACCATAGATACTCCGGTAATAGTAAACTGCGCCGGGGCTTACGGCAGGCGACTTTCTGCTATGGTGGGCCTGGATGTGCCGGTTTATCCCGAACGGCACCAGATTTTTGTGACAGAGCCTGTGGAATATTTTCTGCCCTGCATGGTACTTTCGTCCCAGCACGGCACCTATTTTAAGCAAAACCCCAACGGCACTATTCTCATGGGGGTGGGGGACCCGGAACATGAACCAAAAGAGTTTAATACCGATGCCAGCTGGCGTTTTCTGGAGGATGCGGTGAAAAAATTCGTTTTTCACCTGCCGGCTATAAAGAATGTGCGCATTGTAAGGCACTGGGCGGGGCTTTATGATATGACCCCTGATTCCCAGGCTATCATAGGTGCCACACCTGTGGAGGGTTTTTATCTGGACCTGGGCTGGAGCGGGCACGGCTTCCAGATGGGCCCCATCATAGGTTTGCTGCTGGCGGAGCTTATCACTGAAGGCAAATGCCACTTGCCCATTGAAATATTGAATCTTCACAGATATGAGACGGGAGAACTGGTGTATGAACCGGCCTGTGTATAAGATGCCATAAGTAAAAAAGTGAGGGTCTGGCACCTACATTATCTTTTCCAGATCCCTCAGGGCTTCTTCCGCCGCTTTTTCGCCGGCGGTTATGCATTCCTTTGCCTTATAGAATTGGAACCATTTTATGTGGCTCACCCTGGGCTTTATGGCAATCATACTGCGATTTTGTCCTCCGGAACCGGCGGTATCTTTGCAAAGCTCATAGTCATCGCCTTTCTTTTTGCAAAATTCCAGAGTCTTTGCTACGAAGCTTATGCTTTCCGGCAGTACCGGCTCTACATATTTTAAGACAAAGCCTCCGGAAAGGGCAAGATACGAAACTTTTCTGGAGTTTTTCTTTTTGTTCCACCAGTTTTTTATGCGCATGAGTTTTTCGGTGGCATCCACATCACTTCTCACATCCAGGGCGATGACCACATCGGCGCCCATGGAAAAGGCTGCGGATACCGGCACCGATGCGGCTATGGAGCCGTCCACCAGCCTCCGGCCGTCCATATACACGGGGTTGAAAATGCCCGGCACCGCGGTGCTGGCTCTGAGGGCCCTTGCCACTTTCCCGGAGCTGAGCCTTACTTCCTCTCCGGTATCTATGTCTGTGGCCACAAAGGTGGAAGGGATGTCAAGCTCATCGAAGTTCTTGCCGAAGGTAATTTGTTCATAATTTTTCTCCACCCTGTCCCCGGCCACCAGGCCCCGCCGGGGCCATATAAAATCCGCCCAGGAGAGCATCTTTTTTATACCGGTCTTTATGGCTATCTGCTCCATTTCCTCTACAGGAAACCCGGCTGCAAAGGCGCCCCCTATGACGGCTCCCATGCTGGCCCCGGTTACAAAGTCCACAGGGATGCCCTCGGAAACCAGAACTTTTAACACTCCTATGTGGGCCAATCCCCTGGCTCCTCCGCCGCCCAGGGTAAGGGCGATGCGGGGCCTGCCGCTGCCGGAATCCCTGAAAGGTATTGTGGAATTTACCGTAACTTCCGCTGCAGGGATATTTGTATCATATGCTTTTACTTGCTCCATTAAAAATCCTCCCGTTAAATTGCGCGTTGAATAGCTGCCTGAACTCTTTGTCCAGCTTCTCATTCATCTCTCCCATATTCTCCCGGCTTACTTTCCCCTGTCCGGAAAAGGTCATCACATCTCCTATGTTTAAAGTGATCCTGCCCCGGCGGAGGATGAAACTTCCCACCGGCAGGACATTGCGGCTTCCCCGGATGGCCACGGGCAAAACCTGTGCTCCGGACTTCGCGGCAAGATATGCCCATCCCTGCATAAAAGGCCGAAGGTTTCCGTCGGGGCTTACCCCTCCTTCGGGGAAAAGTCCAATGACACCGCCCTTTTGCAGCACTTCCAGGGCCTTTTTAAAGCTGCCGAAATCTCCCTTTTCACCGTGGACCGGTATGGCACCTCCCCAGGTCAGGACCTGTCTTACCACAGGGATCTTAAAAAGGTAAGCCGCCGCAAAGAAAACTATCCTCATCGGGATGCAGGTCACCAGCACAAAGGGGTCTATCAGGCTCTGGTGGTTTGACACAATAATCAGGGGCCCTTTTTTGGGCAGCCGTTCGGCACCATAGACCCTGATGCCTCCGGTCGCTTTAAAAAGTAAAAAAGATAGGGCTTTCACTATTGAATAAAACATGGCACAGCCCCCTCCAACAATTCCCATTTTTTAGGATATTTATTCTTACAAAATTTATTCTCGAAAAATCATGAAATATACTTGTGTACCCTGACATAGATTCTTCCCTTCTTGCTCTGGCCGCCTACTTCCAGCACCTTTGCCCTGCCCAGGCGGGATGCAGATATGACATCACCCTCTTTCACCGGAGTGGAAGGGTCTTTGACAACTCTGAAGTTCAGCCTGATATTCTCTCCTTTTATAAAGGGGGCCATCTTGGAGCGGGATATACCGAAGGCCAGGCTGGCGATGGCGTCAAGACGAAGGGACGCCACGGTGCTCTTCATTTCCTTATACCTTCTTTCAGGTGCCAGAAGCTCCTTCAAAGAGATCTCCTCCACCGATACCGGAGTGCTTCCCACCTTCAGGAGATTTAGCCCGATGTATTCCGTTATCTCCTGTTTTACGATGACATCGGCTCCGGTTTTTGTGACCAGGATGTCACCCACCTTCTCCCTGGAGATACCAAGCCCCAGCATGGCCCCCAGAAAATCCCGGTGGCCCGGGTGCTCATCGGGGTCTTTAGGGGTTATCCTGAGGGCGCCCAGGGGCGCATGGAAGGGTTCGTCCTTTAGAAAATCCGGATATGCCACCAGCACCTTGCGCTCGGCCTCCTTATAGCCCCCGTCAAAATAATACTCCATGCCGGGGAAGCTCCGGACCACCGTCTCCGCCAGGTTCTGCTGCCCCGGGTCTAGAAAATTGGAAGCCCGGTACTCCCGATTTTTCCGGGCTATTGCGAATAGATCCCTTATCTTTGCCTCCAGCATCTTTTCATCAGAATGGTCCATAACGTCACCTATCCTTAAAATTCGAAAACATTTTACCTCTTCTTTTATTTCTCTCAATTATATCATAGATTCGTAAAAATATAAAAGAGACATAACCCCGCTTTATGAACGTTCAATTCCATATTTTTTAAGTCGATACTGCAGGTTTTGCCGGCTCATGCCTAATAGGGCGGCGGCTCTGGTGATATTTGCATTAGTTTGTTTTAGAGCTTCAATTATTTTTTGCTTATCCATTTCTTCTATCTTTGCAAAAATGTTTTGCCCGACCGAATACTCCGGTTTTGGAGCCGACGGGTATTTATTTTGCTGCGGAAACATCCTCAGATACTCAGGGATATGGTGCGACAAAAGTAAGGATTCATCCACAGCTACCGCATTCATAGCCCCCTCGATGCAATTCTTTAACTGCCTTATGTTGCCGGGCCAGTCATATCTAAAAAAGGCCTGCTTTACCTCCGGCGAAAGTCCCTTTACATTTTTGCCGAATTGAATGTTCATAACCTCTATAAAATGCCGTGTGAGGCTTTCAAGGTCATCCATCCTCTCCCGAAGCGGGGGTATATAAATGTATACTACGGCAAGCCTGTAGAACAAATCATCCCTTAACTGCCGGGCGACGATGGCCTCCATGGGCTCCACATTGCAACTGCTGATTATACGGACATCTATTTCGTGTTCCTCGCTTCCCCCCAAACGCCGAACCTTTTTTTCTTCAAGCACCCGTAAAAGTTTTGCTTGAAGGGCAAGCGGCATGGAGTTTATTTCATCAAGAAGAAGCGTACCGCCATAAGCCTGTTCCAAAAGACCTTTTCTGGATACCGCCCCGGTGAAAGCACCCTTCTCGGTGCCGAAAAGGATTCCCTCCAATAAAGATTCGGGAATGGCGGCACAGTTAATGGCCAGAAACGGCCCTTTTGCGCGCTTTCCCTGTTCATGAATGCATCGCGCAAATAATTCTTTACCCACACCGGTTTCACCGCATATCAAAACCGGAGAATCGGTCTTTGATGCGCCCTCCCCCAGTCTCACCGCTTCCTTTAAACGCCGGTTGTTGCCCACCATTTGCCTAAAACTCTTGATGCCCTTATCTTCTTCAATCTTTCTCGCAGGTTGCAGGCTTCTCATGGCCAGACTTTCCTGCATGTCCAATAACCTTTCTGCCATGTTGCGGAAATTCGTGAAATCCCGGGTTATGGCCACAGAACCTGCGACTTCCCCATTTTGATATATAGGAAACACGCTGCATATTATATCCACGACCTTACCCGCCATGGTGTTGTATGTCTGATGATAATTTAGGATGGGCCTTCCTTCTTTTAAAACCTTTAACAGCAGGCTGCTTTGCCAGTCGAGTTTATAGACTTCGGTGACATGCTTTCCTAAAACATCACATGCCCTGCATCCATCCAACTTTTCCTGAGCCGGATTAAAGATGCGCAAAATGGATAGAATGTTATCCCAACAATCCGGTCAAATTCAACCTTCCCCAGACTACAGGCCTTTTGATTCTAAACGATATTCTATCAGGATGCCCCATTGCCGTGATGGATTGCGTCTGGTTGACTGCCATGAGGACTCCTGCTGTCACTGCGCTGGCAGCAGCGGCGCTCCATCCTGATGCGAAGACCTTCGGTATGTTTGGCTGCGGCGTTCAGGGCGTCGGACATGTGAGATTCATCGGACACACCCTGAAAAACTTGAAGAAAATTTACGTTTACGATATCCGAAAAGAAGTCATGGATAAGCTGGTGGAAGAGTTGCAGCCTGAAGTGGATGCCGAAATCATAAAGGCAAACGGCCCCGAAGAATTGGCCAAGAGCTGTGAGGTAATGAGTTCGGCTACACTCATAATCCGCGAGACACTTTCGGTAGTCAAGAAGGAATGGGTATCCAAAGGCCAGACCATTCTGCCCTGCGACCTGAACACCTTCTGGGATCCCGAAATCCCCAGGATGGCGGACAAATACATCGTCGACAGCATAGACGAGCATAAGCTTTTTGCAGATATGGGATATTTCCCCGACGGACTTCCAGACATCTACTGTGAAACCGGAGAAATTATTGCCGGTTCTAAAAAGGGAAGAGACAATGACAATCAGCTTATCGTATGCAGCAACATAGGAATTTCTGTATGTGATATGGTTATGGCAAGAGAAATATTTAACAGAGCCATTGAACAGGGCAAGGGTTTGAAGCTGAAGCTGTAATACATTTTAAAGGGCTACCCCAAGGTCGGGTGGCCCTTTTCAAATTTGTGCATATAAAATTCAAATTGAATAGATCCTGCCGTTGATATAGAATATAGGGGAATACTAAGAAATTTGAGCGGGAGGATGTCATGGAAAAAATTATCAAAAGGCTGGCGCAGGAACTAAATATCAGGGAAAATCAAATAGAGGCTGCGGTGAACCTGCTGGACGAGGGCAACACCGTGCCTTTCATAGCTCGCTACCGCAAGGAAGCCACCGGAGGCCTTACCGACGAACAGCTTCGGAACCTCTCCGAAAGGCTGTCATATCTACGAAGCCTTGAAGATCGTAAGGCGGAAGTTGCAAGGTTGCTGGAGGATATGGGCAAGCTCACCCCGGAGATTCAGGAAAGCCTTTCTCGGGCGGATACTCTGCAGGAAGTGGAGGATATATACAGGCCCTTCAGGCCCAAGAGGCGGACCCGGGCCACCATCGCCAGGGAGAAGGGGCTGGAACCACTGGCGCAAAGGGTGCTGGCCCAGGATACACCTATCGGTCCGGAAGATGCTTCGGCCTTCGTGGACCCGGAAAAGGGTGTAGAAAGTGCCGAAGACGCCCTGGCCGGAGCCCTGGATATCATAGCCGAGGAGATATCCGATGATGCGGAACTTAGAAAAATCATAAGGGATGTTACCTGGAAAAAGGGGACGGTGCGGACTGCAGGGCTGAAAGAGGAAGTGTCTACATATTCCATGTACTACGATTTCCGGGAGCCCGTGGCAAAAATCGTATCCCACAGGATTTTAGCCATAAACCGGGGTGAGAGGGAAGAATTTTTACAGGTTAAGATCGAAGCTCCGGAAGAAGAAATACTCCATATCATAAAATCCAGGTACATAAAGCAAAATTCCCGCACCATGGAACTCATGGAAAAGGCAGTGGAGGATGCTTATAAGCGGCTGATTGAACCCTCCATAGAAAGGGAAATCCGGAACCTGCTCACCGAGAAGGCTGAAGAAAAGGCTCTGAATATATTTGCGAAAAACCTTAAGAATTTGCTGCTGCAGCCCCCGGTGAAAAACAAAATCATTATGGGATTTGACCCGGCATACCGCACCGGGTGCAAGGTAGTGGTTATAGATGCATCCGGGAAACTGCTGGCCCATACGGTTTGCTACCCCACGCCGCCGCAAAACAAGACGGAAGAAGCGGCAAAGGAGCTTAAAGCTCTGATTGAAAGGTTCGGGGTGGATGTTATATCCCTGGGCAACGGCACCGCTTCCAGGGAAAGCGAAAAATTTTTGAGTGAATTGATAAAGGAAATGGAAAGGCCGATATCCTATGTAGTAGTAAGTGAGGCCGGGGCTTCGGTTTATTCCGCCTCAGAGCTTGCCACCAGGGAATTCCCGGAGCTCGATGTTTCCTACAGGGGCGCCGTATCCATCGCCCGCCGCCTGCTGGACCCCCTGGCGGAACTGGTGAAGATTGATCCCAAGGCCCTGGGCGTGGGGCAGTACCAGCATGATGTAAACCAGAAGAAACTTTCGGAAAAGCTCTCCGGCGTGGTGGAGGACTGCGTAAACAGTGTCGGCGTGGATGTGAATACCGCCTCTCCCTCCCTTTTAAAATATGTGAGCGGTGTGAATGCCTCTATTGCAGAAAACATAGTAAAACACCGTGAAGAAAACGGCATTTTTAGGTCCCGGAAGGAGCTTCTGAAGGTCCCCAAACTGGGGCCAAAGGCCTTCGAGCAGTGCGCAGGATTCCTCCGGATTCCCGAAAGCGACAACCTCCTGGACAATACCGCCGTCCATCCCGAAAGCTATAGTATAGCCGAAAAGGTAATGGAAAAATATCCGCTTCAGGAGCTCAGGACCAGGTCTTTCTCCGAAGATGAAATAGAAGAGATGGCGCAAGCCCTGGATGCCGGCATACCGACTCTGAAGGATATTCTTTCGGAACTCAGGAAGCCTGGCCGGGATCCCAGGGAGGAACTTCCCCCGCCTATATTCCGCACCGATGTGCTGGAACTCAAAGACTTAAAGCCGGGCATGGTGCTCTACGGCACCGTGCGCAACATTACGGATTTCGGTGCATTTATCGACATAGGAGTCCACCAGGACGGCCTTTGCCACATATCTGAGCTTTCCGAAGACTTCGTTAGATCGCCCTTTGATGTAGTGAACATCGGGGACACGGTGAAGGTGAAAGTGCTCTCCGTAGAGCCGGCAAGAAACAGGATAAGCCTGACCATGAAGGGGATATAGGGGCATGCAAAAAAGCCTGCAGCTTCGAAGCTGCAGGCTTTATATCATCGGGGTTACGCCTTCTTCATCACCTTTCTTGCCGAGAATACCACATTGTAGCAGATGTATGTTACGAAGGTGTTGATGACTGCGGCGGGAATTACCACCGTGGTAAACAGAATCGGGAAGGCCACCGGCAGGCTGCCCACCACCAGCAGGGCTATGGTAAGAAACACCGTGCCGCTTTCCACGGTCCCGATAAATCCTACCAGAGGTACCGATAGATGTGGGCTCATTTTGGCCGTCAGCTTTATGAGCAATGATACTACAAAGGCCGTTATGATCTCTTCAAAGAAGTTGGCCACCTGGCCGCCGGGAAAGCTGGTGGTAAGCGCTGCGAAAGTCCCGCCAATGACGCCCGCCAAGAAGGCGTTCCTGGGGCTGTTGTTGATGTAAAGGGCTACAAAGAGCATCGCCAGCAGGAAGTTGGGCTTCATGCCACCCACGATGGGCGGGGTGATCTGGTGGAGCACCAGGCCTATTGAAAGTAACAGAGCGGTTAATACCATATCTTTCAGTTTCATGGAAATTCCTCCTTAAAAATTTTTTTGGTATAGTAGTTTATCTGGGGCGACAGATAGAACAATTTCATCTGCCGCCCATTTTTTGTAACTTTATGTGTCAAAGGAACCGTCCCCGTGACATTAAGGCAATGCATTTATAAGTTCTTTCAATGTATCTTCCGGCAGGCTTGAATCTGTTAGCTTACCGGAGAGGTAGGCGTCATAGGCGCTCATGTCGAAGTGGCCGTGGCCGCTGAGGTTGAACAGTATGGTCCTGGCCTCTCCCGCTTCCTTTGCCGCCAGGGCTTCATCTATAGCGGCCCTTATGGCGTGGGAAGATTCGGGAGCCGGGATGATGCCTTCATTTTGAGCAAACATTTTTGCGGCTTCAAACACTGATAACTGCCCATATGCCTTTGCTTCGATTAAGCCGTCATGCAGGAGCTGGCTCTGGATGGGTGATGCACCGTGGTACCTAAGGCCACCTGCATGGATTCCCGGGGGTACGAACTCACTGCCCAGGGTATACATCATCATCTTTGGAGTCAGGTGTGCCGTATCGCCGTAGTCATAGGTAAATTTTCCCCTGGTGAGGCTGGGGCATGCGGTGGGCTCTACGGCCATTATACGGGTGTTTTTACCCTCTTTTATCTTGTCATGCACAAAGGGCATGGCCAGGCCGCTGAAATTGCTTCCCCCACCGGAACAGGCTATGACCACATCGGGGTAATATCCCGCCTTTTCCATCTGCTTTTTGGCCTCCAGGCCTATAACCGTCTGGTGGAGCACCACATGGTTGAGCACACTCCCCAGAGCGTAGTTGGTATCATCATGGGTCGCCGCATCTTCCACAGCTTCACTTATGGCTATACCCAGGCTGCCGGTGGAATCGGGGTCCTTTGCCAGAATAGCTTTGCCCGCCTCAGTCCTGTCGCTGGGGCTGGGGATGACTTCGGCTCCGAATACCTGCATCATGGACCTCCGGTAGGGCTTTTGCTGGAAGCTAACTTTCACCATATACACGGTGCACTCCAGGCCGAAGAAGCTGCAGGCCATGGCCAGGGCGCTGCCCCACTGCCCGGCGCCGGTCTCGGTGGAAAGTCTCTTTATACCCTCTTTTTTGTTGTAATATGCCTGGGGCACGGCGGTGTTGAGCTTGTGGCTACCGGCGGGGCTTACCCCCTCGTATTTATAATATATCCTGGCGGGGGTATCCAGGGCCTTTTCCAGCCGACGGGCACGAAAGAGCGGTGAAGGCCTCCACAGCCGGTAGATTTCCCGGACCTCATCGGGGATCTCTACGAATCTTTCGCGAGACATCTCCTGCTTTAATAGAGCTTCCGGAAAGATCACCGCCAGTTCCTCCGGCGCCATAACCTCTCCGGTCCGGGGGCTAATGGGCGGCTGCAGGGGGTTCGGCATGTCAGCCTGGATGTTATACCAGTGGGTCGGCATTTCTTTTTCAGTCAGAAGTATTTTAATCTCATCCATGAAAATCAGTTCCTTTCATAATTAATTGTATCTCCATATCGGTCGTCGTTCTTCTTTTATATTTCAGTTCCCTTCAAGTCAAAGGCATCACCTCCAGGTATCCCGGCGCAAGGCTTTGAGCCTGCTTTTATCGAGAAAATCTCTTTTCGCCTGTCTGGTTCTTTTCCGCCATCAAAAAAAGCACCCGTCCCATGATAGGGACGGATGCTTTTTCCGCGGTGCCACCCAAATTGGCTTTGCATGGCGAATCTGATGGAGGCCGGTCGGCTTTATTATCAAAAAAGCACTTTATCCTTAGGATAAAGTGCTCTGCTGCCACCTAATGCAAAACCCTCTTTTTCGGATACGGCAAAATTGCGATATCCTGTCCTGTGCTAACGGGAGACTTTCCGTATGCGGCTACTCGACTTTCTTTCGCCACATCATCTCCGGGGCCCATTCACCTTGACTTCCGGTACCACACTCCCACCAACGGCGGCTCTCTTTAACCTTCCATCAGGGTTACTCTTCCCCTTCATCAAATTAAAACACTTTTATTTTTAATTATTTTACCACAGTTTTTCTGGATACGCAATATGTGTCCGGAAAAAATTTTTTTACGATTCCCGTGTTATCCGTCTGCTGAGGTTCTCTATGATGGCCCGGTCCATATTGTCTATGCTGCTGCGAATGATTTCCGACATTGAAATGTTCTGTGTCTACCATACATTTTAATGCCTCATATTGTTCTTCAGTAAGCTGAATCTGAGTTTTTATGGAATGCGATGTTGTTTTTTGCATTTGCTGCAGAGTCCATATACCTCGAAATGGTGCTCTGTGGGAGTAAAACCATATTCCTCCAGTTGACAGTTCAGGGTTTCCATAGGGCAGAAATCCACAGGGATCGATGCTCCACAGCCCTTGCATATGACATGATGGTGGTGTCCTTCTTCCCTGCGTATCTCATACAGGTCGCCGCCGTTTTCCCGGGGGATGCGGCATAAAAGCCCTCTAGAAAGAAGCGTATCAAGGTTTCTATATATGGTGGAAAAGTTGGTGCCGGGCAAAAGCTCCAGCACCTCTCTGAAAAGCTCCTGGGCGCTCAAAACCGACTCGGATCTTTCCAGCACAGTGAGTATTGCCTTGCGCTGAGGGGTGACTTTCAATTGCTTTTGTTTTAGCATTTCATCGATATTCATCATACTTGCTCCCATCCTATTCAAGTCAGAAACGTTTCTTGACTTGAATTAATATTTCCTTATGTCAATTTACCTTCGAATCCTCTTACTATAAGCACCACCGTCAAAATTGCCGCCGCTATGAGTACAATAGTGCCGCCGGGAGCCACGTCGAACACGAAGGAAATATACAGTCCTAAAACTACGGAAAGGACGGCCACTCCCACAGCTATGACGAAGGTAGCCTTAAAACTCCTGGCAATCTGAAGGCTTACGGCGGCAGGAATTACCATGAGGGCCGAAACCAGCAATGTCCCCACTACCCTTACTGAAAGGGCTACAGCCAGAGCCGTGAGTAGAGTGAAATATGTGTTTACTACCCCCACCGGTATCCCCGAAAGCCTGGCCGATTCCTCGTCGAAGGTGATGGAAAAAAGCTCCCGGGAAAGCAACACCAGTGACAGGATTATAAAAAGCCCCGTGCCGGATATGACCCATACATCGGAAGGGGATACCGCCACCAGGCTTCCGAAGAGGTATGAAAAAAGGTCCGCATTAAAGGATTTTCCGAGGCTTATGAAGACCACTGCAAGGCCCATGCCCCCGGACATCACCACCGCCAGGGCCACTTCGGCATATTTCTTGAAAGCCTTTCGGATGGCTTCAATGAAAAGCGCAGCCAGTGCTGAAAAAATCAACGCCCCATAAAAGGGGTAAAACCCGAACAGCATTCCCGCTGCCACTCCTGAAAGGGCCGCATGGGAAAGGCTGTCTCCCACCATGGACATGCGCCTTAAAACCACAAAGACTCCCATGGCGGAGGCCAGTACTGCGGTGATTATGCCGGCTATAAAAGCTCTTTGCATAAAGTCAAAAGTAAAGATATACATTTAGATAAGACCTCCTGATAACAGTCCCTTGTTTTGGAACATGGAACCGCCCCCTATCCTGACATATATGCGGCAAACGAAACGTCCCGCGCCACTTCAACTTAATTTATACCCCAGTACCTCGGCTATATGCTCCTGGGTGACTTCATTTGTATTTTCATGGATGTAGACACCTTTATCCCGCACACAACCGATCTTTTTTGCCTTGCCGAAGGCCGCCCCTATGTCATGGGTGATGATGACTACGGTAATTCCTTCATTCCTGTTCAGGTCCATGAGCAGGTTGTAAAACTCCTGCTGGGACGCGGCATCGATGCCCGTTGTGGGTTCATCCAGGAATAAAGCTTCAGGGTTTTTCACCAGAGCTTTTGCCACAAAGACCTTCTGCCTCTGGCCGCCGGAAAGCTCGCCTACGAGCCGGCGGGAAAGTTCCGAAATCCCGGTAAGTTTCATGGCATGCTCCACCGCCTCCTGCCTCTTTTTGCTATCAAAAAGCTTCCCGAAGCCGCTGTAAAATCCCGATGACACCACTTCCTCCACCGTGGCGGGAAAGGCCGTATTGACATGGGCTGCCTGCTGGGAAACATAACCTATTCTGTTCCAATCACAAAACCTCTTTATATCCTGACCAAAAAGCCTTACCTCTCCGGCCTTTGGCTTTAAAAGCCCCACCATGAGCTTCATGAGGGTGGACTTGGCGGCACCATTGGGGCCGATAAGGGCCAGGAATTCCCCAACCTGCACCGAAAGGTTTATATTTTCCAGCACCGGAGTGCCGTTATAGGCAAAAGTAACATCGGTAAGCTTTACCACTTCGTCGGTAAAATGATCCTTTTGATGCATTCTATCAGGGCTTATCTTAACATGATTTTTTTTAAAGTTACTCATTTTTTCTTTAACGTTCATAAATAATGCACCTCGCGTGTTGTCACCAATTCCGTCCCCTTGTCACCTCGGTATAAATGAGCTTTTTCATCCCGGTTTAAATCTAACTTAATTAATTGCAAGTTATTTGCATTTGCGTTTATATTATATATTCTATCCTTATTTTTGTCAATTCATGCCATAAAATATTGACTCAAGTGTAAAAGCCAAGTCCTCTGCCTGGAGATGGCCAAAAGCACCGATAAGTTGCGCCGTTGTCGCTCTTGAGTTTAGAACAAGCGAAGGACAGGCAGGGCACGAGCCCTGCGGCCGGCAGCTGAGGCAGGATGCCGAATTGCCGGCGAAACTCCACGAAGTGCAAGATAGGTTTATCTATATTTTCCCCTTAAATACTGTTCGGGAATCGGGATATCCTCTTTCAATACATGGGCTGCATACATAGGCCAGTAAGGCTGGCGAAGCAAGACCCTTCCCAGGGCCACCAGGTCCGCCCTTTCATTGCCTATGACCTCTTCTGCCAGTTCCGGGGTGGTTATGAGGCCCACGGCTGCGGTGGGAAGGCCGGTAGATCTTTTTACAGCTTCGGAATAATTTATCTGGTACCCGGGATACAGCTCTAACTTTGGAGAAAGCAGACCTCCGGCACTGGTATCGACCAAATCTACCTTATCTTTGATGAGTTTTACTATTTCGATGGTTTCGGTGATGTCAAGACCGCCTTCCATAAAGTCGGTGGCCGACAGCCTCACGATAAGGGGCATGTCATCGGGAATAGCAGAGCGGACTTCCATCAAAACCTCTCTCAGAAACCTGACTCTGTTTTCCCTGGAGCCGCCGTATTCATCGGTACGCTTGTTGGACAAAGGTGAAAGAAATTCGTGGAGAAGATATCCATGGGCCGCATGGACTTCCACCGTATCATAACCAACTTTTACGGCCCTTTTGGCCGCATAACCGAAGGCTTTAACAATGCCTTTTATTTCATCTTTCGAAAGTTCCGCCGGTACCGGGTATTCATCGCTCCAGTGAAGGCTCGATGGCGCCACTATCCTTTCGCCCTTGACACCGCACTTTCTTCCCGCATGGGCCAGCTGGACTCCCATCCTGCACCCCATGGAATGGACAAAATCCACTATCTTTTTCAAGGGTTCTATCTGGGAATCCTCCCAGAGGCCCAGGTCGTTGGCGCTGATCCTCCCCCGCCTTTCCACCGCAGTGGCTTCTTGCATGATGAGCCCCACACCTCCTACAGCCCTAGCGGCATAATGGGCGAAATGCCAGTCATTGGGCTTTCCGTCATCCCCGGCTGAATACATGCACATGGGGGACATTTTTTAAATCGAAATCTCCGGAATCTGCAATTCTTTGTACCGTATACCGTGCAAAATTAAAAGCCCCGCCGGTAGGCAGGGCTTTAATTTGAGGGAGGTTATACGCCGATTTCTGCAAGAATGTCGCGCTTTGGCCTGAAGCCTATGAGCTTATTTACCACCTGGCCGTTTTCGAACACCAGGAGGGTGGGGATGCTCATTACTCCGTAGCGGGCTGCGGTTTCGGGGTTTTCATCCACATCCAATTTGCACACCTTGAGGGTGCCCTCGTATTCGGCAGCAATCTCGTCCACCACCGGAGCCATCATGCGGCAGGGGCCACACCAGGGTGCCCACATATCCACAAGGACTTTACCTTCGGCCTGGAGTACTTCCTGGTCAAAATTGTCATCGGTAACGGTTATCGGTTTCATTATGAAATCCTCCTTTAGTTTAATTTTAGGATTTTCGCCCCCGTGGGGCCTTTCTTAAATTTGATTTAGGTGAGAAACGTGTCGCTGATGGTATGTCTTTTTTATTATTTCACTTTTCCTTATAAGTCTTGCAAAATTAGATATCTTAAACAAGATTTTTTAAATTGACCGGGATGTTTTAATATACTATAATTAATTTATAGTATATATAATTATATTTGATAAAACCCAAATATTATAGAATTCTTGAAGGGGTGCATGTTTATGATAGACGGTAGATTAATCCGCAGTCTTCGCCGGAAGCGAAATTTATCGCTGCAGGAGCTTGCCCAGCGGGCGGAACTTTCGGTTTCATACCTGAGCGAAATTGAGCGGGGCAAAAAGCAGCCTTCTCTTGAAACCATAGAAAAGCTGGCTTCAGCTCTAAATGTGTCAAAAGAAGGTTTTTTCCCCGAAGCGGATACCATTACACCCGGTCCCACAGCCCTCGGTGAGAAGATAGCCCTGCTGCGCCAGAAAAAGGGGCTTTCCCAATCAAAACTGGCGGAAAAGGCCGGCATTTCCGCAGCCTATCTTTGCCATATAGAAAAAGGCAAAGTGCTGCCGGCGGTGTCCACTTTGAGGACTATCGCCCGGGCTCTGGAAGTTTGCCCCGAAGACCTGATATCCGCCACCAGCCATGTGGGCTACAAGATAAAGAAGATTCGCCGGGAGCGGGATCTCACCCAGGCAGACCTGGCCGCAAAAGCCGGCGTATCCACGGGCCTCATCGGCCAGATCGAAAGCGGCAGGGTGGAGCCTTCCATAAAGACTCTGGAAAAGATCGCATCAGCCCTCTCCCTTTCGCCATGCTATTTTGTGGCAGACGATGATGAGATTTCATCGCTTTTCAAGCCCATGAACCCCGCTTTAAAAGAGCTTTTTTTAGACCCGAAAGTCCGGTCGGTCCTGGAGCTGGTGGCAGACTGTACAGCCGAAGAGTTCAGTTTTATACTAAAGTTCATACAGCTTTATAAGGAACACCGAAAGTCCTGATTTACATTAATAACTTAGCGGTGCAACTGCCAGGCCCTTGAACATGCCGAAACCCGAAAGGAATATCTTGAGGCCTCTTTCCATGCTGACAAAGGGGCTGACATAGACTTTTATGCCGTCTACCTCTTTTAGAGTGTATTCGCTGGCATCAGCAGGCGCGCCTACGTACACGGCAGGCATGTAAGTACACCCGGCTCAACCGCCGCCGTAGCGCTCCAGCTTTATGGTGATGGTGTCGTTTTTCTTATCCTGGATATATTTTTTGGCCCTCTCATCAATCTCTATTTTTTCCATTTTCCTCACCTCCGTTTGCTGATTTTATTATACTATTACTTTTTTTCGCTGTCAATGAGTATTTATAATTTTTCGGTAACAAAATTTTGCTATATATTTTCCTCGACTATTTTCTCTAGTATAGCATTTCCAGGAAAAAAAATAAATAAAAGTTGCTGCTTTTAATGAATAATTGCCAGCTAGCTTTACCGAGTAATCAAGAGAGGAGATGATCACTTTGAGCGAAACGGTACGTATAAGGGTCAGCACCCGCGACCGAGTGGGTATGGCGCTGGATGTATTGAAAGTGCTCTACAGGTATGGCATAAACCTGAAAGCCATGGAGGTGGAGCCGGGGCTTGCGTGCATAAAAATTGAAAGAAAAGGCAATATAAATCTGGATTTTTTGAAAGAACAGTTTCTGAAAGAAAAAGACGTCATAAGTGTACAGGAGATAGAGCTTCTTCCCCAGGAAAAAAGGGAAAAGCACATTCAAGCAGTGCTGGACGCCGCCGGGGAAGGCATAATCGCCGTAGACAGGGAAGGCGTTATAACCACTTTTAACCCCGCCGCCGAAAAGATTCTCAAGATAAAGGCTAAAGATGCCCTGGGGAAAAATTTAGCCGAACTTCTCGCACCGGACCTACCTATGTTAAAAACCATTGCCACAGGTGAAGGTTATGATAATGAAGAGATTATTCTGAATACCGAAACCACGCGAAGCCATTACATCACCTCCGGAAGGCCAATCCTCGATGAAGAGGGGCATCCCATCGGAGCAGTGGCTTCACTGCAGGACATTGAAAGGGTCATGGACCTGGTATATTCCTTTACCCGGCCTCCCATGATAACTTTCGACGAGATAATCGGTGAGAGTGAAAAGATAAAGAAGGTGAAGGAAATAGCCCGCATAGTGGCTAAGGGAAATTCTACTGTGCTCATTCGCGGGGAAAGCGGCACAGGCAAGGAACTTTTCGCCCGTTCCATTCACATGGCCAGCCCCCGCAGAGATAGGCCCTTTGTACCGGTCAACTGTGCGGCGCTGCCGGACACGCTCCTGGAAAGCGAGCTATTCGGTTACGAGGAAGGCGCTTTTACCGGAGCAAAAAAAGGTGGGAAGCAGGGGCTGTTTAAATATGCCGACAAAGGTACAATTTTCCTTGATGAGATAGGTGAACTTTCGCCACATCTCCAGGTAAAACTACTCAGAGTGCTCCAGGAGGGCAGGATAAGAAGGGTAGGGGCCGATGAGGAGATTCCGGTGGATGTCCGGGTAATCGCAGCCACCAACCGGGACCTGGAAAAATTGATGAAATCAGGCCAGTTCAGGGACGACCTTTACTACAGGTTGAATGTCATACCCATCATGCTACCGCCACTCCGGGAAAGGAAAGATGATATTCCCGTCCTCACCCGACATTTTATAGAAAAAGTTTCCCATAAGATGAACAGAAAGGTGGAAGGCATAAGTGAAGAGGCGCTAAAAAAACTTATGAATTATGACTGGCCGGGGAACATCAGGGAGCTTTCCAATGTAATCGAGAGGGCTATAAATCTGTGCGACGGCTGGATAGAATCCAGGCACCTTATCTTAAGGGAAGAAGAATTTGAGTCTTCCATGGATGTTGGAGAAAGAGAGAACCACCAACAGAAAAAACTGAAGGACCTGGTGGCGGAGACTGAAAAGAGAGCCATCAGAGAGACTTTAAGAAAGTGCGGGAGCATAAGACAGGCCGCCAGGGCGCTGGGCGTTTCCCATGCCACAATTATTAACAAGATGAGAGAGTACGGGATAACCCAGGGTGAAACTTAGCAAAGATATCTGCACTAGTCCGGGGATAGTGTATTGTTTTGCTCTTTATGGTTAAAATATTAACCAATGGTTAATATATTTACCAATTAAGGTTTAAAAAGCGGTAAAAAAAATTACCACGATCCCCGAAATGCAGCTTCACGGCAGGTGGCACGGTTTTTGCTTTTATAATATGGCAGCAGGCAAATAAAAATACTATGGGGGTTAAAAATTATGGATATAAAGTTTAATACAAAAGCCATTCATGCGGGGCAAAAACCGTGTCCGGTAACGGGCGCCCATGTAACTCCTATCTATCAGACTTCCACTTTCGTGTTTAAAGATGTAGACCAGGGAGCCCGGAGATTTGCAGGAGAAGAGTGGGGGTACATTTACACCCGGCTGGGAAACCCGACTGAAGCTGAACTGGAGGAAAAAATGGCCGCCCTTGAAGGCGGGGAAGCCGCCATTGCTACAGCTTCGGGCATGGCCGCCATTTCAACGGTGCTTCTTTCTCTTTTGAAAAAAGGCGACCACATCGTGGGCGGCAGCACCCTTTACGGCTGCACCCACAGCCTCATCAGCGAATTACTGCCCGAATACGGCATAGAAGTTACTCTGGTGGATACTTCGAACCTTGCAAATATCGAAAAAGCCATGAGGCCAAATACAAAAGTGGTATATGTGGAAACTCCGGCCAACCCCACTCTTAAACTGGTAGACCTCAAAGGAGCGGCGGATATCGCCCACAGGTACGGCGCACTCCTTGTAGTGGACAACACCTTCATGTCGCCCTATCTACAGAGGCCCATTGAACACGGAGCCGATGTGGTAGTCCACAGTGCCACGAAATACATCGGTGGCCATGGGGACGTTATAGCCGGGATAATAGTTGGCCCCAGGGACCTGCTCAACACTATGCGGATCCCTTATCTCAAGGATTTTGGCGGCATTATCTCGCCCTTTGACGCCTGGTTGCTGCTCCGGGGCCTGAAAACACTGGGCGTGCGGATGGAGCGCCACTGCCAGAACGCTATGAAAATAGCCGAATATCTTGAAGGGCATCCTATGATTGAAAGAGTTTACTATCCCGGGCTTAAATCCCACCCCCAGCACGAACTGGCGGCAGGGCAGATGGATGGATTCGGCGGCATGATCTGCTTTGAGGTGAAGGGGGGCCTTGAAGCCGGCAAGGTGTTGATGAACAGTGTGAGATTGATAACCCTGGCCGTAAGTCTTGGCTGTGTGGATTCGCTTATTGAGCATCCCGCATCGATGACTCACTCGCCGGTGCCGCCGGAGGAAAGGCTGAAGGCTGGCATCACCGATGGGCTGGTACGACTTTCGGTGGGCATCGAGGATGTCGAGGATATCATCGCCGATCTGGATCAGGCTTTAAAGAAAGTTGAAGAGACCGTTGCGATAAAACGATGAGGAAAATATAAAAACAGGCATGTGAGTCAATTAAAAAAAAGAAAAAAATTATCAGGAACTGCCGGTCAAGTTTTTAAACCGCCGGCAATTCCCGAATTAAATAAAAAGGGGGATCTGTATGGAACAAAGAAAAAATCCTGTGGCTCTTTTACCTCTGGTAGTATTTCTGGTATTGTTTTTGGGGACGGGCATTTATTTCAATGTAAAAGGAGTGGATTTTGCCTTTTACCAGCTTCCCTCGCCGGTGGCAGCAATAGTGGGTATCATAATAGCTTTTATTATCGGAAAAGGTAGTATTGACGAAAAAATGGATACCTTTGTTAAAGGCGTCGGTGAGAGCAATATCGTCATCATGTGCATGATTTACCTTCTGGCCGGAGGATTCTCCACTGTGGCCAAAGCCATGGGAGGTGTGGATTCCACCGTTAATTTCGGCCTTTCCATCATACCGCCCGGTCTTATTCTGCCCGGAATATTTATAATCGCTGCCTTCGTCGCTACAGCCATGGGCACTTCCATGGGCACCATCGCGGCAGTAGCTCCTATTGCAGCTGACATGGCGGTAAAAGCCCATTTACCCCTTGCTGTGGCGGTAGGGGCTGTAGTGGGAGGCGCCATGTTTGGGGACAACCTGTCAATGATTTCAGATACAACCATAGCGGCTACCAGGACCCAGGGCTGCGCCATGAAAGACAAGTTTATAATGAACTTTAAAATTGCCCTGCCCGCTGCCCTACTGACCATTATACTCATGATAATTTTTGGGGTGAGCGGTCAGATACCCGCCGGACTTCAATACAATGTATTAAAAATATTTCCCTACCTTGCGGTGCTAATACTTGCGCTGGTGGGAATGAACGTCTTCCTGGTTTTAATTTTAGGAATTTTACTGGCAGGTGTAATTGGTCTTGCCGACGGCAGCTTTACTCTTATCGGCTTTACCCAGAAAATATATGAGGGTTTCGGTTCCATGCAGGAGATCTTTATCCTTTCCCTGCTGATAGGGGGCCTGGCGGCGCTGATAACTAAAGAGGGGGGTATTGATTACCTTCTGGATGCAATAAGCCGCAGAATAAAGAGTGTAAAAGGAGCGGAACTGGGCATAGGCGCCCTGGTGTCAGTAGCCGACATCTGTACGGCCAATAACACAGTGGCCATAGTCATAACCGGTCCCATGGCCAAAAAGATATCCGATGAAAACGGCGTAGACCCCAGGCGCAGCGCCAGCATGCTGGATATATTCTCCTGCGTATGGCAGGGCATCATTCCTTACGGTGCTCAACTGTTGCTGGCAGGCAGCATATCAAAACTCTCCCCCATAGAGATAATGCCGACGCTTTATTATCCGTACCTGCTGGGCATTATGGCACTTGTCGCCATTGGCTTTGGGTTTCCCAGAGTGAAAAAAAACCGCTTGAAAATACGTTAAATTGTTTTTACTAAAGCATATTTTACCATTTTATTTAACGGATGTTCGGGGGAAATTCCGCAAATCTTGTAAAGTGTCTCATCTATTCCCACGGTTTTAATCATGTGCTGTATTATACAGGCTTCTTCGTCACCCTTATAATCGAATTCCAGTGCGGCCGCAATTCCGGAGGCAAGATTCACCGGATTTTCCCCGAGCTCCAGTGCTTTTACCGCAGGAAATACCAGCCGGTCTTCGGGGCCCAGTTTTCTTAGAGGTTTCCGCCCTACTCTTACCACTTCGTCGTTCAGGGCAGGATTTTGAAATCTGAATAATGTCTTTTGTATATAGTATTCATGTTTTTCGACAGAAAATCCGAATCGTTGCGTAAGATATTTGCCCGATTCCTCCATGGCTCCTTTTACAGTATCAAATATTTTAGAATCCTTTAAAGATTCCTGTATGGTTTTATAACCTTTTAAATATCCCAGATAAGCTGCAACGGCATGGCCGGTGTTTAAAGTAAAAATTTTTCGTTCCACGTAAGCTTGCAGATCTTCCACCGCCCGCATGCCCGGAATTTCAGGGATGGCCCCTTTAAAAGCTTTTTTGTCGACAACCCACTCAAAATAAGGTTCCACCATGACCGACAGAATATCATCGTTCTTTTGCGGCGGGACTATCCGGTCAACTCCCGCATTGGGAAATCCGACTGACGGTTCAATAGCTGCGATTTCCGCCGGTGTAAGAAATTTAAAAACCTCATGCTTTAAAAATTCCGACGCTCCCACCTTGTTCTCACATGCAATTATATTTAAAGGTTCGACAGTTTTTTTCATAAGTCTCATTTTAAGACCTGCCGCAATTTGGAGGGATATTTTATTCAGCACCTCGGGCCCCACTGCCGTAGTAATTATATTTGCTTCCATTATAGCTTTTGAAACGCTCTGTTCGTCGGAAGAAAGAATGCCCATTATATTTTCTACCATTATTTTTTCTTCTTTTTCTCCTGCTATCATCACCGTATAAGACTTTTTATCATTAATGGCGTCAATGATTTCGGAAACTTTATCAACATAAGTTACTTCATACCCCGCTTTTGAAAGCAATAGGCCGATAAACCCCCTCCCAATATTACCGGCCCCAAAATGCACTGCTTTTTTCAATCAAGACACCTCCTCGGTGAGCATCTCATATATCTCATCGGCAGAAGTACTATTTATGAGTTTTTTCACCTTTTTTTCATCCTCACAGGCGGAAGCTATATTTGCCAGGATGTTGAGATGCTCGTCACCCTTACCGGCAATGCCTATGACAAGGTATGCCTTCTGATTTTCGCCAAATTCTACTCCTTCGGGAAACTGAGCCACGGCAATGCCGCTTTCGATTATTTTATCTTTTGCTTCTCCTACGCCATGAGGAATGGCTATCCCGTTGCCTATATATGTGGTAAGCATATTTTCCCGGGCTTTCATAGCATCAATATATGATGCCTGGACCTTCCCCTGTTTCACAAGAATTTTTCCTACCATTTCTATTGCTTCATATTTATCTTTTGCATGCATTTTTACCAGTATGCCATCCCGGGTCAATATTTCTTTTTTCTTGCTCTGTCTCTTAAACCAGTTTAAAGCCATAAAAGTTCCTCCTAATAAGTCTATGGTGCTATTTTTTAAATACTTTTATAAGAGCTTTAATTATTTCTTCACCGGAGCCCTTGAGAAAAAGGCCCGGCAGGTCCGGATCTTCGATGATAGCTGCGCTGATAGTACCCATTATTTCCCTTTCTTCAGGCAGGGGACTGGAAGGAAGCAGCATCACCAGGGCGACGTCAACTTCCTCCGTTTTTCCATCCATGGTTTCCATAGCGATACTCTTTTTTAGTCTGAATACTCCCAGGAAAGGTTTCTTCACCCCCGAGCTCCGGGCATGGAGAACGGCCAGGCGCTCCCCGGGAACTCCGCAGCCTGCGACGTTTTGTCGTGCCAATAAATCCTCCGCTATTTTTTCCGGAGAAATCACTTCCACTCTGCTACCTATATGAGCCGCAATCTTTTTTACGAACAGGGCGGTATTTTCCGCCTCCAGGTCCTGTACCAACATGAAATCTTCCAGCAGTTCAAATACAGTAGAAGCTCCATTGAATTTATTTTCGGGAATATCGCGAACCGGGTGCTTCGTGTTTTCCCCCGGCGGAACGGTTTTTTCATAAGAATTGGCCAAATCCTTCGATTTCAGGAATTCCTTTATTCTCATGATCTCACTTTCCGTAAGCAGGGGGGACACCCTGAGCACCGGTATACGGTCAAGCTCCAGGGGTACCGTTGACAGCACCATATCGACGAAAGGGTATTTCTCCAGAGTTTGCTTTACTTCGCCCAGGGAAACCACATTCTGCACTACCAGCTCCGGCAGTTCCTTTTGCACGCGGCTTGCCAGCATCCGGGCGCTACCGATGCCGCTGGCGCACACCAGCAGCGCCTTGATGCTGTGCCTTTCGGTTTTGTTCTCCAGGGCGGCGCCTATATGCATGGCTATATATCCGATTTCCGATTCTGGTACCCGCACATGGAAAATATCTTCCAGAGTTTTTCCCGCTTTCCGGGCCACCTGCATTATTTCCGGATAGTTTTGTTTTAGCTGTGAGAGCAGAGGATTTCTTATCTCCATCCCCAGTTTGAGCCGGGAAATGGCGGGTTTCAGGTGTACCGCCAGGCCTTCCAGGATCCTCCTGTCTTTGAGGAGTTCTACTTTCAATTCCTCTCCCGCCTGTTTCAAAATCCTGTGCGCTGCTTCAGTAGCCTCCCGGTGATCTATCATGAAAAATTCATCCAATCCTCCATCTATGCGGAGTTTAGCTCCCAGAAGGTGCATGGTTATATATCCCATTTCTTCTTCAGGAATTGTGAGTTCAAAATGTTTTTCAAGAGAACGGGCTATTTCCCTGGCCAGCTTGAATTCCCGGGTTTTCTTGAGGTTCAAAAGCAGCCCTTTATCCATGGTTATGGCATCTTTGTCCTTCAGCCTGTCCATGGCCAGGGCGATATGGACCAGAAGTCCCGCATAGGAACTGTCGGCCAGGGGAAAATTTGAACTTTTAAGCACTTCATCCAGGATCTTTTCAATTTGCATCACCATACGGCCATCTATGAATTTCAAAACATATTCCCAGGGGATGACTTTTGCTCCAGTCGGAGGAGTGTCATTTTTTAGCATTTCACCCCCCGAAACATTATCTTTCAATATCCTTAACAGATGTTCTTCCTGGAAATTTTTATAGAACAGGTCCAGTATGAGCCTGCGCAGGCTGCTTTCCGCCCCCTCGAGTTTAATTCCGAGGCCAGGACGCCTTATCAATCTTATATCATAATCCCAAAGCTCTTCCTCGATTTTATCCAGGTCATAGCTTATGGTGGCTTCTGTCACGTTAAAACGTCTGGCAAAGGCGTACAGTTTTACGGGCTGTTTTTGTTCCAGCAAAGACAGCAGGATTAAATGGCGTCTTTCCTCCGGAGTAAGTTTTGAAGAATCCGGCGCATTTTTCATTTCCTGCTCAAGGTGAGAAAGAGCATGTTCTTCTCCCCATATCCTCAGGCCCGCCCCTGCCCGGCGCTCCAGTTTGACGCCGAAGGCCTCCAGTTTTTCTGAAAGCTGGGGCAGTTCCCGGAGGACGGTCCTTCTGTTCACTCCAAGGCTGTGCGCCAGTTTTTCGGTGGTGGCGGGACCCTTCAGCAAATACGAAATTATATTTCGCTGTCTCTCGGTGAAGGTCTGCTTCATTTTTTTCACTCCGGAATTTTTATCCTGTCCTGCCTTTAAAGTTAGAGTAACAGCTCTGGCTGTTACTCTTATTATATCATTTACCTTACTTTTTCAACCTATCTACTATCTGGTCGTAGACGGGATTGTTCACAAAAGCATCGATAGATATATGCTCGGCATCGGGCGCAGCGGCCCTTGCCCTGTCAGTAAGCTCCTTATGGGAAATCACTATATCGGCGTCTTGTGGTATCTCATTTATGGCAGCATGTATTACTTTTACGTCAAGGCCTGCCTGCTGTATCTTCTTTCTCAATACAGAGGCGCCCATGGCTGAAGAACCCATGCCGCCATCACAGGCAAACACTATCTTTTCCACCGAAGATTTCTGTCCCACGGCGTGAAAGGCCTTTTTGCCCTTAAGCTTATCAACCATGTCCTGGGCTGCATAGATATCGCCTTCCTCGGCGGCGAATCTCTTCAAAAGCACCGAAGACACCAGGAATGAGACCACTGCCGAAAGTGCTATACCGGCAAGCACAGGGAAGTATCCGCCCTTGGGAGTCATGGCGATTTCGGCAAATATGCTGCCCGGTGAAGGAGTTGCCACCAGGCCCGCTCCCAGCAATACGAAGGTGAACACCCCGGTGGCGCCGCCCAGGATGACTGCCAGTATCAATATGGGATTCATCAGAACGTAAGGGAAATATATCTCATGGATCCCACCAAAAAAGTGGATTATTATGGCACCGGGAGCCGACTGCTTTGCCATTCCTTTGCCCACCAGCCAGTATGCCAGCAGTACTCCAAGACCTGGCCCCGGGTTTGTCTCCAACAGGAAAAATATTGATTTTCCTGCCTGGGATACTTGTTCTACTCCTAGAGGAGCCAGAATCCCATGATTTATGGCATTGTTTAAGAACAGTATCTTGCCCGGCTCGATGAAAAGCGATGCCAGCGGAAGCAGGCCCGCATTTACTATGGCCTGAACTCCAGCAGCCAGGAACTTGTTTAGCCCTAGAACCACAGGACCTATAACCATATAGGCCAGGAGGGTGATTATCATACCTATGATTCCTGCAGAAAAGTTGTTTACCAGCATCTCAAATCCGGCCGGTATCCTGTCCTGTACCGCATCATCAAATTTCTTGATGGCATAGCCTCCGATGGGCCCCATTATCATGGCTCCCATGAACATGGGGATATCAGAACCCACCACCACACCCATGGTAGCCACAGCACCTACTACGCCGCCCCGGACGCCATGCACCAGTTTTCCACCAGTATATCCTATGAGCAGTGGCAACAGATATACAATCATGGGCCCTACCAGTTTGCCCAGGTGCTCATTGGGCATCCAACCGGTGGGGATAAAGAAAGCAGTAATTAGTCCCCACGCTATAAAAGCACCTATGTTGGGCATCACCATACCGCTTAAAAATCTTCCGAAGGCCTGAATCTTTGCCCTCATAAATAAACCCCCTTATTTTTTTAATTTCAGGCTATATTAAATTATGTCACCATTCATTTAGTGACATTTACTTAATAATATAGCCTTTTCTAATTATTATTATATGGCACCAAAAGCCTTCTTTTCAAGGAAAAGATATTAAATTAGCAGAATCGGAAGTTGGTGACATTACTTAATCATCACCACCCGCTTAGCGGGTGGTTTGCACTAGCCCTATAAGGGCATTTACTGGCTGAGCCTTAAGGCTCGTTGAATGGTCTGCCAACCGCGTATTTTTTCAGGCTGCCCCTAAAGGGGCATTTTTATTTTTTGCCTTTGTTTACCGGCTCACCCGTAAACGGGTCAATGTATTCTTTTAAGCTTATTTGGTCACTTGCTATATCTTCCTGTAACTGATTCTTGATATATTCTTCTATTGCCTTTTTATTGCGACCCACTGTATCTACATAGTATCCTCTGCACCAAAATTGTCGATTCCCATACTTGTATTTCAGGTTTGCATGTCTATCAAATATCATCAACGAACTTTTCCCCTTCAAGTATCCCATGAACTGTGATACACTTATTTTAGGTGGAATACTGACCAACATGTGTATGTGATCTTTGCAGGCATTTGCTTCTATTATTTCCACGCCCTTGTATTCACATAGTTTCCTTAATATTTTCCCTATATCAGCCTTTATTTTCCCATATATTACTTGTCTTCGATACTTCGGTGCGAATACTATGTGATATTTACAATTCCATTTGGTATGTGATAAACTTTCATTATCCATTTTGGATAACCTCCTTTGTTTTGATGCGATTGACAGACCTTCATCCATTCTAACAAAGGAGGTTTTTTATTTCTACTCATAGCTATAAGCTTTTTGGAACCACCTGCATAGCAGGTGGTTTTCGTTATACAAATAATTAAGCAGGAGTTGCCTCCTGCTTAAAATTTACGCTGAGTTTTATATTGTTTGATAATTCCATAAGTGAATAAGTGAGTGCCTGGCACCTATAAAATTATCACTCCCAGCACCTGGGGCCAGCAGCCGCCGTAGGGGCCGGGATTTTCAATGAATATTTTGGTGAGGCCTACAACAAAATAAGTTTCTCGGGTATTTAGCATTTCTTTTGTCTCCTTTAATTTTGCCGAAAGCATGCCGGGGTTTTCCCGGATGAAATCATGAAATTTTTGATACCATAAAAGGTCGGTGGCCATCCAGTTGTGTTCAATGCCCCCAGTGCCGTCTTCAAACACAAAGCGGGCTTCGTATTCCAGGGGATTGTAAGGGTTGCGCCGGAAGTTGACATCCTTGACGTTTGGTTTTATGAGGCCTAAAGTCCTTCCCCGGCTGAATATGAAATCCGCCGAGGAATCGACCAGGGATCGCAGAAGCTTCACCTTTTCCACTTCGTTTAATACCTTAACAAGGCTCGGGACCATCTGCTCATTTCTCACGAAAAACCTGTCTTCGGGGCGGGGAGCCGCCCCCCACCAGTCGTTGATGCTGATTTCGGTGATGCCGAATATGTCGAAATTTTTTTCCTCACCGTTATAAAGGTCGGATTGGTACATGGGCATGGGCCTTATCCACCGGCGGTTTTCGTCTACTCCCACGAGGCTCACCCGGGTGTTGTACAGCCGCGAAACGGCAAGAAGTGTGAACTTAATCCTTCCCTGATTTGCCATAACAATTCCTCCAGTCGATATTTTTAATTATGATTTTTTTCCGGACGGTCAAAAGGGCCATTTCTTTAATAAAATATATTTCTGCAAAGGAGAAATTATTATTTTTTTGGTATAATAGGTTTGGGGACACACCTCCTCTTCTAGGGCAGGAGACCGGTGGAGGTAGGAATGTCCCCAATAATATAAGCAGGTTGTTTGGAGGAAATGAAATGTCTAACGGTGCAAAACATGTGATCATCGTTGGCGGCGGGGCTTCAGGAATGATGGCTGCCATTTCCGCCAGGATGCACGGCGCCGTCGCTACGTTGCTGGAGAAAAACCCCCGGGTGGGGAAGAAAATCCTTGTGACTGGCAATGGCCGTTGCAATTTTACTAATATTTATGCAGATATAGACCATTATCACGGTAAAAATCCCAAATTTATTTATGGGGCATTTTCCGAATTTGATGTTTCCAGAACCATCGCTTTTTTTGAAAGGCTTGGCATTGCCCATAAGGTGGAAGAATGCGGAAAGGTTTTCCCCATGTCGGACCAGGCCTCCAGTATGCTGGATGTGCTGCTTTATGAACTGAACCGACAGGGCGTCAACATTTGCTGTAATAGCCCGGTGAAAAATATTGCCGGG
Organism: Biomaibacter acetigenes; assembly: GCF_003691585.1. Lineage (GTDB taxonomy): Bacteria > Bacillota > Thermosediminibacteria > Thermosediminibacterales > Tepidanaerobacteraceae > Biomaibacter > Biomaibacter acetigenes. The sequence continues at coordinate 144,446 of NZ_CP033169.1, read as the reverse complement.
CAGGAAGGCGACTTTTCTGTGGAAACACAGGACGGCAGGTTCTTTCACGGTGACAGGATAATCCTCTGCTGCGGCGGAAAGGCCATGCCCTCCACCGGTTCCGACGGCAGCGGATATGATCTGGCCCGCCGGATGGGCCATAAAATCGTAGATATTTTCCCAGCCCTGGTCCAGTTGAAACTGGAAGGAAATTTTTTCAAACAGATAGAAGGAGTAAAGTTTGTGGGCACCGTCGAGATCCTGTCCGGAGGGAAAACTATGGCAAAGGGCAGGGGGGATATCCTTTTTGCCAATTACGGTATATCGGGACCGCCTATTTTGCAGTTGAGCCGAAAAGCCGGAGAGCTGCTGCAAAAAAAAGAGGAAGCGGTTTTGAAGGTATCTATAATCGACACCATGTCTAAAACCGAACTTCAGGAACTTCTAGCCCTCCGCTTTGAAAACATGCCTGAAAAGACCGTGGAGTTCAGCCTGGTAGGACTTATCAATAAAAGGCTTATCAGGGTCTTATTAAAACAGGCGGGAATAAAAGATCTGAATGTCCCGGTAGGAAGCCTTTCTGCAGGCGATATCCGAAAAATCGCCGAAATACTTTCGGACTGGCGTTTCAATATCACCGGCACCAGGTCCTGGCCCAGCGCTCAGGTTACCGCCGGCGGTGTGGATACCAGCGGCATAGACCCCCGCACCCTGGAATCTCGCCTTATAAAGGGGTTGTTTTTCGCCGGTGAAATAATAGACATCGACGGGGAATGCGGAGGTTTTAACCTGCAGTGGGCCTGGTCCTCGGGCTTTACGGCGGGAAAATATGCGGCCATAGCGGAGGCTGAAAGTCAGATGCCGGATTAGGTAGGATTTGCCGAAACGGCAAATCCTTTTATAGGATATCGGAGGCCGGAAGTCGAAGGTAAGAGGTCGGGATATAAAATATCAGTCATCGTCTTCTTCGGGGTTAATGACTTCCTGTCCCAGTTTCTTGATTTTGCTTAACTCGCTCTTGAGGTTTGTGATTTCATCTTTAAGGTCCATCAATTCCTTCAAAGCCGATTCATGATTTCCCTTCAATTCTTCCATGATAGCTTTTTCCAGCTCATCCTTTTCCGCAGACAGCCGGGCAAATTCTTCATCCTTTATTTTTTTGGCCTCATCAGCAATCTCTTTTACACCTTTACTCATGGAATCAATGGCATCCCGGGCTTTTTCGGATATGGTCATTACTCCCTGGGTAGCCTTTACCGCCAGGGGCCTTAAACCTTTCTTGATGCCCGGCGCCAGAGTTGCCCCTATAAAGGCGGCGGCTATTCCTGCCAGGAATCCTTTGGCCTCGGTGGTCCTGCTCCACATGCCCAGCCTCTGGCCCACCAGTCCCAGTGATTCCCTCAGGCCCGGCATGGCGTTCTGCCTGGAAAAAAAACTCAAAGCCCTGGCAAAATGCCCGGCATGTTCTCTCTCATGTCTTAAAGCATGGCCGAAAACCTGGCGGGCATATGCATTTTTTAGATTTTCAAGCTGGGCCCGGTACTGGTCTATAGCTGTATGTTCAGCTTCTAAGCCTTTTTGAAGGGATTTTACAATTTCTTCATATTCTTTCATTTTATCACTCCTCTTCCACGATTTATTTACGAGGTATATTTTTTTCCAGTACAGCTAAAATTATGCAAAAACCTGGACAAAAAAATAGAGCCTTTGGAGCTCCTTTATAACAAAATAAACTTTATTCCTCGTTTTTCTGTTTGATTTCATTTATCTCGTTTTGCAGCTGGGATATCACATTTTTTAGTTCTTTTATTTCATTGAGGGCATGGTTTCTTTCCTGGCGCATCTGCTCCAGGGCATTATCATAGCTGGAGTCGGTTCCGAGCGCGGTTTCCCGGGCTTTTTCCCTGCGGCGGTCCCTGAATTCTTCCACCGTCTCCTTGCCCTTTTCCGCCAGGCCTATGGCACCGCTGACTCCCTTGACCAGCAGGGGCCTGGCAACTTTTTTTACTCTGGGAGTCACCATATAGGCCAGGGCTGCGGCCCCCAGACCCCAGAAAAACGGTTTTAAAATCGGCAATATTATCCCTCCCTTTCTTTTATGGGAATTGGATTTTATATAGCCTCTCATCTTTAATCTGCCCCTTGAAAAATTTAATATGCTGAAAAAAGTTTTTAGATTTTCATGTTTAAGACTCCCATGGAATTGATGAGCACCGCCAGGGAGTTTAAATTATAGTAAACGGCGGCAAAAAAAGGATCTATGATTTTTAAAGCCGAAAGAGCAATACCAGCTATATTGGCTCCGGCAGCCATGGCCAGGTTTCGGGTTGCCACATGCTGCATTTTCCTGCTTATTATTATGGATTTGGGTATATTTTCCATATCATTATTTAAAATGGCAATATCTGCAAAATCTTCAACCCGAAGCAGCCCCCGGCCAAAACATATGCTCGCATCGGATGCCGCCATAGCGGGTATGTCGTTTATGCCGTCGCCTATTACGGCCACCTTATGCCCCTGTCTTTTATACGACTTTATGATTTCCGCTTTTTCTTCAGGCGAAAGGGAGCTTTCGATTAGATCTATGCCGCAGGATTCCGCTATGCGTTTTACGGCCTGGGAGCTGTCTCCGCTTATAATGCCCACCCTGGCGATGCCCCTCTTATAGAGCCTGTGTATCATTTCCGAGACGGCAGATTTGAGAGTGTCCCGGATTCCGATGAGGCCTATGAGCCTCCCCTCTTTTGCCACATAAACTTCACTTTCGCCGTAGTGCTGTATGCGGCGGGCTTTAGGCAGGCTGTCGGATATGTCCACACCTTCCACCACCATGAAGTCATGGCTTCCCACTATGATTTTTTGCCCGTCTATAAAACCTTTTATGCCGTTGCCGGCCACTTCCCGGCTCACGGAGGGAGGTACCGGGGTTATATTTCTTATCCTGGCCTCCTTTAGAATGGCCGATGCCAGGGGATGGACACTTCCCGTCTCCAATGATGCGGCGGTTTTTACCACGAAATCGGCGCTGTAGCCCCTCATGGGCAATACCCGGCTTACCACCGGGCTTGCTTCCGTAAGAGTGCCGGTCTTGTCGAAAAAAACCACATCTATATCCGCCAGCTTCTCAAGTGATGCCGGCCTCTTCACTATAATTCCTTCCCGAGCGGCCCGGGCCACTCCCAGCTTTACCGGCAGGGTACCCGCCAGGGTACATGCCCTGGGCGATGCCGACAGCAGCATGGCCAGCACCCTTAAAAAGTCGCGACTGAAGGCAAATACCACACCGGATGTGACAAGGGCAAAAGGAGTTATTTTCTCCGCCAGTCTCTCGCCCTTTTCACCGTATGCGGTCTTTGCATCAAGATAATTGTCGTGCATAGAAAGGAGCTCGCCCATGCGGGTATCCCGGCCCGACCTTTCGGCCATCACCTTTATCTCTCCGCTCATGACCCGGGTCCCTGCCAGCACGTGTTGTTGTTCATTCTTGAAACGGGGCATGTATTCTCCCGTGAGGATAGACTCATCTACCACCGCTTCACCCTTTACCACCCTTCCGTCAGCTATAATCATATCTCCGGTGCCTGCGGTGAATGTATCCCCGGGCATGATGTCGGTCTTCAGATAGGGCATCTGCTTTTCGGGGAAAACTCGGTACAACTTTTCCGCCCGCCTTACGGCGATTTCCTGGATAACCGTAGAAAGATTCAATAAAAACACCACTGCCAGCCCCCAGAGGCTTTCCCTGAGCACGAGGGTAATGAATGTGGCGGCGCCCATTACCAGCTCATAATTTATGCCGCCTTTTTTGACGGCCTGCGAAACGCCCTTCTTCAGTATGGGGTAACCGGCAATCATGGAGACGGCGGAAGAGAGATAAAGCACGGCATAGTCGGTGGTGAGGGGAGATTTGCCTGCCAGCACCTGTTTTAATGTCAGTGCCGCCAGGGTGCTTCCGGAAAGGATGGTTTCCGCTACAGGCAGTCCCTGGATCTCGTCTTCTTCCGAGATTTTTTGAACCGGCTCCTGCCATTTTGACGAAAGAATTTTTAAAGCCAGCCGCCCCTCTTCCACCCCCGGGTAGAAAAGCACCAGCACCCGGCCGGTATTGGGGTTTGCGGAAACTTTTTTTACGCCGGGTTCCCGGCGCAGATAAAACTCTATTTTGTTTTTATAGTCTTGCCGACGATAAAGGGCCGGTACCCAGAACCTGATTCTCCCGGGAATCCTGGATCTTATCTCGATGTTTGGGGTCAAATACTACTCACCCTTCTTTGCGGCCATATTGGCTGCATAGGCTTCGGCTACGATATCCTCGATCTCTTCCTTGATTTCATGATAAGCCTCTTTGACTTTGTCACCTACCGCCAGCACGGCCCCGGCGGTCATCACCGCAAGTTTTCTTACGGGCTTTCTCAAAAGCATCAGTGCCGCAAAAGCGCCTGCTCCAAACCAGAATTCTTCGCTAAACATCAAATCACCTCCAAAAATTTACCGGTTTTGGATCATTTTGAATAAAGCCTTTTATGTTTTTTATATTTTTTCCCATGGCTATGTTTTTATCCAAAAAAACGATGCAAAATAAAAAAGAGCCTTTTTAGCTCCTGTGTTCAAAGTAAGGGGTAATTCAGTTGTGCGGCCGTTATACCGCATCTTCTTTAATTTCTTCTCCCAAAAATTCCGGACTTGAGTTTTCACATGTTTCATCCCACAGGCTGTAGACATCGTCTACCACTTGCCGGCATAAAATTTCCTGGGTCTTGAGCCGAAGGCTTTTGAACATGCCTTCCAGGAGTGCCTGTATTTTTACCAATCGGTCTTTTTTGATATCGTCGCCGGATATGCCTTCAAACAATATTTCTTCCGGTTTGACCTCCGAAACCAGGAAGTCTACGGGAAAAGGCAGCAGTGCTTTACATGCATTCCTGAAGGCCTTTTGGGACAATTTTTCGCATAAGAAAGAGACTAGGTGGGTCTTTGTCATATCTTTTATCTCGTCATCCAGGTCTGCCGTTTCAGGCAAAAGGTCGGGAATATCCTGTTTTACCACAGGCCTTCCAAAAAATGCTTCCAGGCGCAATTTTATCTTTTCCGTAAGGGTATCGATGAATTGAAGGTAGTTTACGGAAGAAAATAAAAATTTTTCAGCGCTCTTTTCTCCGTATAAAAATATATAATTTGCAAGAAAATAAGCATATGTGTCGATATTTAATTGGAGTTTATCAAAATATGCCGCAGTCTCATGTTTAATCAAGTTTTCCAGCTCGTCTACCAGATTGCAGCAGTCGTTTTCATCAAAAAATGTTGCATTTTTTTCAAATACAATCATTTTAATTCACCTCTTTTGGAGAAACCGAACTTCAAGAAAAACCCTATTTTATTTTATTTGGCGCATGTTAAACCCTCATTAAGAAAATGTTAACATTATGTTAAGTTTTGAAGGGAGCCAGTGGAAACAGGCATGGGGGCAGTCTACGGTTTTAAGCAGGATATCCGATATGTTCCCGGGCGCATAAGGATAAGGGTACCCGGCATTTACAAAAACCAAAAATCTGCCGATGCCTTCACAAGATATATTTCGTCAAAGCCCGGAGTCACTATGGTTTACGCTGATTCCTGTACCGGCAGGGCGCTGATTTTTTTTGAGGAAGACAGGATTAAGCCGTCGGCTCTGACCAGGGAAGTGGTTAAAACCCACTACATTATTTCCGTGCTGGGACCGGAAAAGCTCATCTTCCGGGAAAAGCCCGAAAATGAAGCAAAGGATAAAAGCTTAAAATGGTCGGAAATGAGCATAAACCAGGTGATAGCGGCACAAAGGACAAACCCTCTTTCCGGGCTTGATGGGCGGGAGGCCAGACACAGGCTGGCACTGTATGGTAAAAATTCGCTATTTGTTCAGGATAAAAAGAGCTTCTGGCGCATTTTTATCTCCCAGTTTAAGCAATTTTTACCAAGAGTCCTGGTGGTGGCCGGAGGGCTTTCTTTTTTGTTGGGTGAAATCACCGACGGAGTCACCATTGCCGCCATTGTCATTCTGGAGGCCTTTCTGCAAAGTGCCCAGGAATATAAAGCGGAAGAAGCCCTGGCGGAGTTAAACAGGCTGTCCGCTTCCCGGGCCAGGGTCATCAGGGATGCCAGGCCGCTGGAGATATCTTCAGATCTGGTGGTGCCGGGAGATGTGATAGAACTTTCCGCGGGGTGCAAGGTGCCGGCAGATGCCAGAGTAATTGAAGCCCATGGCCTGGAAGTGGTGGAATCGGCCCTTACGGGGGAGTCTCTACCGATTTCCAAAAACACTTCCATATGCCGCAGCCGGCATCTGGCGGAGCTGTCCAACATGGTATTTATGGGCACTTTTATAGTCAAAGGCCGGGGGCGGGCCATCGTCATTGCCACCGGTCGGGACACCAGGATGGGACAGATAGGAAATCTGCTGTCTTCCATCAAGGAATCATCCACACCGTTGCAGCAGGAGCTGGAACGCCTGGGTAAAAGCCTTACTTTCCTGTGCCTGGGCCTTTCCTCTATAGTGGTGTTGTCGGGAATCATTCGGCGCCAGAGCCTTTTGCCTATGCTCAGAGTGGGCATAAGCCTGGCGGTAAGTATTATCCCTGAAGGATTATCCGCCATCCTCGCCATTTCCCTGTCATTTTCCACCAGGAGGATGGCCCGGGAAAACGTTATTGTCAGAAAGATGCAGGCCATTGAGACTCTGGGCTCCACTACCGTTATATGCTGTGATAAGACCGGCACCCTCACCAAAAACGAGATGACGGTAAAGGAGATTTTCTGCGGCGGAGAGCTTATCCATCTGAAGGGCAATGACCTGAAAGCCGGTTTTTACCGGGGAGAAAAAGAAATAATCCCTTCGGACTTCCCGGATCTCTGCCAGGCTTTGACCTGTGCAGCCCTTTGCAATAATGTAAAACTCGAGGCCGATGGCACCTTTGACGGAGATCCCACCGAAGTCGCCATGTTGAAGGCCGTGCTGGATGGAGGTTTGGACCTGGATGACCTATTGTCGAGATTTTCCAGGATCCATGAGGTGCCTTTTGATTCCACCCGCCAGAGGATGGCGGTGGTATTCAAAGAGGTAAACGGTAAGAACTTGGTATTTTTAAAGGGCGCTCCCGATGTCATACTGGAATACTGCAATTACATTTATTTCAAAGGCAATGTAGCCGCCATGGATGAGGAGCAAAAGAAACTCCTGGCGGAACAAAACAATAAAATGGCTGATGATGCCCTTCGAGTCCTGGCGGTGGCTTACAGGGAACTTCCGGAAGACTATTCAGGGGATCAGGAAATAATTGACCGTGACCTGGTCTTCGGGGGGCTTCTGGGCATGGCGGACCCCGCCAGGCCTGAAGCACGGGAGGCCATACAGAAATGTCACCGGGCGGGCATCCACGTGGTGATGATCACCGGAGACCATCCCAGCACGGCAACGGCAGTGGCCCGGGAGCTTACTCTATTAAATGGTGGGAAAATACTCACAGGGGCTGATCTTGACAGGATGTCCCAGAAGGAATTGGAAAAAGAGATAGAACATGTAACGGTTTTCGCCAGGACTCTGCCGGAACATAAATTAAAGATAGTGAAGGCCTTTAAAAATACCGGCCACATAGTTGCCATGACCGGAGACGGGGTGAATGACGCCCCGGCCATAAAGGAGGCGGACATTGGTATCGCCATGGGCAAAAACGGCACCGACGTCACCCGGGAAGCCTCCTCCGTCACCATAACCGACGACAATTTCATAACCATAGTGCGGGCTGTAGAAGAAGGCCGCGCCATAAACGACAACATAAAGAAATTTTTAAGATATGTGCTGTCAGGCAATCTCGGAGAGGTTTCCGCCATTATGCTGACTTCCCTGGCGGGTCTACCTGTGCCCCTCTCTCCTGGGCAGATCCTGTGGATAAACCTGGTGACCGAGGGCGGCCCCGCACTGGCCCTGGGCCTGGACCAGCCTTCCAGAAACATAATGGACCGAATGCCGAGAAATCCCCAGGAAAATATCCTGGACCCCAAAACCTCTCGCCAAATCGTGGCAAAAGGCACCGGCATAGGGCTTTCCACCTTCGGGGTATTTTTGACGGCCCTTTCCCGGTACGGCCTTCCCAAAGCCCAGACTATGGCCTTTGCCAACATAGTCACCAGTCAGATGATGAATGTATATGACGTGAGGAAAAATCATGCCCCGCAGCCGGAAAACAGTTTGATAACTCCATCGGTGGCCATGTCGATAGCCATGATGCTCTCGGTCATATATACCCCGGGCGTGGGAACCTTTTTCGGCACCGTTCCGCTGTCCCTCGTGGACTGGCTCTTCATCCTGGCCCTCTCCAGGCTGGGGCTGATGTTTCGCCGCATATGGCTACCATTTATGCAATAATCATCCATTCATAGACGGAAATAAAAGAATAGCTTTTGTAACAATGGATATCTTTCTCCAAAGAAATGGCTTTGAAATTATAGCTTCGGAAAAAGAGGCATTTAAAATGATGATAAAGCTGTCATCAGGTGAACTTTCTAAAGAAGAGTTAACAGCATGGCTTGAACAAAACACATCGCCGATATAAGGGGGGAAGGGGTCATGCTTGAATTATTCGCTTATTTGCTGCTCAAAGCTCCGGATTATTTCCTGAACATAATCTGTTCCCTTGCTCGTGAAGTTTATCAAGCTGGAATTCCATAGGATCTCAGATTCCCTTCTTTATCCAACCACAATCGGACATCTTTTTCCTCCTTATCAAAACGGTAAGCCCGCCCGCCCACCAATACCAAAGCGTTTTCAAAGGCGTATCCCACGGTAACCACGGCTGCTGGGCCAGTCACCACCCTGGTGGTGGCCCCACCTTTGGACCCCAGCTCTCCCACATGCACATCCCCACCAGCCTGTATCTCGCCACCGCGAAATACCCCGGATACAGTCACTTTCTTACCAGCTTGAATCTGGGAAATATAACAACCGCTGCCCACCACCCGGACATCGCCAGTAGCTATAACTGTAGAATTGTGGACGCTTGACGCCACCACATCACTTTCTGCAGATGGCGAGAACGCAAAGACCTGTTCCCATTCCCCGGCTCGTCGGGCCAATGTTTCGATCTCCTGGAGCTCACGCACTGCCAAAGGGGAACGAACCAGCGCCCGTTCGACTTCCCGGATAAACTCTTCCAGGCCTTCAGCGGCCATTCCCGGCGGCATAGTTTCAACCTGCTTCTTGAAGGTATTGGCGGCAGCAGGAAGATGGCGAAACTTCCCCTCCAACAGCAACTTTACCAGGGGGCCGATACCGCCTTTAAGATCGCCCTGCTTGAACGCCGGGTGACCCAGTAACTGCCGGATAGCCATGATCATTTCTTGCAAACCGACCGCTAAGGCATGAACCTGTGGCAACATCCGTTGTAGAAAAGCAGGAACTCTTCCTGCGATTACCACCGATGACAGGATATTCCCTCTGATCAGGATGGATCCCGTAGCTTGAACCCTCGCACCGGAGACCAACCCTCCCACCCTAACATTCCCGCCCGCTTCTACCGCCATCCTTTCTGTCACATTTCCGGCAATTAGGATATCTCCTTTAAAGACAATGTTACCTGAAGCAAGGTCTACGTCACCGGCATGCACCAACTCAGGCAATACACTTACCTTCACCATGTTACGCCAGCGGGAGGCTGCAGGACGTCCAGACCGGGCCGCTACAGCCCGTTCACCATCACTGGTAAGCACCGCTCCTTCGCCTACAGAAAGGATAAAGTCCCGGGGCGACGGCGGCATAATTACCTCACCCTTGACGCTGGTGCCGGGATGTCCCGACTCAGGCGGGTGTTTGACAGCAAGGATTTCTCCCGCCTCCACCGAAGTAAAAACATAGCGTTTCCGGAAATCTACCGTTTCATCTTCCTCCGCCAGTACCGGTACCCTGGGATTAGAGGAAAAAAGCAATTCTACCCGGCCGTCTTTTCCTGGTTCTGCAGGAATACCTCTGGCGACAATCACTTCCTCTTCAGCGCAGGATGTAACACTACGAGAGCATGCTTCCCAGTCTATGCCATAGTTAATCCCCAACCGGGATAACTCCTGCAATAGTTCGTCCCATGTGAGCGGGGGAAGACATTCTTCCTGCTCCACTACCGACAGTTGCAATATTCTGGCAGGCGGAAGATCCGGCAGTTCCCGGTGAACTATTACCTTGGGGCGCATTTGCAATATTGCTTGTAGACCATCGGAAGAAACGGTCACAGACCATTTCCCTTCTCTTCGCTCTTCCACCGTTTCCACCCGCACGGTATCCTTCATGGATACGGGGGTGGGTTGAATGCACTCCCGGCCGTTAACAATCAGTCTTACCCCTGGGCAAGGTACCACTACCGGGTAAGGTCCCTCTGGTCGGTGTCGGACAACAAGGCACCCCTGTTTCACAAAAGCATATGGACCCACCGCTTCTCCGTCCGGAAAAGCATTGTCTACTGCGCTCGCCGTTGCTTCGGGGGAGCCCCGGGTAGTCTCTTCTTTCATAATGAACTCACCTCCTGCTAAGCGTTGGGATTTGTCTCTAGAACTTCTAGCACCCGGAAAAACCCTATCACTTCCAGGTCTTTTCGAATAAGGTCGGGGATGCGAACAATAAAGCTGCTATTAAACAGCCGCCAGATGCTTGTTATCATCAGCCACTTTCAGCACTACCATTGTGATATCATCCTTCTGTGGTAAATTTTTCGTAAAGTCTGTAACCCTTTGGAAAACTTGATCTTCAATCTCTGTTGCCGGGCTATTCGCATACTGGACTAAAATTTGCCGCAGGCGCTCCAGACGGAAAGCCTCCCCTTTTTCATTTCGTGCTTCTACAATCCCATCTGTGTAAAAAAACACGTAATCATCATTATCCAATTGAATTGAATGTTCCTGGTACTGTTGATGAGGCATCCCTCCCAACATGATTCCCTTCCCCGGTAGTTGTTCACAGCTTCTCGTCCTTCCTTTTACAATCAGGGGGAGATTGTGCCCGGCATTGGCATAAGTAAGGATTTTTGACTGCGGATCGTAATCAGCGCAAAAAACCGTGACAAATGAACCCAATGCTTTGAAGTCATCGTACAAGATGCGGTTCATGATCGTTAGCGTTTCTCCTGGACCTCTCCCTTTTTCCGCTGCGTTTCGAAACGCACTTCTTGTTAACAACATCAACATAGCTGCTGGAATTCCCTTGCCCATCACATCCCCAATTACGATCCGAAGTTTTCCGTTCTTTAGTATACAGAAATCGTAATAATCCCCCCCGATCGAGCAAGCAGCAATCGATGTGCCCGCAACCTGTCCACCCACGAATTCCGGGACTCCTGTATTTAATAATTTGCTTTGAATTTGCTGGGCTAACTGTATTTCTCTTCTTAAGGTATTCTTCAATTCATGGGCTAATTGATCAGACCGCTTCTGTAATTCCTGAAGCCCCCTTGTTATCTCATGAAGGCTGACAGAAAAAATACATAAACAGGCCAGTATCAAAAACGGCGCCAACCGGTAAAAAGAAATCAATATCACACCAAGGGAAAGCAAAGATATGTAATATATCCCACTATTCTTCCATTCAATCCCTTTCTTGTTAACCATATAGCTGCTGAGCAACAATGTTCCGTACAAAGAAGCCACCGAGGCGATTACGCTGGTGTAAAACGAAAGACTACCATATGCTACATTGCCAGTTAACAAGTTAATCATTCCCATAACGATGATCAAAAGCACCCATTTAAGCCAGAAAAGCCAATGACGCCAGGTCTCCTTAGGGTGGAGAATGAGCTGTGTAACGGCAACGGCCAGCATGATAAATGATGCTTGAACAACCGGATAATGAAAAGCCATAATCCCGGCGAGAATAGGGAGAAATGATAACTCCTGAATTATTTCAATTTTAAAAAACCACTCAGTTAAAAGCAGGCCAATTAAGTATAACAATAAATACATCCAGGTTTTCTGCCAGCTGAAAATAATCGTGGAGGCTCCAAACAATCCGCCAACCGCTAACAACACACCCATGTACTTTGCACGACCTGAAGCCCTCATCTTAATTAGCCCCTTTCCGCAAGACCTCAATGATTTGAAACAATCCCACTGTGTTAAGAAGTTCAGATATATTCTCATTGGCATTTTCGAGGCTGACAGTAAAACCACGTTCCTGTGACAGGCGAACGACTTGAAGAATAGCACCAACCCCGGTTGAATCGATGAATTCAAGTCCGGCCATGTCAAGGACCAATTCAGAGATACCGGAAAGTTGTTCCGTCTGACCGTTAAAAGTATCCACGGTGGAGATGTCCAATACGCCTTCTAAACTGAGCCTTACAGTCTTTCCTTCCAAACGGGATTTTACGTTAAGCATGACGTACATTCTCCTCTTTAAAAATCGTAATATTGTTAGTAGCTACCTTTTCAGGTGCATCAACTAAGTTGATCTCTAACATGATGGTTGTGCCTTGGGAACTGGTACTTAGGATAATGCGATCCATCACCTTTAGAAGTAAATAGAACCCCCATCCCGCAGAGTGCTTGGTCGAGTATCCGGCCATCAGAGTTGTCTTGGGAAGTTCGGATAAGTCTATGCCGCTTCCGTTGTCCGACACGAAAATTCGGAGATGATCACCGACCATATAAAGGCTCATTTGTCCCTCTGTCGCATGTTTCAATACATTGGTAACCGCTTCGGAAGTACCAAGCAATATGTTATATCTAACCTTAGACGGTAGAGGACGAGACTCCAGTACCTCCTGCACCTGCCGGCGGCAGCTGGCGACATCCGTTTTCGTAAGGATTGGGTGACTGGATATGTATACCCCTGTTTTCAACAGTTCAATTTCCTTTTGTTCCACCAGCAAGAGTTTTCCCTGTGTTACCGAATAGATCACTTCACGATAAAGGTTTCGAACTCGTTCTTCTTGTTTTTTCTCATATTCGAGTATGTCAGTCACATCAAAGAAGATAACACTAACCTGATCGCCAGAAGGCACACAGTAGACATCATATATCTTACCAGATTGCGCTTCTTCGAGTATTTCTCGCACTCCGCTCTGTTGTCTGCGTGCTTTTTCTACCAAAGTAATTACTTGCTCCCGGCATGGAATATCGATGGAATCTCCTGCCTCATTTCTAAACTCACCATCATAACGTACGATTAGAGACGCACCAAATTTATCCAACAGTTGTGACTGGTAAACCCTTTTCCGCGCTTCGCTGATCACAAGGTTTTCGATCAGTTTCTCTTCAATGGTGGCTGGCATGGCCATTTTTCCGGGCTCCTCCTGCAAATCAGCAATCCCTAATACAATTTCCACCACCTGGGGGTCCAGTTTGGTTCCCGCCAGTGCTGCGAAATCAGTTTGGGACTTCTTCTTGTAAAAAATGTGGTCGTACTGATCAGCAGCAGCAATAATCCTAGCTCCCAGCGGTATATGCTCTCCCGATATACCAGCAGGAAACCCTGTGCCGTCCCAGCATTCATGGTGGTAGCGAATATACTCTGAGGACTTGGCTAACCCGGCTATCTCCTTTACCATATCTGCGCCAATTTCCGCGTGTTTGCGATATTCCCTTTCTTCTTCGAGGGTAAGCGGCCCTCGCTTTTGAAAGATTTTTTCCTCCAGGTAGGTCTTGCCCAAGTCGTGCAATAGGGCCGCATAATGAATTGAATCAATTTCATCCTGGGATAGTTTCATCTTTTCCGCAATCTTGCGGGCTATCCTGCCAACCCTGGTGGCATGTCCTCCACTGATAGACAGTTTGTTTTCAGTTAATTGAGTGAGTGATTCCATCGACCTTAAGTAGGTTTTCCGCAAGTTGATGAATAAGGCAAAAGCATAGCGCAGGGCTAGGAAAACTGCAAAAACAAATAGTGTTTCAATCCAGAACTGCAGTTGATCATGCAACTCATAGGAAAGAGCCAGACGCACGCTTAAAAAAGAATTAACCAAATATATTAAGACGCCGTCTTGGACCATTTCAATCCAAGTGGCGAAGTATTTTCTTTCATTCAGTTTAGAGATGATGACGGATATTAAAGTGATGTTCAAAATATTGTAGAGAGCAATGGCAAACAGTAAACGGGGAACATCATACCACGTAAAAGTCCCCGGTATGCTCCCTAACCACAAATACCCGTATCCTGCGGCAACAGTACAAATAATATACTGGCTTGTATTATATAAAAATTTAATTCTCTCGCTTTTAATCAATGGAATACTGACCAAAGAAATGATAATCTCACTTACTACCGCTTCTGGAATGCCGTAGACGGCCATTACAACGAAAGTGAAGGTAGTGGAGCCTGAAACAATAGATCCGTTTGGTAATTCAACATCATATTTTTCCAGCAATCCAGCAATCAGGCCGATTGCCAAAACAAAAGGCAAAAATTCTATTTTTAGGCCGGATAACACCAGCAAGAGAATAGCCATGCCGATAATTGTGACCAGGTATATGTAGGTTTTTAAGTATCGAGGCATGACTGTTCCTCCTTTCTATTAACCGGAGCCTAAAGTGGTACTATTGAAAAATGGGGCGTAGATCAACTTCCTGGTTCCTTTACAGATAGACAGTTGCGTTAAAGGCTAATTATTTCAGCGCCATGGAAATTTAGCCACAACAGCCAGTACCATGGAAGCCACGGTCAACCAGAAGAAGACCTTCTTCATCATATCACCTCCCCCCGGATGAATTGTTTCACCCTAATGATCTACGCCCCAAAGTTTGAAATCTAATGGCTATACTGTTTTAACCATTCCCTTGTAAATAAACCATGAGATGCCCAGCGTCACCGCAATGTCGCCGGGGCTTACAACCATGCTGCTGAAAACAAAAGGAGGACGCAAGGGAATGACGTCAGCTAAATACGGTAGAAGGGTGAATTCCGTCAGCGGTTGGTGTTTTGTCACCCCTTCCACTACCGCAGGTATGTATGAGGACAAACCCGCCCACTCCAGCGCATCCAGTGATACGGGCATCCTGCCGCCATTGGCAATTATCACAAAGAAGTTAAGTAAGGTGCCGAAAATAAACAGTTTAATGCCCGGGATGTGGCGATTGCACCAGCAACCATAGATTAGCATTAAGTAGGAAACAACTACCCAAAAGGCAAAACTCTGGTTTATAAACGAAACGCGATGGTAAAGAAACATCACTACCAACTGTAACAATAACCCGGATATGATCATCCATGGCTTCCTTATTTCGGTTTCCGACAGGCGCTGCAGTGACCCTTTTTTAAGAAAGGCAATGGTGACCACCGGGATTAGAAACTCGTAAATCATAAGTCCTCTCCTCAATTACAGTAGTCAGCGAAGCCATGATGATCTAGAATGGTGAGCGTTTAAAGTGTTCCTCGCCCAGGAAATCCGGTACGCCCATCACATCCAATACTTCGTAAACATCTTCGTTAAGGTTGCAGACGGAAAACGGCTGTTGGCTCTGGTTCAGATCTTTCCAGATAGTCAGGAGACTTCCCACACCGGTAGAATCCACAAATTCTAAACCAGTCATGTCGAAAACAATAAGCCCGTTAATAGGTTTATGTTTTTCGTAAAAAGCTTTAAATTCAGGTACGGTGGAGAGGTCAAGTTCCCCGGCTACCCTCAGAACTGTGGCTTGATTTTCTAAACTAACGGATAAAGACAACACGCTGAACACCTCCGGACCGTCTGTAATTACTCCATTGCTAAATGTATCCTTCTTCAAACGAATTGTAGCTGTCCTCGTTATCTAACCTGATAGTAATGCTTTTACCGGCATAGGTGGTGAAGGCACCCGACGAAGGGGGCCATGCTGAATAAAATACTGACACTTTACACAAGGGCGGTCTGGTTCTTTCTTCGCGCATTCAAGACACCGTTGCATTTTTTACCCCCCTTTTGCATTTTCTTTCAATTGCCACAATATTACCAGCAAACGGTCCAGCCATTGGCTCTGGGCGTATACCAATGGATAAGATAAAGTGACATATGAATCCGCCAATTGTACAAGCCATTGCTTTTCCTCGCCTATCTGCCTTTCCAGCCTGGCCGGATCGCAATAGGTGGCGGTCTGCCAAAAGGGCTCTTCCGCCAAAGCTGCTACTAACTTCGGGTCGAACTGGGAACCGGCACCCTGGTACACTTCTTCGAGTGCTTCATACATTTTAGAAGGCTGACGATAAGGCCTTGGGGAAATCATGGCATCCAATGCATCGGCCAACGCGATGACTCGGGCAGGCCAGGGTATCATCTGCCCCCTCAGCCCCTCATATCCCTTCCCATTCCACCATTCGTGGTGATATCGAATTATTTCCACCAGGGAATTGTCTCCTCCCCTTGCCGCTACTACGGACGCACCCCGCCTGGTGTGTTCTTTTAATTCAGTCCATTCCTCCTCTGTAAGTGGGCCCGGCTTTTCGATAATTTCACGCCTGACAAACATCTTTCCTACATCGTGGAGGAATGCCCCAGCTATCACGGTTTCCTGTTCCACTTCGTCGAGACGTAGTAAAGTGCATATTCTCAAGGTGAGATTGGCAACGCTAGCGCTGTGGAGGTATAACCTGGTCCAGGACTCTTTCATGGACATTAATAAATCGCCCATACCCGTTAGATTCACAGGACGGCCCCCCTTTTTTTCTTTCTCTTTCATCTATCGTAGTCCATCTTACACGAGTATTTGCGGGTATATTTACATATAAGAAAAACGGCAGCCTAATCAGCTGCCGTAATAGAGAACATTATTTAAACAAATAATGAAACCTTTATTGCGGCAACCTGGCAGTCATACCTCAAGGGCTACAGACCCATGGCTTTGCGTCCCAACCTTTCGGATGGTTTGCCTTTAGCACAATAAATTTTAATAGTTAAAAGTAAAAGGGTTGATTTAACACCACTGGAACATACAATATTTTCCAGATAGTGAAAAGTTCAGCCTTCTAATGATCTTTGTTTATGGGGAATGGTTATAATAGTATACTACGGAAACAATCGTGCAGGAAAGAAGGGTCATGATGCCCTTCGCAAGCAACCGGAAAGAGTGAAGGGAAAACCTGGATAGGCAATTTAGAGTGGTAAGCAAACAATGGAAGTTTTCGCGAAAAATAAAACCACTGTAATATGGAGTATGAATTACTTCCAAATTTTGGTAGTTTTTACATATTATACCCCCCCCCCCCCCCCCCGAACGAACATATGTTCTTGTTGCACATTTTAACGTTTGCATCTCTCGTTCATTCCTTTCGAGTCCTTTTTCTACCCTTTTCTATATAAATCTCACCGATAAAATTGTTAGTTTGATGTCCACGTTACTTGCTATTATTATTCTACAAAAATTTAGTTTTTCCTTCTTTTAGCAAAAAATATGTCAAAAATTGCGGTAATTTTAGGTATATGTATCTATAGCTCTAAACCGTGCGTGCGGCTTTCACCACACACGGCTTGCCAACAACCGCAACAGGGGTCAGGCTTGAATAATTCGCTTATTCAAGCCTGACCCCCGTGTTTATGCCTCAAAAGCGAGGTTTCAGCCCTCATGCTGCCATCTCTGCCGCCGCCCCTTTCTCCGGGACAGATCCTCTGGATAAACCTTGTGACCGAAGGAGGGCCGGCACTGGCCTTGGGCTTGGACCTGCCTTCCCAAAACATCATGGACCGCCTGCCTGCAAATCCCCGGGAAATTCTGGATCTGGAAACCACCCGCCATATTGCGGCAAAGGGCGCTGGTATCAGTCTTTCCACCTTTGGAGTGTTTCTGGCGGCCCTATCCAGATATGGGCTCCCCAGGGCCCAGACCATAGCTTTTGCCAGTATAGTAACCAGCCAGATGATGAACGTATATGATGTGCGGAAAAAACATGCCCCGCAGCCGGAAAACAGCTTGATAACCCCCTCTGTGGCCATGTCGATAACCATGATGCTCTCGGTCATATATACTCCGGGCGTCGGAGCGTTTCTCGGCACCGTGCCGCTATCCCTGGCGGACTGGATCTTCATTCTTATGCTCTCAAGAATCGGTCTCCTGTTTCCGCCTCTCTCACATCTTTTTTCTGAAGCTTAAGTTTAGGCCGCTTTCAACAGCGGCCATCTGTCTATTACAACAATAATCCGCAAATATATACCGTTAAAATGGCCCCTACGGCCACTTTCATAAGACCCTGTTCATAATACGCTAAAACCAGGGCAGCACTCATGCCAATGGCCGAAGAGTATAAATTGCCCGTGGAATATAAAATACTGGGAAAGGTCATGGCTCCCAATACGGCGTAAGGTACATAATACAAAAAAGAACGAAAAAATCTCGATTTTAATTTTTTCTTGAACACTGCAATGGGAAGCACTCTTGGTATATAAGTAACAACAGCCATCAAAAATACCGCAGTCAACGTTTTACTCAAATTCATCCTCCTCCCTGGGATAAAGGACTGCACCGACACCTGACGCAATGATAGTTGCAAAAATAATGCTCCATCCCCCCGATATGCGGTCGAGATATGGGCCCCAATGAAATAAAGAACTTATACAGATAGCAGTAATAGCAACGACAAGAGCGGCTTTTGATTTTTTTTGCCGCCGGCACGACAAGAGCAATGAACATGGCATACAGCGCAATCCCCATGGAACTCTGAAACGTCTTCGGCAGCACTGAAGATGTCAATGCCCCCAGTGCAGTGCCCAAAGCCCATCCCCAATATGGGCAGGTGACAAGTCCCAGAAAATAGTTGAATGTGATTTCTCCTTTTTCCAGGGAGGCTATGGCAAAGGTCTCGTCGGTTATCCCGAACGCCACAATACATCGCTTTAAAAAAGCCATTTGCGGAGCGACCTTTTGTGAAAGCGACAGTGACATCAGCATATAGCGGATATTTACCACAAAGGTGGTCAGGGTAATCTCCAAAAGTGAGGCATTGGCTATGATAAGATTGGTGCCCGCAAACTGCCCGGCCGATGTAAGATTGGATAAAGATATTAAAATTGCGGTCCAAACCGGTATTCCCCCATTGACCGCCATAAGTCCGAACGTAAAGGATACCGGAATGTATCCGAGAGCAATCGGAATCCCCTGCCTGAGGCCATGGCAGAATTCTATGGATCCCTGTTTTTTTCCGGCTATAGCTTGCCGATATTTTGACACATATAGACTTTTCACCAGTTAAGCACCCTTCCTCACTCCCACGTCACAGTTAAGTCTGTTCCTATCCCCACCATTAAATGTCGAAATACAAGCGGGTAAAGTTATATTTAAAATTATACTTTTACTTTAATCAATTATCAAGTAGCCCACCCTTAGAGTCTATTTTTTATCTTATGTCTAACCTTTCCGTAGAAATCCACGGAACTGATGACCCCGCACTTTATCCTATCATCTGAATAATATATATTGATTCTATTAAAAGGTGAGGGGATGATTTTTATGGAGAAGAATAACGGATCTTGTAACAGAGCGATACCGGAGGATGTGGCCCTGGGCTTTTACGATGCCATAAACAGCCGTTCCAAAGAGCAATGTCTAGTGGTGCTGTGAGGGGGAAACCGGTATTGATGGAAATCAGTGGAAAATAAAATAATTTAATGTAGTCGGTATACTGATTTATTTTATTTGGCAATGTATAACACACTTTTTCACGATAAATCAACACATTAAAATGGGAGGGGAAAAAATGAGTGAAAATCCTATGGAAAAAATCAAAGAAATTATTGATAATCTTGAGATGGCTTCGGCCTTTCGGAGATAAAAAGAGAAATCCGGGAAATTGAAGGCAAACTGGATGACCCCAATACAGGCTTAGTTGAAATAAAAAGGGAAATCCGCGATATCGAAAACAAATTAGACCGGATTGTACCTCCAGTCACTGACAGATTGACTACGGGTCCGGTTGTGGCTGATAATGGTGCAAACAGCATAGTAGTTAAAGTCCTTAATAATACAAACGCAACAGTAAATGTCACGGCTCGACTTTTTAATATAGGAACATGTCCGAATCCTAAGACGCTTGTTCAGTCTATTAATCTTACGATTCAATCAAAATGTGCCAGGTCTGCTATTTTACAAAAGCCCCCCACTGAATGGGAGGTTGAATATATAGGTATTGTTCCGGAAGTGTTTGTCTTTACGGCAGCCCGGACGAATGCTGATAATGCACCTCTTTCGGCGAGCAATTTCATTGCGCCAAATACTTTCAGGCATAGCGAACACGTGCCAACGGTTGATCCATAAATTGGGTATGTAAATGGGGTCAGGCTTGAATAAGTGAATTATTCAAGCCTGACCCCTTGTTTTATGCCTCAAAGGCATTGAATTTGTTCATGGCTTCGTCGACGCCTTTGGATATTATCAAAAGTGCCGCCTGGGCCGCCGCCTCCATAGCGGCTTTTATTTTTGTTATTTCTTCGCCGTAGAAACTTCCCAGCACATGGCCTGCGGCATCTTTTTCGCCTTCGGGTCTTCCAATGCCTACCCTTATACGGCTGAATTTATCCGATGAAAGTTGGTATATGATGGAGTCCATACCCCTGTGGCCGCCGGAGCTACCTTCAGGCCGAATACGTAGCCTTCCTACGGGCAGGTCCATATCGTCATAAATAACTATAATGTTACCCAGAGGAATTTTATAAAAGTTTATGGCATCCGACACGCTTTCACCGGACAGGTTCATGTAGGTCTGAGGCTTCAGCAGAAGGAGCTTTTGTCCTTCGAAGCTTGCCTCTCCCAGTAACCCCTTAAATTTTATTCTGTTTATCTTTACATCAAGTTTATGCGCAAGCCCGTCGAGCACCATGAACCCCACATTGTGGCGGGTATGTTCATATTCCTTCCCCGGATTCCCTAAACCTGCTATTAAATACATAACATTCACCGCCCATTTTTTATATGGAAATGGCGCAACAGGGTTGCGCCAGAAAATTATTCTTCCTCTTGCTTTTCTTTGCCCTTGGCCACCACTTCGGGTTCGGCTGCCTGCTCGCCGGTGGGCACTTCGGTATCTTCAGCCAATTTGGGAGCCAGGATGCTGATTACCACTTCTTCGGGGTCATCCAGCACGGTAATCTTTTCATCCATTTTCAGGTCCCCTACGGTCAGGGTATCGCCGATCTTAAGGCCGGAAATGTCAACTTCCAGATGCTCGGGCATATCCGCCGGCAGGGCTTTTACCGAAAGCTCCCTCTTTTGATGCTGGAGGATGCCTCCCATCCTTACACCCTCGGCATCGCCCTTCAAGACCAGTGGCAGGTTGAACTCTATCCTGTCGGTCATGGAAACCCTGTAAAAATCCACATGCACAATGGCATCCTTCAGTGTATCCCTCTGAATTTCCTTCATTAGCACCGGATGCTTTTCGCCTTCCAGTTCAAGATTGATAAGGGCGCTTTCACCGTGGGTTTTCAGGACTTTTAAAAGCTCTTTTGCATCCACGGCCACCGGGCTGCTCTCAATATTTTTGCCATAAAGCACTCCCGGCAGTTTACCCTTCCTGCGGAGTTCATTTATGGTACCTTTCTTTGAGATATCCCGCTTTTCCGCCTTTAAAGCAATTTGCTCCATTACAATTTCCTCCTTAAAATTACTACACTATACCAATAATAGTTAGTATTAATTATACTTAATATCACAATTTTATTCAAGCTTTTAGAACAACAAGTCGAACGGAAAGTTTAGGGTGTTACCCCCATCGTTCAATCGAACAATGTACTCACCGACATGTTTTCATGGATTCGGGAAATGGCAGCGGCAAAAAGCGGAGCCACCGAAAGCACCTTAATCTTGTCTATTTTTTTGTCATCTTTTAACCGGATGGTATTTGTCACCACCACTTCCTCTATGGGAGATTGCTGCAACCTTTCGATGGCCGGCCCTGACAGCACCGGATGTGTGCAGCAGGCATAAACGGCTTTGGCTCCTCTTTCCAGCAAAGCTTCAGCCCCCAAAGTGATGGTGCCCGCGGTGTCTATCATGTCATCGGTCATAATAACGGTCTTGCCCTCGACTTTTCCTATTATGTTCATTACTTCAGCCACATTGGGTTCAGGGCGGCGCTTATCTATTATGGCTATGGACGCGCCTATGCGGTTGGCAAGCTCTCTGGCCCGGGTGACTCCTCCCAGATCTGGAGATACCACCGCTATATCCCCCAGCTCCTTCTTTTTGAAATAGTCCGCCAGGATGGGCACTGCCATGAGATGGTCCACGGGGAAATTGAAATATCCCTGGATCTGGCCTGCATGCAGATCCATGGTGAGCACCCTGTGGGCCCCGGCAGCAGAGATTATATCCGCCACCAGCTTTGCCGTGATAGGATCCCGGGGCCTTACTTTCCTGTCCTGGCGCGCATAGCCGTAATATGGGATCACGGCGGTTATACGCCATGCCGACGCCCTCTTGAAAGCGTCTATCATTATCAGGAGTTCCATGATGTGGTCGTTTACGGGACTGGAAAATGGCTGGACCACAAAGACATCGGCCCCGCGCACGCTCTCATTTATCTTTACCTGAATCTCTCCATCGCTGAAGGTATTTATCACCGAGTCCCCCAGGGTGATGCCCAGATTGTCGGCAATCTCCCTGGCCAGTTCGGGATTGGCATTGCCGGTGAAAATCTCCAGTCTGTTATCCATTTTTTTGATTTCCTCCCTCTATCTTTTTCTTTCGTTTTTCCGCCCAGCCTATTTTATTCTCCTGCCGGGCCCGGGCTATGGCCAGAGAATCCGCCGGCACTTCATAGGTTATAGTGGAACCTGCTGCTACATAGGAGCCTGACTTTATAGTCACCGGCGCGATGAGGTTGGAATTGCACCCTATGAATGCTCCATCTTCCACAACGGTCTGATGTTTTTTGTATCCATCGAAATTTACAAATATGGTGCCCGCTCCGATATTGACCTTCTTACCTATGACGGCATCACCCACATAGGAAAGATGCGGCACCTTGGACCCCGTATCGACTTTAGCATTTTTCAGTTCCACAAAGTCGCCGATCTTTGCTCCCTCGCTTATATGGCATCCCGGCCTAAGGTTGGCGAAGGGACCAATCTTTACCCCATCTCCTATAATGCTTTCTTGAATCTGGCTCATCACTATTTCCACGTAATTCCCTATTTCGCTGTCTTTTATGCGACTGGAACCAATTACCGTGCATCCTTCCCCAATTTGCGTACTGCCTTCCAGGAATACTCCTGGATAAATTACCGTATCCCTGCCTATTTTCACATTGACATCCACTATGCAGGTGTCTGGATTTATGAAAGTGACGCCCTCCCGCATCCAGTGTTCTATGATCCTTCTTTGCATGATGCCCTGGGCGTAAGCCAGTTGCCGGCGGTCATTTATACCGGAAAGTTCCAGCGGATCTCCTATCTCAAATGCCAGCACGTCTCTGCCTTCATTGTTAAAGATTTCCACCACATCGGTGAGATAATACTCCCCCTGACGATTGTCATTTTTCACCTTTGAAAGGGCTTCAAACACAAGGGCACCGTCAAAGCAGTAGAATCCGGAATTTATCTCCGTAATGGCCTTTTCCTCCGGTGAAGCATCTTTTTCTTCCCTTATAGCCGTCACCCTGTCCCCATCCCTTATGATCCTGCCGTAGCCGGTGGGGTCTTGCACCCTGGCCGTCATCACGGTGGCAGCGGGTTTGCGTTCCCTGTAGAATTTCACCATGGCGGCAATGCTCTCCGCCGTCACCAGGGGCATATCGCCGTAAAGCACCATGAGAAGGGAACTTCCCCGCACTGCCTCTTTTGCCTGCATCAGGGCATGGCCTGTCCCCTTTTGTTCGGTCTGGATCGCAAACTCGATATTTTGGCCTTCAAAGGCCCTTTTTATCTCATCGGCACCCCTGCCCACCACTACCGTTACCTTGCTGGCACCGGCCTTTCTTGCAGCGTTTATCACATGGCCCAGCATGGTCATCCCGCAAACTTTGTGGAGCACCTTAGGCGTATCCGATTTCATGCGGGTGCCCTCGCCGGCAGCCAGAATCACCGCCGTAAAATCAGTCATCTATATCCCTCCTAAAAACTTAAACCGGACTTAACAAAAAATGCCCTTCTGTTAATTCGACATATTTTATCAAATCCCTTTATATTATACAAAAAAAATTTCAGTAATATATGGCAAACATGAAAAATTTAGGACATCTAATAAAGATGTCCTCAAGCCGTTTCCTGGTTATAGTGCTGCAGGATGGTTTCCTGAATCCTGGCCCTGGTTTGCGAGTTAATGGGGTGGGCTATGTCCTTGAACTGCCCGTCGGGAGTCCTGCGGCTCGGCATGGCCACAAAAAGCCCGTTTTGCCCTTCTATGATGCGTATGTCGTGGACCACAAATTCGTCATCAAAAGTGACGGATACCACTGCCTTCATCTTACCCTCTTCAGCCACTCTGCGGATGCGAACATCGGTAATCTCCAACGGTTGCACCTCCCTGCTGAAAATTTTTAGCATGTACAATTTCTATATTAATCTCAAAATTCCTGCAAGGAAAGTAAAATTTTTCACGAAATTGTGATTTTATCCGGCCTTATATTAATTATACCTTTTTCCGTATCTATGCCATCCAGCACCATGAGGGAGGTATAATCTTTTACCAGTTTGCACTGGGGAGTACCGGTGGCCACCAGCACCGCCACGCCCACCACTTCGGCGTTGAACTCCGCCGAAAGCTCCATCATGCCCCTGGCCGTGCCGCCGCCCTTCATGAAATCGTCCACGATGAGCACCCGGGCATTTTCCGAGAGAGCCCTTTTGGGCAGGGACATGTTTTGTATCTTCTGACCGGTCCCGGAAACATAGCTTATATTCACGGAAGGCCCTTCGGTGACGCGGCTGTCCCGCCGGGCCACCACCAGAGGCACATCCAGCGCCCGGGCTGTCATGAGGGCTATGGGTATTCCTTTTGTTTCCACCGTAAGGACACAGGTGGGTTCTCTATCCATAAAAATTTGAGCAAAAATCTCCCCTATTTTCACGGAATATTCCGGTGAAAATATCACATCGGTCATGTATATGTATCCACCAGGTATTATGCGTTTTTGGTCCTTGAGGTTTTCGCACAGGGTTTCCACGAAGGATTTGATTTCACTTTCGGGTTTTTTGATGCGGTAACGGACGCCGCCGCCCGCCCCGGCAATGGTGGAAAGCTCTCCTTCGCCGGATAGCATAAAGGCATTTTTGATTATGTTCAAATCCTCGCTGATGGAGGACTTGGCTGCATCCAGCCGTTCGCTGAAAAATTTCAGCGAAATGACCCTGTTGGGATTTTCACACAATATCTTTGAAAGCAGGGCAAGCCTTTCGCCGCGCCTCATCTGTAACCCTCCCCTGCCAGAACTTTCCTTACCAGTTCAAGATCACTTTCTTTATCCACATCGGTGCCTATTTCCGGATAGTTGCTGATCACAGCCCTGGCTTTGAGGCCGAAAAGGTCGGATACTCTATTTTCCAGTTCTTTTATAGTGAGTATGCCCAGCGCAAATTTTACCACAAAGGAAATGCCCAAAATCCTCGCCAGCATCCAGGGTTTTTTCCTGTAGGCCAGGAAGGCTTCAGCTTTTTCTATGGCCTTTTTTACGGTGCCGGCCTTTAGCATCACGATATTGCCGCCTGTAAAAGTGCCGTCTTTTATTCTAACATAAGTCCGGTGAACTCCCGGGTATTTTGCGTCATTGTCCTCTTTTCTTACGATGGGATAGCAAAAGTCAGCCTCGAGCTCCCGGGCCTTTACCGCAAAGTCCCTGATAGCTTCGGGTGTAATCATGGGTATGTCGCATGTGAGCACCAGCAGTTCTTCATCTTCGGGAAAGGCTTCCGCCCCCCTGAGAATGTTCTGGGGCAGGGAGTTCCCCTGCTCTACAATCATATCCACCTTTTTGGCAAGAAATGAGAGCCTGTCCTTATCCCCCACCACGGCTATCTTTTGTATGAAATCCAGGGCTTTCAAGGCTTCTATCACATACAGTATCATCTCTTTGCCTTCAATCTTTATGGTGGCTTTACTGTCACTCACCTCTTTCAGGGGCCCGTCTGCCTGCTTTCCCGCCAGTATCAGGGCGTTCATGAAGGTTCCTCCTCAAAATCCATTTGCTTTCTGAGTATGTTCATGATGTTGTTTTCTACTTTTTCAATGTGGTCTTTGGCCAGTTTTTCCGCCATGTCCGCATCCCTGCCTTTTAGGGCGTCCACTATCCTGCGGTGCTCCTGGAGGATGCTTTTTATCCTGCCCCGGTTTGTGAAGGACTGCACCCTGAAGCGGTCTATCTGTTCTTTCAGGTTGTTTATTATCTGCGCCAGGCGGTCGTTTCTGGTGGCGGCAAACAGGATCTGGTGGAACTCTGCATCTTTTTTGATGATGGTTTCTACATCATCCTTCTCGGCTGCGCCGGAAATCTCCATCAGGATCTTTTCCATGGCCTCCAGTTCTTCGTCCGTGATGCGCTCCGCCGCCAGGGCTGCAGCCAGCCCCTCCAGGCTTTCCCGGATTTCAAAAACATCGGCGGCATCTTTTAACGATAGGCCCGCCACATAAGCCCCTTTTCGCGGGATCATCACCACCAGGCCTTCCAGTTCCAGCTTGCGGATGGCCTCCCGCACCGGTGTCCTGGACACGCCCATTTCCTCCGCCAGCTGGACTTCCATGAGCCTTTCTCCAGGCTTTAGCTCACCGGTGATGATGGCTTCCCGGAGAGCCCCGAATACCACGTCTCTCAATGGCTTGTAGTTGTCTAGCTTTACCGATGACAATTTATGAACCAAACTTATTCCTCCTCCCCTTTGTGATGTGTGAGGTGTGAGGTGGGAAGTGTGATTAAGTCCAACTTCCTACTTCACACCTCTATAATGCCGGCTTCTTCACATTACTAACTTCATTGTGTTTCAGAAATGATAATAGCTTTATTACCTGTATCCATCCTTGCGGCGGCCCTTTGCGCCGCGCTCCGGGTTTCGAAGATACCGTAAACCGTGGGGCCGCTACCGGACATGAGGCTCCCCAGGGCACCGTTTTTCCTGAGTTCTTCCTTGATAAAGGAAAGTTCGGGATAAAGACCAAAGGTTACCTCTTCCAGCACATTGCATAGCCCTTTTGCCATGGCGGCCACATCTTCATTGAGGATGGTTCGTATCATGGCAGCGGTATCGGGCCTTGATTTTATGTCTTTTACATTCAGTCTACTGTATACTTGTTTTGTCGACACCGAATAGTGGGGCTTTACCAGCAGCAGCGCTATTTTAGGCACCGGTTTCAAGGGTGTGAGTTTTTCTCCTATACCGCGAGCCACGGCAGTGCCTCCATGGATGCAAAAGGGTATGTCAGCTCCGATAGTCTTTCCCAGCATCATCAAGTCTTCTTCGGATTTCTTTAGACCAAAAAGTTCGTTCATTCCTATCATAACCGCCGCGGCATCGGCGCTGCCTCCGGCCAGACCTGCAGCCAGCGGGATGTTTTTGTTTAATGTGATTTTTACACCGGCATCCAGGCTAAACTCTTCTATCATGAGTTTTGCGGCTTTATAGGCCAGGTTGCTCTCATCGCACAGGAGCTCCGGGGTACTGCAGGAAACTTCAATAGCCCTCCCGGGCAGCAGTTCCAGGGTGAGATGGTCCTTTAAAGCGATGGATTGCATTATCATCTCCACTTCATGATAGCCGTCAGGTCTCCTATAGAGCACGTCCAACGTGAGATTAATCTTTGCCCGGGCATCGACATCTAACTTAAACAAACTTTTCCCCTCCCATTTATATATTATAATATTTCACACAAAACTTTAAAATCCTGCCTGTATAAAAAATATTAAATTATTCTCATCGCCCCGGTGGTTTTTATGATTTTATCCTGAGATTTTGTTATGGCTTCCAGGGCTTTTTCATAGTGTTCATAAAAGATAACTATAAGGTCTCCTTCCAGGGCGTTTTCAAAGCTCCTGGCAATGGCTTCTTCTTCTTTCAAAACCACATCTATCTTATCCCTCTTTAAGCCGGCGGAAAGAGCGCCTTCCAGGAGCAGCGAAGCCACCTCTCCAGGTTTCCGGCCTCTCAAGTTTTCATCTTCCTTTATTATAAGGCGGTTAAAGCCTTTGCCCGCCACGTGTCCCAGGGCAATTATGTCCTGATCCCGCCTATCACCGGGACTGGCTATAACCCCCACCAGTCTGGCAGGTTTTAAAAGCTTGGCGGTATTAATGACGGCCTCAACGCCCGCAGGATTATGGCCGTAATCCAGCATCACGGTAAAGCCGGGCATCTCCATGATGTTCATGCGGCCGGGGTTGATGTTTTCACTGCAGTCGAACTCCCTCAGGGCACGGGCTATGACTTTAAGAGGCACATTCAGGGCCCAGGCTGCTGCTGCGGCCGCCAGAGCATTCTGTACATTGTGCCTTGCCCTGCCTTTCAGGGTAGCAGGAATGTCCTTCACCTTCATGAGGAAATTTTCCTCATTTCCTTTTTTGAAGAATATGGTCCCATCCCTCACATATACTCCCCTTCCGCCCTGGCTCAGGTGCTTTCTCAGCACCAGGTTGTCTTCCTCGGCGCTGAAAAAAATAACCCCGCATTTTGCGCGGTTTTTCACTTCTACCGCCATTTTATCATCGGCATTCAAAACCGCAAACCCTTCCGGTTTTACCTGTTCAATCACCAGTGACTTCACAAAGGCCAAATCTTCAAGAGTCTCGACTCCATCAAGGCCCAGGTGGTCGCCGGTGATGTTGGTTATGACACCCACATCGGCTTCCTCGTAAGCCAGGCCGCCTCTTATAAGGCCGCCCCGGGCCACTTCCAGAACAGCCGCTTCCACCCGTGTATCATACAGCACCGTCCTGGCACTTTCGGGGCCGCTGCAATCTCCCTTTTTTATGCACTGCTGCCCTATATAAACTCCATCGGTGCATGTCATGCCCACATTGAGACCCCAGGCCGACATTATTTGCCTTATCATTCTCACGGTGGTAGTTTTGCCATTGGTGCCGGTGACCGCCACCAGTGGAAAGCTGGGAGCGCCTTTGGGAAACAGCAAGTCCGCTATGGCTTTGGCCACCGGCCTGGGCTTTCCTTCGGAAGGGAACAGGTGCATCCTTATGCCCGGAGCCGCATTGACCTCGATGACAGCCCCACCGCTGTTTTCCACAGGA
Organism: Biomaibacter acetigenes; assembly: GCF_003691585.1. Taxonomy (GTDB): domain Bacteria; phylum Bacillota; class Thermosediminibacteria; order Thermosediminibacterales; family Tepidanaerobacteraceae; genus Biomaibacter; species Biomaibacter acetigenes. Next base: position 115,339 of record NZ_CP033169.1, on the reverse strand, counting down.
ATGGCTATATCCTCCGTAGTGATATCGATACCCGCAATGTCAAGGCCCACTATGGATGCAACCCTCTCAGCCAGATCCCTGTTTTCGAGACAAACCCTATCGGTGACATCCACGGCAGTGCCACCGGTGCTCAGGTTTCCGTTTTCCCTGAGGAAAATCTGTTTTCCCTTTTCGGGTACCACCTCCAGGGTTAGCCCCTGGCGGGCCAGCACCATGTGTACCACCGGGTCTATTTTAATTTTAGTGAGGGGTTTTTCATGCTTTTCACCCCGCAGGGGGTCACTGTTGATAATATCCACCAATTCCTTAATGCTATGGATTCCATCCCCCACCACGTGGGCCGGTATCCGTTCGGATGCGCAAACAAAACGCCCTCCCAATACCAGAATACGGTAGTGGCGCCCCATGACCTGCCTTTCCACAATGATTTTAGAAGAATATTCCGCTGCAAGATTGAAAGCTTCGGAAACCATCTGGGGGGCCTTAAGGTTCAGGCTTACACCTTTGCCCTGATTGCCGTCACAGGGCTTTATTACCACCGGGTACCCCAGTTTTTCTGCGGCTTTTAGAGCATCCTCCTCATTATATACCACTTCACCCGTAGGTACAGGAATTCCCGCCATGGAGAGCAGTTCTTTAGTCAGCGTCTTGTCACAGGCTATATCCACCGCAAGGCAGCTTGTGTCCTGGCTTATGGTGGCCTCTATGCGTTTCTGCCGGGCTCCGTAGCCGAGTATCAGCATGCTGCCTTCTCCAACGCGGGTTACGGGTATGCCCCTGCTTCTCACTTCCTGCACTATGGCAGCGGTGCTGGGCCCCAGGCTTCTGTCCACGGTCTCCCTGGCCAGTTCCCGGACTATCGCGTCAAGGTCAATTTTTTGGGAGCGGAGAATTGCTTCTATTAGTTTTACCGAAAGCTCCGCCACTTTCAAGGCCGGATATTTCACCTTATATCCAAAAATAATATTGTAAAGGCTTCCTTCGATTTTCCTGGCCTTGCCGAATTTCACATCCTGACCCGTGAGATTCAAAAGTTCTATAGCCACATGTTCTATCACATGTGGAAAGTATGTGCCTTCTTTCAGGCGCAGCAAAAAACCTCCGCGGGTTTCAAAACAGCAGTGGTGCTGTGCCAGGCCCGGCAGGTAATTTAGTAGAGTATCATTAAATCCCGAAAAATCCCTGGTGGGTATATCCTCCATATCCTTTACGTCAAGAATCATTTTGATGACGGGTTTCGGGCTGTAGATATTAGGGCCTTCTATGGCCCTTATGTCTACAATATCCATCATATTCCTCCTTGTAAAATACCTTCCTGATTCCTTCCTTAATATGCTATCCATTTCCACTTCGCCTATACATGAAGTTGGGGCAACACCCTAAACTTTCCGTTCGACTTGTTGTTATCTCACTCTACAGTTTTCTTTAGTGTTGCCCACCCCTTCGAGAAGCCGCTGGTTTCATGCCCCTGGTCAAACCTCGAGCGTCAGTTTTCGAACTTCGAACCTCAAACCTCGAACTTCGAAAAAGGTTGTCGCGTCTTCAGGTTAAAGCCGGCGCCGGAGGAAAGCACATGAATCCTGGCGCCAAACAGGTTTAACGGTTCGCCGGGGGAGAGTTCCGACACATTGGTGTATTCTATATCACTGCCATCCACCACCGTCACCGTCTGGGACCCTACCACGGTGAAAGTGGCATCGGGATTCACCAGTACGGCCGTGTCTTCATCGATGCCCACCCCCAGCACATAGGGATTCTGAGCCACCGCCAGGAGCAACCTCCCTATACGGCCCCGCTGGGCGAAGTGCTGGTCTATGACAACTTCCTCCAGCAGACCCATCCCCGGCGCCATGCTGATGGCATTGCCTTTAGGGGCCTGGTCCCCGTCGCCACCGATGAGCATTATATCGCTCATGGCCGATGCTCCGGCACTGGTGCCCGCAATGAGCACCCCGTTGTTATAGGCCGCATGCAGCGCATGGTATACCGGGCTTCCTCCCAGTAGACTGGTGATGCGGAGCTGGTCTCCTCCCGTAAAAAAAATGCCGGTGGAGCTGGCAATCCTGTCAATTATTTCTCCCCGGCATGCCTCCTTTCGGGTTTCTATGTTGAGAGCCACAGCATCCCGGACTCCGAGCTTTTCAAAGATTTTTATATAACTTTGCCCCACCTCCCGGGGATTCTGGGCAGCTGCGGTAATTATGGTTATGCTGGCCTTTTCCCCCCCCGAAAGCTCCACCACCTTTTTAAGTATGTCGCATTTCCTTTCTTTATCTTCGGCTCCTCCTATGATCATGAGATGCCCTCTTACTTTTTCGCCCAAAAAAGATCACCTCGATATGTATTATTACCACTTTTTTTCAAAACAAAAATCCCGCGGTAAGCGGGATTAGTTTTATTTTTTAATTTTAAACCGGCAATTGTACCTGCGTAACGGCAAGCCTTACAGTTGTCGTTACTTTAGCCAGGACCTGCAGCACCACTTTCTCCAGCATCTGCGTTTCCGACAGAAGTTCCGGAATCACGCTTTCAATGGTGGGGACAAGAACCACGCTCATTCCAGGAACCGCACCCGTCACATCTACAAAGAAGCTGAAATCTACATCCTCGCTCTGTTCATATTCGATGTTATCGGTGCCGATATAGAATATCTGTTTATGAACTGTGCCCTGGATAATTACCTTATTGGCAATAACATTGCCTGTAATGGATGTTACGCTGGCGTCAATGTTCCTTATCTTCTGTGTAGGCCTTTCCATGGTCACAATATCCTGCAGAAGGGTTTGACCGGTGGCCTCTCCGGCCACTTCCGGCACCACAACCACAGGACCGGTTCCTTCCACAAGATTTATCTGGACATTCTGGGTTACCACCACTTCAAACATTATTACCACTTTTTGAAGCAAAGTAGTTTCATTTTCCAGGGTATAGTTGATAGCTTCGATGGTCGGATGGACCTGAACATTCATCCCAGGCCCGGCCCCTGTCACATCGACAAAAAGGCTGAAGGGCACGTCTTCCGCCTGGTGGTATTCCACATTATCTACGCCCACATAAAAGATTTGCTTGTGCAGTATTCCCTGGATTATAACCTTGTCGGTTATTACATCCGTCGTAATATCCCTGACTACTGCGGTGATTTCATCAACTTTCTGAGCGGCATTGGCAAGGGTCACTGTAGTTTCTGCTATAAGCTGCTGGGAGCCGGTCCCCATGACCTGGGGCACATAATAAAGCGGAGTGCCGATTCCGGCCACCACATTGAGAATCTGGGTCTGGGTTACCACGGCGCTGAATGCCTGAATAACTTTTTGATGCAGTGTTGTGGGGTTTAAAAGGTTATAGGTGACATGCTCAACCGCAGACGTCACGGTAACATCCATACCCGGTGCTGCTCCCGTGATATCCAGAAAATAGCTTATGGGGATTAGTTCAGTCTGGTGATGTATCACCGTGTCTTCCCCCACGTAAAAGATCTGCTTGTGGAGCGTTCCCTGAATGATAACTTTACCGGGTATCACGTCAGTTCTTAAATTTTCCACCATTGCCCTGATTTCCCGGATTTTTTCAGCGGGACTCGCCAGGGTCACAGTAGATTCTACCATCTTCTGGATGGTGCCTTCCCCTATGAGTACAGGGACTTTAATTTCTGGGTCCATTTTTGTACCTCCTTTTTGGTTTTGATATAAATAATCCTGAGATTTTTGTTTTCCCTCCTTTTGTGGAAAAACAATTTCTTTTATTAAATCCTCAGGGTTATCTTCTAACCCCGGTTTTTCATCAGTTGGGTTAAATGATGTATGAATCTCTTCCGCTTCTCCATCAGTGGGGTTAAATGATGTATAAATCTCTTCCGCTTCTCCATCAGTGGGGTTAAATGATGTATAAATCTCTTCCGCTTCTTCCTCAGGATTTGTTGTTTTATAGTCAATTTCCTGTATTTTTAATTCTTGTCCTTCCCCGGTTGTTGCTGGTAACGCCGTGTTTGAAAAAAACTTCTTTAATAAAAAATAGCAAATCACCACAACTAGCACCAATGTTGCAGCATAAACCCATACCGGCATGAAATCCCCCCTTTGCTTTCCCGAGGACGTTTCCAGTTGTATAAAAGAACAGATCGTTTATGGTGAAATCTCAGTTTGCTTAATTCTATAATATGTGAGCAACATAAAGATGGTTACAAAAAAAGAGGCTATTTAGCCTCAGTAAAATTTTTCCCTCTCTTTTTTTATAATGCCTTCGCTTAAGAGTTTCTTTAGAATGGGTGACAGTATTTTAAATTTCAGATTCATTTCCCGGCTTATGTCAAAACTTGTAATGCCAGGCTGTTTTTTTATCATGATGGCCACGGCTTTTTCGCTGTTTGAAAGCTGGGGTTTTTTTATCGCTCTGACATTCACGGCGGCATCCTGACCGTCGGCAGCTTCACAAATGCCAGTGGTTTCCGGATTCTGTTGAAATTGTGTGATGCTCACAGCTTGCGGTATTGAAGACAATTTGTCTACTCCGCCAAGGCGGTTATCTTTATATAGCTTTTTACGGTAATAAGCCTTTACTGAAAACTCGTTGTCCAGGATGACCTGATATTCTCCATCAGACAGCCGGCACAGAGCTCTGTAGCCATCGGACTCCTGCTTTATATCAAGCACCTCCACATCTATATGGGAAAACTCCCTGAAAAAATCTACTATCTTTACGGATATATCCTCCATCATACTCACCTTCTTCCCTTTGATTTTTTACCTGCTATAAAGACGAACATCTATTCATGGTGTTGCTTTCACCTCAATATAGCAGGCTTTTATACGCACCTCATATTCCCCCTCCATCATCTCCCCACCGGCGTTCAGCAGAATTTTCCTGGGTTTTGCCGTAAATTCCATGCGGCTCCCATCAAGGTTTCTGCCGGCGCCTATATAAAACCTGAAGGCGGATTCGTCAAAGGCCTGGTACACAAGGTTGTCCCTGCCGGTATAAATGGCGTTTATTCGAATGCTGCCCGCCGCCCACAGGCCGGAGGAATCCTCTTCCAGCCATGATTTTTCTACGTTTATGTTCACTTCCTTTATAAAAATGGCAGGGGATGAAAGAGGCATGATATGAGATATCTCCATAACTTTTTCATCGGTGGATACCCTCTGGTAAACGCCTGAAGAACGATCAGAAGTTCCGGTTACAAGATACAGGTCCTCCTGGCGGGTAGCTTCTGCATTAAAGTTCAGGTTGAACATAATCTCCACCAGGGAGGGACCGGATATTTTTTCCGAAACTCTTTCAGCCCTGGAAAGGACCCTGACCTGCATGTCTTTTGTCCCGCCGGATATTTCTCCCAGAACCCCGAAAGGCGAAACGGTTTTTACACAGCGGACAATTCCCCCGGGGTCCGCATAGTACATATGTATATCAAGCTCGCCGCAAATCAAAAACCTGTGGTCCAGCACCGTCACATCGAGATTTTGTATTTCTCCTTTAATGTCTTCTATATATAATGCAGGATATTCGAGGGGTATTTCAATATTTTCCACCAGATCAAAAGTCCTGGTTTCCAGAATTTTATCCACCTGGAAGAGCTGCCTTTCTATTCCCTCCCGCGGTGTTATATCGGTAACGGCCAGGGTATGTTGCCTTACGAAGCCGGTATATTTTATTTCCACCAGAGCCTCTATCAGAACTCCTTCGCCGGAACATTCGGCTGTTATTAAATGAAGTATTTTTGCCTGTACATCAAACTCCGTTCCGGATTCCACTTTGCCCAAACTATGGTTTTCGGAAAATTCCATTTCAAGAAAGTTGTAAATCTCACGGAAGCTTTCATCAAGATAAAAAAGCTCAAATCCAATGGTACCATTAACTACCAGAGATTCTCCATCAACCTCCCAGCAAAGTTTTTGAACCCTGCCGTATAAATCTATTTTTTTTCCGGCCGGGGGCGAAATTTTAAAATTCTGCTGTCTTAAAAAGGAAAACTGGCCCTCATCGATGACCTGCTTGAGCAAAAGGTCTTCCTTTACAACCTTAAATCCTTCCCGGTCAAAGTCCGTCACCACACGGTTTTCCACCCTTTCCACCACCTTCACCTTGAGCTCAAAACCTATAATCACATCATAGCACCCGGATTTTCGGGAAGGCCGGCAATATACATCATGAAAAAAGACAGAAAGACGGGCCTGCTGTTCCGGCAGAGCTTCGGAACAGGCGACCACATCTTCAAGGGGAAGTTCAATCTGGCCGTGTCTCTCCACTCCCGAACTCCCCTGGTAAAATATATCCACCGCAATTTGACCTTCCACCACCACCATCCCTTTTAAAATCCGGGCCTGAACCCCGGCGATATATGGTTTTACAGCAATAATGGCGGTGCAGCCGGGACACTCAAAAAAGCCTCTGGCGATTCCGGGTTTTACCTGTTCTTCTACGGTGCGGAAAGTCACTATCTTTTCCGTCATTACATTCAGCATCTCGGGGGCTACATCGGACCTTTCCACCACCGCTTTAATATTAAATTGCAGTAAAAAAGCCATGGAGAGCGTCTCGCCCGAAAGATAAGATTCCTTTGGCTTCGCCGAACACGCAACACATATTTCCATGTTTTCAATGATCTTTTCCGGGAAAAAGACATATCTTAAAGGCTTTTCTTCGCTGAAACAATGGAGGGCACCCTTTTTGTCCAGAAAATATATATCAATTTGAAGAGTTACCCATATTACCAGGGCGTTTTCATTTATATTTTTGCGGATATTCACGACTTTTGTGACTATGTCGTCTATTCCGGCGGGCAATGGTTTCAACTTTATATCAAAATGCACATCCCTGGAATAAACCTTTCCCCACACGATTTCCTCCACCCTGAAATTCTCCATTTCATGCCCCTCCCCATATAACTTTATGAGATGAAAAATTTTTTTATGAAGGAAGGGCATAAAATTACTTTTTATCGAAAAAAATGAGGTATCAACATTTAAGCACAATATCAGCACAAAAATCCATTGCCGCCAGATCATTGACACTGATAGGAACTAAGTCCCCTTCATCGGATAATTTAAAAAAACTCCTGTTGAATATAGTTTCCATTTGCTTTAGATTCTGAATAAAGGGCTCCCTGTCATCTTTCAGCATCATTTTATTTAGCTCAAAAACCACGGTTTTTACAACTTTTTGTTCCATCAAGCCTTTCATGCCCAGAAAAGCCTGGTATTCTCCACCTTCAATATCCATTTTGACCAGGTCTATGTGGTCGAAACTTTTCAGGTAAATATCAAGGGGTTCGGCTTCCACTGTAATTTCCTTGATTTCATCTTCAAAACGCTTGAAATATTCCCGGTCATGGCAATTAATCGAAGAATTGCCCATAAACTTCAAGGCCATATAAAAATTTATTTTGGCGCTTGAAGAATAAACCGCTTTCTGATTAAGGGTCACTCTGTCGTGAAGACAGTTTAAAGATACATTATCAGAAAGGAACCGGTACAAATACGGATTGGGTTCGAAGGCTATGACTTTTCCCCCGGGGCCAACCAGTTTACCAGCGAGAACTGTGAAATACCCGATATTTGCGCCGATATCAAATACAATATTTTCTCTCTTTATGTTTTTTATCATATATCTGGTGAGCGGAAGCTCAATGGAACCATTTATTAGAAGTTCAGGAACAATACTCAAATCTTCCGACGGCACCAGCAGGCTGCCGCCCCACACGGTCAGAACCAGCATCTTATTGTTTCCGATATATGTACCGCGCACTTTATCACCCCATTGTTAAATTTATTTTTTAATCCTTTAAGATTATTTTACTTCAATATAGCCTCAAAGGTGCTTTTAAAAAAAAACTTATTTGATAGGTCTAAAGTAACAAAATTAATTCACCAAGAATATTATTTAACAGGAGGTGAGAGAGATATGGCTTTAACCTATACGGCCAGTTCCACCGGAAGTACCCTGCAAACTGCCAATGTGGCTATTGCAGTTTCTCCTGCCAGCGGTGTGCTCTCCGTCACGGCAATGCTGCCCGGCGACAGTGCCACGGCGGTGATAAATGTCTCCAATACGGGCGATGTGGATGAATATTATTTTGTTAGCGCCGATTGGAAGGCATCCCCCGGAACTACTACAAGCCATGCGGCTCTGCTCGCAGACAATCTAAATGTAAGCGTTTCCGCAAGCCCCGGCGGCAGCATATATACCGGCAAGCTCAGCGGCCTTATCGACAGGCCCGACAGTCCCGGTCAGGCCCTGGCATTGACCACCGGCAATGAGGATGTGACCTTTACTTTCTACTTGCCCAGCACCGCCGGCAATGTAGTTGGAAATATAGATATGACCCTGGACTTCGTGTTTGTAGCAACATCCTAAATAAAAGAAAGGTAATAGCGGGAAAACCCAGGGGTCTGGCTCCCCGGTTTTCCTGGCTATTGCCTTCCGTTATAAAAAATCCTTAATTCTAAATCCTCAGGCCCAAGGCCCGGGGTATTTAAAAGGAGAGATACCATGATAGAAAAGATCAACAATACCATAGTAGCCATGATGCCTGTAAGAAATGAGGCGGGGCGGTATCTTGAAAAAGTCCTGGAGCACCTTTCAAAGTGGGTAGATAAAATCGTGGTCCTGGATGACTGCTCAGAAGATGATACCGTAAAGCTTGCCCGAAGTTTTGAAAAAGCTGTTGTTTATGAAAATGAGCGTCCCCTTTTTGCCGAAGATGAATCGGCTCTCCGGTCAAGGCTGTGGAACCTGACGATTAAGGAAAATCCCGGATGGATTGCGGCCATCGATGCCGATGAGATTATGGAAGACAGGATCATCGATGAAGTGAGGTTTTTAATCGACCAGGATTACTATGATGCCATATATTTCAGGGTGTTTGATTTCTGGGCGTCACAAACCCATTATAGGAAGGATGGGGGTTGGGACCCCTGGGCCAAGTTCTGGCCTTTCATGGTTCGCTATAAACCCGATATAAATTATTTCTGGCCCAGGAAGGAAATCCACGGCGGCCGGTTTCCAAGCCCCTGCGAGGGATTTGCACCGTATTATTCGGACATAAGATTGAAGCATTATGGCTGGGCCAATGAAAAGGAGCATTACAACAAGTTTCTGTTTTACCGCCAGAAGGATTTGAAACTCTTCGGCAACATACGCCCTCATACCCAGAGTATCATGATATCCCCAAAACCCGCGGACCTGGAGGAATGGAAGGAATCCAGGCGGCTTTATTTTTTGAAAGAGGAGAAAGATTAATGGATAAAATCCTGTATCTTCCATGCTTTGATTTTTTTAACCATCCCCAGAGGCCACAACACCTTTTATGGGAGCTTTCTAAACTGGGTTTTGAGGTCATATACTGCAATGTCACCAGGTCATTACCAGACTTTGTCCGGATTTCGCCGACCTTCACCCTTTGCGGCAATGTAGATGCTTTAGACCTGAAGAAAAGTTACATCATGTGGCTCACCCATGGACCTTATGCTGACCTGCTCTTTAATTTCAATCTCAGGATGGTCGTAAGCGATTTTGCGGATGCCACCGTTGATGAGTTTTCCCAATTTGCCGCATATGACGAAAAAAAACTTGAAGCCGCAGACCTGGTACTGGCAGCTTCACAAAAGATATTTGACGACCTTTATAACCGCCACCATAATTGCCATTTAATAAAAAATGGAGTGGAATTTGAACATTTCAACCGGAGTCTTTCAAAAGGGCGAATTCCGCAGGACCTGGCAAAGCTCATGACAAAACCCATCATTGGCTTCTGGGGGGTACTGGCTCCGTGGTTGGATTTTCCCCTGATAAGGACAGCCGCTGACATGAGGCCTAATTATAATTTTGTGTTTCTGGGGGCTGCCAGCGCACCGGTAGTAAATCTGCCGCAGGGTAAAAACATTTTCTATCTGGGCCCCAGGAATAAGGAGGTTCTACCCGACTATGCACGCTGGTTTGATACCGCCATTATTCCCTTTGAGGTAAAGCCCGTGACGCTGGCGGCAGACCCTTTGAAGGCTTACGAATATCTGGCCTGCGGCCTGCCGGTGGTGTCTACATATTTACCCCAGCTTGAGGGAATGGCAGATGTGATGCTTTCAAGGACTCCTGAAGAGTTCATATCAAATCTTGACCGGGCAGTTTTCAGCGGCAAGAATCCGGAGGCTATAGAAAGCCGTATAGCCTTTGCCCGGAGAAATTCCTGGGGGATGAGGGCAGCGCAGGTGGCAAAGATCATCGATGATACCCTTGCTTTTAAAATAGGATAATATGCTATCAGGAGAGGGTAAAAAATGGGAAAAAAAGTTGGAATTTTGACCACTAACTTTTTCAGTCCTGACGGCACCCGGATGATATACGGCGGTGCCGAGCGGTACGGCCTGGAACTTACAAGACTTTTGCTGGAACTGGAGTATGAAGTAAGCTGGTGGCAGATAGGAAGCGGCTGGAAAAAAGAAATTCTACCTGGAGTTGTAATAAATACCATACCTGAAACTAGGAGTGAGCTTATGACCTTCCCTAATTTTAACCAGCATTTTATGAGCAAGCTATGGATGTGGATTATGCCATATATTTTGTTACCTTCCTGGCATATCCCCAGGTGCTGGAAAAGAGCATATCCATTTCCCATGGTGTGTTCTGGGATTATCCCGGATTTGACCATCAACTGCCTACTGAAGCTGAACGGAAGGAATGGCTCCGCAGGCTTCACATAGCCTTGAGCGGCCCTCAAAAGGTGGTTTCGGTGGATACCAATACCATAAATTGGATAAATGCTACCTGGCCGGGGCTTTCGCACAAATTAGAATATATCCCCAACTTTGTGGATATCGATAGTTTTTCGCATAGAGTCGACCATCCCGGCAAGGTTAGAATAATATTCCCCCGGCGGCTTACGGCGGTAAGGGGGGTAAATGAAGCAGCCAGGGCGGCCAATGTGCTCACCAAAAAATACCCCGGAAAGGTGGAATTTCATTTTGTGGGGAGAGGGCATTCGGACCAGCTGGAAGGTGAGGCTTTGAAGTGGGCCTCGGAAAAAGACGGCATATTTTACTACTGGCAGCCACCCCACATGATGCCCGAAATCTTCCGGCACATGGACATCGCTTTAATACCCACGAAGGGCACCGAAGGCACTTCCCTTTCATGCCTGGAGGCCATGGCCGCCGGATGTGCTATTATAACCACTGCTGTAGGAGGCCTTACCGACCTCATAATAGACGGGTTCAACGGCCTTCTCATAAAACCTACTCCTAATAACCTTATAGATGCTATTGAATATCTGATAAATGACGAAAAAGAAAGAAACAGGCTTTCACAAAATGCAAAACTCACCGCTGAAGCCTTCAGTGTCGGCCGCTGGAAACAAAAATGGAAGAAGGTCATATCAGAAGTTTTTAATTAGGTTGTGATAAAATTGTTTACCCATGTGGCAAAATGTATAAACAATTTCATAAGAGTTCCGCCTATCTCCCCTGGCCCTCTGGAGGTAATTTTGCCCGTAGTTATAGCAAAAAAGGAGCAATCCTTTCTCTTTTCAACGGTAAAGCCGCTGCCGGCTGTTCCCAAAAATATAAGAGAAATAAAACCCTATGTGAACCAGGTTAATTTTAATATCATGAAAAACTTTGTGATATTTGATTTAGAAATTTCCCAGGATGTGTTTTATGTTATAGATGGCAGGGTAATGGTGCAGGGATTTTCCGATGTCTTTTCCGACGCTATACCTGTCCCTGGAGCCCGGGAAGGTATGGAAGTTAGAGCCGATGTGGAAGCTGAAATTTTTTATAACAGCTCGGACAGCAGCATTTTTGAGCAGGTGCTCGTAAATATGAGCCTTCAGCTTATAGAGTATCGGAATATTATATTATAATTCCCATCGCCATTTTCGGCATATCTGAATAATATAGATTAACAGGGGTTAAAGGGGGGAATAAAATGTACGAATCAAAAACGATTCTCATAAGACAAATTCCTATTCTGGCTCGAAAAATTAAAAAGGTCACCGCCAAAATAATAAATCTTGGCCATATTGTTTTAAATGATAAGGTTATTGTTCAGGGTATGGTCCACAAGCAGCTATATTTTGTCGGTACCGATGATATAACCCACCACATGTCGGATAATATCCCTTTTGGAGATTTGGTGGAAATCCCCGGTGCAAGGCCCGGTATGCAGGCTAATGTCACTGCAGACATAGAGGAAACGACTGCCGGGCTTTCCCCTAAAGGCGACAGCGTCATTGTAAAGGTCGTGGTAAAAATAGGTGTCAATGTTGAAGACATTGTTAATATCGATGTCGTTTCAGGACCCTATGGGCCCATTCTGGCAGAAGCTGTGGTGGGCTCGGTGGCCCAGCAGGTGCTGGTAGAGGAAACCGCCACCCTGGAAAATGCCGCCGTAAAGGTTGCCGAAGTACGGACTGAACCTGTAATACAGGGTACTGAGGTGATGGAAAACAAGGTGATAATTCAGGCAGTTCTGCATAATCAGGTGTTTTATGTAGGCGAGGATGGCATCTCCCACTACCAGACAGTGGATATTCCCTTCAGCGGCTTTGTGGAAGTTCCCGGGGCCCTCCCGGGAGCAAAGGCTTATGTGGAGCCTCTGGTGGAGGCCAATGAAGCTACACTGCCTGCACCTCAAGAACTTCAACTCAAATCGGTGATATTGATGAGTGTCACCGTAGTTTCCGAAACAGTCACCGGCATAGCCGTGGCTGCCGCGGGCCCTTTATACAGGGTAAATGTGGTGATAGGGCAGCCAAAAGATTTTCAGCACCTGGTAGAATCCAGCATAGCCCTGCAAAACCTCGCTTCTAAGGTAAGAGAAATAAAAGCCGGCATCACCGGCCTCCATACGCTGATTATACGAGATAAGGTCATCATACAGGGAATATTGCACAGGCAAATATATTATGTGGGCACCGATAACATCAGTTATCACCAGGCTGAAGATGTTGCTTTCACCGCCTTTACGGATTATCCCGGAGTTCTGCCAGGGCATGTGGTCAATATAGAGCCACAGGTGGAATACACCGCCTTTGAATTTTTACCCACAGGAGAATTATATGTCAAAAATATAATCCGTTTCCGATTGACAGTGCTGGAAATTCAAAATCTACATGTAGTCACCGGTACGGGCATTGTGTCGCATATGCCTCAAATAATAGGATCAAGCACCAAACAGATCATGGTCACCGATACGGAACCCATTGTAGTTCCCGGTGAACTCAAAGTCATAAAAGACCCTATTGTAATATCTGAAGAATTGTCAGGGACCCGGCAAACTCAGGTAAATCATACAGTAGATGTATCCCATCCGGCTGTAGCCTTAAGCGAGACCCACTGTATCATTGAAAATGTAAGCGGCACGCCCCTTGATGATGCTGTGATTGTTGACGGTGATATTAGATGTTTTATATCCTATGTGGGGAGCGACGATGTAGTCTATCACGTGGAATTTAATGATAGATTTTCTGTCCTTGTCCCCCTGCCGGGTGTCAATCCTTCAGACACTGTAAAAGCCTCGGCAATGGTGGAACACATTGATACTGACATACTTCCGGGAGGCAACCAAATAAGGCAATTAATTACTATCAGGGCATTTGCGAAGGTTTTAAGGGAAGAAACGGTATATGTGGTGACCGATGTAGAGGGCCCCGGCATCACCACCGAAAAACTGCTGGTACGTGTCAAGATACCCTCCGGCGAAATAGTGGAAATGTATGTGGTGATAGAAGTCTACGACTCAGACCTTATTGTCACGAAGAGGACTCTCATGCTGGATGTAGTGGGTGAAGGCATAAGACCCGTGGATGTAGTTGTCGATATTAGAAAAATATAAAAATCCTGATTGACCAAAATAAAAATCCCGCCGTAAGCGGGATTTATTTTGAATCAAGTCATGCGCCGGGGTATCACTAATTGCTGGCCGGGCATTATACTGTCGGGGTTTGCTATGTTGTTGGCTTTCACGATAGAGTCAACGGTGACATTGTATCTCTTAGCTATGTTCCAGAGGGTGTCGCCCTTTTGAACGATGTAGATGGTCATGGAGGGCTTTTCTTCTTCTTTCTTTTCCTTCTCCTTTTTCTCTTCTTCTTTTTCCTCTTCCTCGGGCTCTACGACATTTACTACCACTTCTATCTGCACCATCTGGGTGACCTTTGCCCTCAGGCCGAGGACCGCCCTTACCTCGAACCTACGGGGATCGTTGGGGTCCACCTTGGAGGAAACATGCTCCACATTCACATCAAAGTCCAGGGTCATATTCTCTTTGGCACCGGGGATTTCCACAAAGGTAGTAAAGGGAACCTCGTGTTCCATAAAGTGCAATGGCTGCAGCGGAGCTCCCGGGATGCCTGTCACATCGGCTACATATAATGTCTCCAGTGTAAGGGTGCCTTCCACTATTACCTTGTCATCAATGATGCGGGACTCAGTAACAGTGGCCTTGGCTTTTGTCCTGTAAATCTGCTCGATGGGAGGTTTCTCATCGGGCACGGTTAAGACTTCCTTGACTACAATCTCATTTTCGGCCTCGCCGATGACCTGGTCCACCTTCAATAAGGTCTTTTCAACTTCCAGTTTTTCGGATGGGCTGAATATATCCACCACCACATTGAGGATCTTGGTCTCGAAGACTTTGGCCTTGATCTTTAAAATGGCTTCAACCGTAACGGTCCTTGCATCTTTCCTCCGGCCCCGGATGTGCTCCACTTCCACCTTCACCAGTTTGGCCATGCCTTCCTTAGCCCCTGGGATTTCCACGAACTGTGTGAAAGGTACCTCTACCTCCATAAAATGTACTGGTTGTTGAAATTCACCTGCAGGAACACTGGCTACATAGAGTACACTTACCTCCAGAACACCCTCGATGATGATTTTATCGTCAATTATTTTGGTTTCAGTTTCCCGGGCCTTGCCTTCCACCTTAATGATTTCCAGAATATCCGGTTTGTTATCGGGCACCGATACATCGCTTTTTACGATGTTCTGGGCGCTGGCCTCGCCCACCACATCTTCAATCCGGAGGGACTTTTTCAACACCTGCAGGTCCGCAGGACCCGTGGCATCCACCACTATTTCGATTTCCACCCTCTTGGTGACTTTCACGAAGAATTCCACTATGATTCTTACCTTGATTTCTCTGGGCCTATTGGGATCAAAGCTGAACTGGATATGCTCTATCTTGGCCTTTACCCTTACGTCCATGTTCTTTTTAGCCCCGGGGATCTTTACAAAAAAGCTGAAGTCCACGGTGCCTTCCACAAAGTGGACCGGCTGTGTACCTTCCGGCACTGCACCCACATACATGGCATTTACATCGATTTTTCCTTCCACAATTACCTTGTTTTCGATGATGTCGGTTTCAAGGCTCTCGGTGTTTAAAGTCGCATCTACAGATATGACCTGCTGTATATCCGGTTTGCCGTTGGGTAGTGTTATTATTCCTTCCACCACAGACTGGGCCTTATCTTCGCCCACCACCTGGTCGACCCTTACCAGTTCTTTTGTGAGTTGTACACCCATTTATATCCTCCTTTCCCTAAAAATGCATCCTTACTCTTTATATAATATATGTGAAGCTTGCCAAATATGTTACTTATTTTTAGGTTTTTCCGTATTTGGCGGTGCATCACAGGATGTTTCGGTTTTTTCGTCACAGGCTGCGGACTTTTCCGATGCTTCCTGAGGTTTTTCTTAATCTTCCGCAGGTTTTTCCGAAGCTTCAGGCTACTTTTCTTCGTCCCCCGGCTTTTCCTCCGCCGGCGCCTCTTCCGGTAACTTTTCTTCCGGTAGCGGTGTTTCTACGTTCTTCGGCTTTTTTTCTTCAGGCTGCATCTTGTCTTCGGGGAAATTTAACCGGTCTTCATTGAAGAGTTTCTTTAAAAAAAGATAGAAGACTACTATGACAATACCTATTACCACAGCATAAATAAAAATCGACATAATAACTCCCCTTTCTTTTACATGTAAATCTTAATATTATAATATGAGGGGTCTGTTTCGGAAGTTCAATAAAAAAATAAAATAAAAAAAAGAGGCCTGTTGCCTCTTGACTTATCCACATTATTCACAGGTTATTAACAGGAAATTCACAAACTATCCTTCTATAAAAAATTATTTTGTTCCTATAAATGTCTGGGTATACATTTTCCCATAAGGGCCTCCGTCTACGATCCCTATACCAATGTAATTATAGTTCGGATTCAGGATATTTGCCCTGTGTCCGGGGCTTGCCATTAAGGCTTTATGGGCTTCTTCCACATTGGGGGCACCTGCCAGGTTCTCTCCGGCATATCTGAAGCTCACTCCATTGGCTTTCAAGGCATCGAAGGGAGTGCCGTATGTAGGTGAGGTATGGCCGAAATAATGTTTATCTATCATGTCCTGGCTCTTTTTTCGTGAAATTTCTACCAATCTCATGTCAATTTTCAATGGTTCGACACCGGCCTTCTTTCTTTCGGCATTCACCAGGTCCAGCATTTTCTGTTCATCGGCGGTGAGTTCCTTGATTGAAGGCTGTTTTGGCGCTTCGACAGGTTTTTTGCTGCCGCTGTCAGATGGCGGTGTTACTTTTGGAGGTTGGGGTGCCGGAGGGATTGTTTTACCGCCGGACTGCCCGTTTTCCGAAATGAGAACCCATTTGCCGTCTTTGTAAGTATAAACATACCTGTAAGTCTTTGTAAAACTCACGGTACCATTATTGTCTATAGGGACTTGAATTGTCTGGGTCTGACCATTGACGGTGAACCTGATATTATACCAGGTTGTAGCGCTGGCAATACCGGGTATGATCAGGACAAAAGCCATCAGAAGTGCGATAAAAATGCTTTTACGGTTGCGATGCATGGTCTTAACCTCCCTGGTTTTTTAAACTTGTGGGGATAGACTGGAATGTTAGTATAATTATAACAATATCGACATTGTTCGACAATCCGGTTATCCGGGGAAATGCCGCAATATAAAAGGCAGGTCCCTTTTCACGGGGAATCCCTGCCTTTTAATATAAAATTTTTCCCTTATGTTTAAAATATTACTATGATGGTTAATTTATCCTCATGAGCAACATATAATAATCATATCCTATATTTCTAGTTTTTTCAATATAAGATTTTAGTGTAAAAACTAAGTCCGCTAATAATTAAAAATAGCTAAAAAGTTACTTTTAAAAGCTTCATCACATTCACTATGGGATTGATGATGGTAGCCTCGTCGGAACCTGCAAAGAGAAGGCCCACCGCATTCATGTTTTCATCCACCACAATGGAGCCGCTGTCTCCGGGCTGGGCCATGGGCCCCGTGAGAATTTGCTCATAAAAGGTAGCCTCCTCCGAGGGACCCAGCATGACTTTGAGCATCACGTCCAGGGCTTTTATTTCACCGGAAGTGATACCGCTGGTGCGTCCGCTCTTCTTAACCACCATACCGATTCTGGGCTCAGCGGTGCCTTTTATACTGCCCAGGTCAAAGATTTCCTGTGAAATGTACTCGGGCTTTACCGGTTTTGCCACCGCTGCGTCGATGAGGTTATGTGCAGGTGTGTTTTTTATAAACTGCATGCGGTAATTGGGTTTCACCACTTTTAAGATCAGGTTCGCTGCCTTCTCTATGCTTTTTGCTACCGGGCAGCGGTCTTCACCGGTGTTTTTTAATATAGGTACAAATCTTTCCAGATGTGCTATCACATCCGACATGCTTCCCCCATCATATGCGCCCGGCTGTAAAATGGGGTCCCCCACGGCAGATTTCCCATCGCGGCCGTCGGTGGCATTGGCCAGTACGTGATTATTAGAAAGGATAAGAGTTTCCCCGGTTTTTTCATCTTTTACCACTGCGCCGAAAGTGCCTGCGGTAATCTTAAAATGGCCTATGCTCATGCCCGGCCGGGCCGGCCTGGCCTTTTCGGTCCTGGATGCAAGAAGACGTATCTCACCGACTTCTATCACGTCCGTGGGCACTTCATTTAAATTCTTGGGCACTATGTGCTTTGACTTCAACTGTTCTTCCGGAAATTTCTTTTTTACTAGCACCATGACGGCGGGCTTATTTGTAATCCTACCCCGTACAATCTTGTATCCCATGCCAATACCAACCACATTGTCAAGGCTTAAAAGCTTTTTTTCATACTGCCTCAGTATTCTCTGAATCCTCTCCACTTTGTTTCCCCCTTTCTTTAGCCTCTAATCTTTCGTCATTAATATATATATATTTGGAAAGGGGGAGATTTGTGTAAAAAAGGCAAAAAAAATAGCCCTTTTCAGGACTATATGGAGCTGTATTTAATTTTTTGTTCTCCTTTGGAACAAACGGTGAGTTCCACTGTTTCTGTCAATATATCCGAATAACTGTATGAAATACGCCGCACAAAATCCGGCGATTCGGTCACCTTAACCACAAATATATTCGGATACACCTTTTCCAGTATGCCTTCCTTTTCAAAGGTCTTCTTACGGCCGCGGTTAGCTTTGAGTCTTACAGTTTTTCCCACATAGGATTCCACACTTTTTCTTATCCTGCCGAGTGCATCTGCCGAAGCCATAACCTCACCTCTCAAAAATACAAAATACAATGTATATTATAACACTGGTGAGGCTTTTTGTCAAATATTATATTATTTTAGCAAACCCGCAGTTTTTTGTCAATCATCCAAATCAAGGAAACAGGGTCTTCCCGGCTGGAAGACCCTGTTTTTCCCGGATTATTCCTGGTAGTATAAAATCACGCCTTCGATTATTGCACGGGCTGCCTTCTGTCTGAATTCAGGTTCTGAAAGCAGCCTTTCTTCTTCGGGGTTACTCAAAAAAGCCACATTTACGAGGACCGATGGATTGTTGGTTTCTCTCAAAACATAGAGGTCGGCTTGCTTTGCTCCCAGGTCATGGAGCATCAGTGCCGAAACCAGCTGCCTTTGTATGTGCTCAGCCAGCTTTTTGCCTTCCGCATCCCCGGGATAGTAGAAAGTTTCGGTTCCTCCCATACGGTCATCCATAAATACATTCTGGTGTATGCTGATTGTGATGTCCGGTTTTTTGTCATTGGAGAACTTAACCCTTTCAGCCAGGCTTTTGAACGCATTTTTATCCCGGGTGAGGAAAACAGTGGCCCCTTCCTTTTCCAGGCCTTCTGCCAGAACCCTGGCTATTTCCAGGTTTACATATCCTTCCGAAAGCCCCATGGGCCCGGCGCTGCCGCTGTCGCCGCCATGTCCCGGATCCAGCACAATGGTCTTGCCCTTTAAAGGTTTTGATGAAGTGGGTTTTTCCAGGGCTTTAAGTTCGACACCGGTAAAGTAAAACTTGAGTATTTCATCCACCGGAAATCCCAGCAGCGCCATGCCGCGGGCACCGTACTGGCAGAGGCCCAGACCGTGCCCCATGCCCATAACCTGGAAGGATATGCTGGAGACCTTCCATGAAAAGCGGGTGGAAGACAGGTTCAAAAGGTTCCTGACTTCGTCCCCATCAAAGAGCATATCGCCTATCCTCATCTTTTTTATACGGCCGGCGGCGGTGCTGCTTACCCTATCGATAAGACCCGGAATTTCCTTCTTATCTACCTGGTTATCATCAAAATTGATGCCAAGTCTCCTTTTGAGCTCCCGGACGGAAAAATTCCTGGTGGTCTTCCAGTAAGGGGAATCCTTACAGTATATGCACTCCACCCTGCGGAGATAGCTTACCCTGTTCCCCCAGACATTTTCGGAATCCTCGGTATAGCCGCCGCAGGCAGGATGATATATGGCTTCTATGGGATTATCATTGTAGACGAGGATTAACTCCCGGGTTTCCTCCACAGCCTGCCGTATCTTCTGAGTATATTCTTCATAGCGGCTCTGCCAGAGCCTCTGCCGGTCTTCCTCATCCAAAAAACCCTGACAGTGATTAGCATCGTTGCACACGTCAAAGTCCTGCTGCCTCCTGCATCCGCTGCCTCCGAAGATGCGCATGCGCTTTGCCGCCATGGTACGGCAACAGACGGCCTGGGCCTTGAGGGCTTCTTTGGGAAATTCCGGGGGCATGCTCGCCGCCACGGCTCCCACCACATATTCCTCCAGGTCCAGGATGCGTGCCTCCTGCTTTTCGGCATTATAAAGTTTTATGCTTAAAACCTCGGATTCGCAAGTCAAGAAGACCACCTCCCGGTTTGTTATTCATACGGTGAACGAGGCAAACCCTCCCGGAATTTTCCGCGGGTTTCCACTCCCCCTATGCCTTTAATCCCCGTTATGGTAGCATCTATGACATCCCTGGCGGAAATAATCTTGTTTATGGGGGTAAAAGCCACTTTTTCTATGATAAACACCGGATCAAGAGCATGTATAAACACCCTGTGGGGGGAACTGGCAAAATTGGCTCCTGCTCGCAGGATTCCCTCATAATGGGACTGACATGCCCCCGCAAATATTACCAGGTCATCCAGGGACGGTTCAAATCTCCTGGCGGCTTTTACAGATTCGATGAAATATTTGGAATTCCTGTAGCTTTCAATATCATTGAAATTCCTGTTGTTCCTGATCAAACCATCATGCCCCGTAATCACCAGGATATCGGGATTGTATTCCATCAATAGTTGACCCACCTTTTTGTGCTGCTCTTTTTCCGGAATACACATGCCGTGGGCTTCAATTCCCAGTTGCTTGTAAGTGGTCATGCACAGTTCCAGGTATTCTTCATCGCCATCTATGTGAAGAACCGTCCCGGGAACATCAAAAAAACCGTTATTTTCATTACTTTCGGCCCGGGAAAAACGTTTCTGTCTTTCCAGTTCTCTTCTGTAAAAAATGCGCTCCATGGACTCGTTGCTTTTCTTGATATACTCCCTCTTATAATCCCTGATCTCGGCAGAAGATGGCAGGACAAGATCATCTATGGGAGCGTCGGCAAGCACTCTCACATTCAAACCCTTCAATGTGGCGTATCTTTGGTCTTCAAAGATCTCCACGACTTTGAAAAAAACATCCCTGTCGTAGGAGATCCGGGTGACCACATCGCCTATCTTGATCTCTGCCACATTTAACCCCCCCTTTTTATGAATATTTCACCCCATCCGGGTTTATTACATAATATGAAATTATCAGGGGGGATGTGAGCAACAAAACGAGGTGGAAAAAATGAATATAGCCGTGGTTCCTGCAAAAAATGAACAAGGAAGAATAGGCAAAGTCCTTACAATGCTCGGTGAAACCAGAATTGACAGAATCATTGTAGTAGTTAACGGTTCCAGAGATAATACTATGAGGGAAATAAAATCCTTAAATATGCCCAACGTGGAAATACTCTACTTTAAACCCGAACTTGGCGTAGATATCCCCCGGGCCATAGGCGCTTACAGGGCCTTTAAAGAAGGGGCCTGCTGCGTGGTTTTTGTAGATGGAGACATGATAGGAAACATGCTGGACCATATCAATGACCTCATATCAGCCGTAAAGGATAGCGGGATAGACCTGGCCATGACCAACTGCTACCCGGAGATTGTTTACGGCAATGAACTTACCCAACAGCTTTTGATATTTCGCAAATTACTGAATGTAAACCTGGGGATATATCATAAAGTGGGGGTGTCAACTCCTTCCCACGGTCCCCATGCGGTGTCCCGCAAGTTTCTGAAAAAGGCAGACTTCAGAGATTTCGCGGTACCGCCCGTAATTCTGGCTTTTGCGGTAAAGCAGGACTTTTGCGTGGATGTGGCCACAAGTTTACCCCAGAGTAAAATGGGTTCAAAGGTTAGAGGTTTCTATCACGCCGTCAAGATCGCTGAAACCATCATCGGTGATACCCTGGAGGCCTTGAATTATTTCAATGATAAGCCCAGGACCCGGATATACCTCCACAGGGAATTCCAGGGATATAATCCCCGGAGGCGCTTTGATATTCTGGAAAAATTCCTGAAGAAAAATTAAAAGCCGGAGAATGTCCGGCTTTTTATGTTCGAGGTTTCGAACTTCCAACTTCGAACTTCGAGCTACTTGGTGTATTTATCCGCTACCTTTGTGGCTCCGCAGGCATTGGGTTTTATCTTGATCTTATAACCGCTGCCCATGACCCATCCTACCACTTCCCGGATGAGTTCCTTAGTGTCTCCGTTTTGACCGATGTCGACATGGACTTCCACATCCATGTCTTTATACCGGGTCTTGCTAAGCTCCTCCTTGAGCAGGGTCACCGCTTCTAAAGACATAGAAGTTTCGGTGAAGATCTTATGCCTGAGATTTTTCACCGCGGACATGACCTTGCGCCTGTAATAATAGCGGGCACCTTTACCCACCCTGTGTACTATGATGGCGGTGACAAAACACACATGATCGCGGGCCTGGGAATCGGTACCTATTATCAATTTATATGAGGCAGAAGGCTCCTCTTCCATAAAAGCTATCATATCCTTGACTACTTCGGAAAGGGGAAGTCTCCCTTTTGTAGGGCTGACAAAATGCATGGTTATCCCATCCTTATAATTGCATAAATTCGATATGTATCCAGTCTCTCCCTCTACCTCCAAATGGGAAGTGAGAGGTGGGAAGTCGGATGTGAGAATAGATGAAATTGGCAAAACCAATTTCTAATTAATACTTCATACTTCCTTCCTCACACTTCAATTTCTCAATTTTACTTTAAGATCTAATCTCGGGGTGCCCACCGACAGTACAACGGTTTTGCCGCAACAAGCGTTTAGTTCAATGGCGAAGTACTGCCGTAAGTCTTGCAAACTCTTTAATAGATAGCGTCTCACCGCGACGCGTGGGGTCGATGCCTGCTTGTTCAAGGGCAGCGTCAATTTTATCAAGGGATATGCCTGGAAAGACAAGCCGACCTTTAAGGGAATTTCTTATGGTCTTTCGCCGCTCACCGAAGGCTGCCTCCACCACTTTGAAAAAAAGGGCCTCGTCTTCCAGCATCACCCGCGGCTCCTGCCTTAAAAGAATCCTCACTACGGCCGAATCCACTTTAGGCGGCGGTATGAAGGCCTCTCTGCCCACCTCGCATACAATATCCACATCGGCATAAAGCTGTACCGCAATGGATAAAATGCCGTAGTCCTTTCCGCCGGGTAGGGCTGTTAGCCTGTGGGCCACCTCTTTTTGCACCATAACAACCGCCACCTTTATCATGCTGCGGTTTTCTACTATTTTCATTACTATGGGGCTCGTGATGTAATAAGGAAGATTTGCAACCACCTTGAAATCCGAATTAAAGTATTGCTCTTTTAATAATTCCAAATCTAATTTTAGCACATCCTCTTCAATTATACAAATATTTTTGAAATCCCTGGTTGTACTTTTTAAAACTGGGATTAGATTCCTGCCCTTTTCCACGGCCACCACTTTCCCGGCCTTTTCACAAAGCTTCACCGTTAGCACCCCAAGGCCTGGCCCTATCTCCAGCACACAATCTTTCCGGTGGATGCCCGCCGCATTCAGCATCGCATGGATGGGGTCCTCGTCCGTCAGAAAATGCTGTCCCAGCCTTTTATCGGCCTTGATGCCGTATTTTTTCATAATTGCTTTAATATCCATCATATGTCTCCCAACTAAAAAAGATAGAGCACCCCCTATCTTTCATTCCAGCAGATACACCTTTATTCTCCTGGCGCCATATCTTTCGGTTTCCCCATGGGTGGGATAATAAAGGTCGATGCGGTTTCCTTTTATGGCGCCGCCGATATCGGCTGCCAGAGCAAAACCGTATCCTTCCACATAAAGCCTGGAGCCAAGGGGTATGACCCTGGGGTCCACAGCTACAATGCCGGGTCTCACTGGAATCCCAGAGTAGGTAATGCCGTACTGGGGGTGCCCCGGTTCTTTGTTTGTACACTTTTTACATGCGCAATAAGCTGTCGCCAGCATCCTGAAGGCTTTTTTAAACCTTACCTCTCCCCTGGCGGTAGCCACCGTGGTGATGGTGCCGAACTCCACAGTTTCATTTTGCACGGGGGTTATTATCTTTTCCTCCGTAGCCTGTCTTTCAACTTCCCGGCCATCTTCGAAGGTGACCTTATAGGTCACTTCCTTCAAACCGTCTTTGCCCTTTGAAAGCACCCTGGAAAGGCCTTTTTCCATAGCGTTGTTTTCTTTTTTTATAATACGGTACGGTATCTTTACTTTCTGTTTTTCAAAGCCCTCGGTGACCCGGATGATTTTTATTTCATCACCGGAACTGAGGTGATTTTCCCCGGCGGGGATTACTTTATCCAGGGGCGATACGGCAATGCCGGCCTGGGCAAGGACATCCTTCACGGTCCTTTTTGTGGTGAGCATGTCCACCGTTTTTCCGTCGGCGGTAACTCTTACGGAGATGGCCCGGGTTATGCGTATCACAAGTTCGTCCTTTAAGGCGGTACTTACTTCGGGCTCCACCACATCACCGGGATTTAAAACGACTCCGGCTTCTTCCAGAGCGTCCTTTACGGTTTTTTTTTGAAGTTTTCACCTCATATAACCGGGTCTCATCCAGGACCTTCACATCTTTCATCACAACGCTGTAAGTTCCCACCATAATTCCGAAAGCAACACCACAGGCCACTACAGCAGTTGCAGCTTTCCTGGAGACTTGTTTCCTCAAATTTTCCAGAAGTTTTAATTCCATATGATCCCCCAAAATGGGCAAAATGGTTTTTATATATGTTAAATATCTCCATTATTGCCTATTTTTATTCCGGAGCAACCAGCCTGTGGGATTTTAAACCATTTTCAAAGTAGGACCTGATTTAATATTTATAGAATTATCCCTTGTCGTAATGCCTTACTCTGAATTCAACCCCCAGATCCTCTGCCAACTTGCGGCACTTTTCCACATCGATGGAAGGAAGGTCCACCACCGATAAGACCACCCGGGGAATATAATTCTTGCATTTCCTGGTAAACTCCAGGATGGAATAATAGGCCTCTTCACCATAGTCGGAACGGCACATTTCCTGGTATTTACCGGCATTCTCGGCATTGAGGCTTATGGAGATTACATCTATAAGCCCCTTGAACTGGGGAGTCACATCCTCGCCATATATGAGGTTGGCCTGGCCGTTGGTATTTATGCGGATGGGGACCGATGGATAATTTTTCTTGAGGTATCCCGCCACGTCCAGCACCGTCTGAAGCCTCATGAGAGGCTCACCGTAGCCGCAAAAGACTACTTCTTTATAGCCGGTGGGGTCGCCTATAGCTTCTATTATTTCTTTAGTAGTAGGTTCTTTTTCCAGCCAGAGGTCATAGCCCCCCACACCGATCTCGTTGTTTCTTATGCAAAATCCGCATCTGTTCGTACATCTGTTGGTGATGTTGAGGTATAGGGAATTTCCGAGTTTGTACGTTATCATCGTTTCGCACCATCCATATTATTTAAGATAACACTGATATTTTAGCACAAAGACCGATAATTGACAACTTTTTACTGAAAAAGCATAATTCATTTCAGGTTGCAAATCCATACAGGCCTGCCACATCAAAGAGGAATTTAATCTTTAAACTTATAGGATGGGCAGATCCGCCAGGCCCAGCAGGAAACCGCCTCCCCCGGTGCCGGCACCGCCAACGGCGGCAGCTTTTTTATAAAAACTCAGCTTATCCCTGACCCCAACTCTTCTCTTTCCCGCAGGGAAGCACCGGTGAGAGGCTTTGCCTTGATATACGCGGAACCTGTAAGTACGGCTTTCACTATGTTTTTAATTACTTCAGTGACGATGCTATGGACCCTTTCGGGAATAAGGCTGTTTACCTTATTCTGAAATCCTTCGGTTTACTTTACTATTTTGTCACAAACAACCTTTTGTATTTCTTGCACAAATGCCTCACCAGGTTCCTCCCCGATAATGCCGCCGTGGATATGCCTATCATGGCTTCGGCCCACTGTCCTGCCATGTAAAAATTGTCAAGGCCCGGAAGACTACGCGTAAAGCCATTCATCATGGTGCCAAATCCTCTGTCCGGCGGCATCCACGCCTGAAGCCCTTTCCAGTTGCCGGTGTAATTCTCGAAAGTCACGGGTGTTGCCACATCCACCATCTCCACCTGGCCTTTAAGCCCTGGAAAACGCTTATCCATGCGGTCTATGACGGCCCGGGCTATCTCTTGTTTTTGATATTCATACCGTTCACGGTCGGCACGAAGATCTTTCCAGTATCCGTAACTTGCGCCGAACATGGCTTTAATCACGGTTTTTCCGGGAGGGGCAAGATTTTTGTCGAAATTGAAGATTTCTATATCCAGGCGCTCATATTTTTTACCCGACACTTCCAGGGGGTCTTCCAGAAAAAGAGCCAGGGCATGGGGTTCCCGGGACATATCCCGGGCTGCTCCCAGAGAGACCTGAAGGGACATATCAAGATAGTCGGGGGCTGCTTGATAGTATTTACTGATGCCATCGTCTATATATTTTCCCTCCAGCATGCCGAAAATGGTGGTATGACCGTCGGCGGCGGAAACGATCGTATCTGCCCGGTGCTCGGTACCGTCTGACAGCCTTACTCCCACAGCTTTATTATCTTCCGTCAGGATCTTTTCGACCCGGGACCTGTAGTGGATCCTGCCTCCCAGAGCAGTATAGCGCCTTTCAATGCTGCGCGCAAATTGCAGTGAGCCTCCCGAAGGCCATCCCAGCGTGCGGTTATGGCAGCCGGCCAGGAAATTCAGATGGATCAGCATGGGGATGCCGGAAAATCCGTATTGTATCACCGGAAAGGCCTTGCGAAGAAAGGGATCTTTGAACTTTTGAGCGAAATCTTCCAGGGTGATTTTTCCCCATTTTATAAAATCACCTATTCGGGGCAGCGATTTCATACCGATTTGCCACGGTTTCAGCAGCCCAAAGGCCAATAAATCAATGTTCAAGAATCGTCGGGCTGCACGGGTGTATTCTTCGATAACCTCAGCGTCTGCTATAGAAAGTTGTTTCATGTGCTGTTCCAACCGATCTATATCGGTGTAAACGGTGAAGGCTCTGCCTTCGGGGTCTTCAACCCTCACAAACTCATCATGGAACACCATACCCCGCCCTTCCAGGGCACCCAGCTCCTGCCACACCCTGTACAGCTCGGAACTCGGGCCAGAGCCTGCCAGATGGTGGATGCACCCGTCAATGGTGTAACCCCTGCGATTCCAGGATGTGCATAGCCCCCCGGGCTTATCATGGGCCTCAAAGATAACGGTATCATAGCCGTTCATCACGGCATAGCAGCCCGCCGAAAGGCCTGCGATACCGGCGCCAATAATAATGATGGATTTTCGAGACACGATTTTTCCCCCTTTTAAAATGTTGTATTCATCATAGCCAAAAACACGGCATCAGATTTACAAGTCACGGTCTTCTCTCCTTTTTCTTGTTTCTTACAATTTTACATGTCTATCAAACCACCGATTTAGCAACCATGACAGTAAAAAATAAACTACAAAAGCAACCAAAAGACCAAGCACCGTTTTTGGATCTTTCCATACTTTAGATAAATCCATATAATTTGTTAAAACGGCAAATATTACAATAAAGACTACCGAATGGATGATGATCCTCAACATTTTTATCCCTCCAAGCCAATTTTACAACCTTTAAAATGTTGATTGGGATGTAAACACTTGAATATCACAGTTTTATCATCCTTCTTATTTTTCTTTTCTGTGAAAAATAATAAAGGTTCCGATGTGGAAGTTACTTCCTTCATTAACCATCATATAATTTTCCCGTGCGACTAACAATGCCTAAATTGTTAATATTTTTTAACAAATTTGAAGCCTTACAGCACCGGAATAACCGCATTCATTATTCGGAAAAATACTTCTGGAGGTGTTTTTATGAGGATAACAGCGGTAATGCCAAGGCAGGATCAGGTAGGCGCCCTGGTAGACTCTTTGGAAAATATGGGATATAAAAGAAAGGATATGATCATCACAAATATGGCAAAATCGGAAAGCGATTTTGAAGATGATCCCGATGACATAATCGATATAAAATCCGAGCGAGAAGGTTTCGGAGAAAAAGAACCTTATACCGACACTTTTTCGGATAGAGTCAAATACGGCATCCTGGTTAGCCTGGAGGCTCCGGAAAAAAACGCCGCCCGGATCATGGAAATAATGGAACAAAGCGGGGCGGTGGAAGTAATAAAAGAATAATGGACAAGGTTTGAACTCACACCTTTGCAGCCTATATCGGCTTTGCAAACTTGAATAATCGTTGGGCGTTGGCTGTGGTGGTGTTTTCCACTTCTTCTTTTGAGATCCCCCGAAGGTTCGCCAGGGCCTGGGCTATGATTTCTACCTTTGTAGGGTCGTTTCTTTTGCCCCGATAGGGTTCCGGTGTAAGATAAGGGCAATCGGTCTCTAGCAGGATTTTATCAAGAGGCAGTTTTGACACTACTTCTTTTGGCCTTTTGGCGTTTTTAAAAGTGATAGTGCCGCCGAAGGAAAAGTAAAACCCTAATTTCATGAACTCCCCGGCCAGCTCGTAGCTTCCGGAGTAGCAGTGCATCAGGCCTTTTTTTACGCCGGACTCTTGCAGTATCTTTAGTGTATCCTGGTGGGCCTCCCTGTCGTGGACCACCACAGGAAGGTCCAGTTCCTTCGCGAGAGCCAGCTGCTCGGCGAAAACTTTCTTCTGAGTATCTTTGTCGCAAAAATCGTAGTAGTAGTCCAGGCCGATTTCACCCATGGCCACTACTTTTTCGTATTTTGCCATTTGCCTTAAGGTTTCAAGATAATCTTCAGGGGCCTTGGCTGCTTCGTGGGGATGAACACCCACACAAACATAGATAAAATCATATTTTTGTGCCATTTCCACCGAAAACTCACTGGTTTTTAAATCGGAGCCGGCATTGACTACTACCATGCCGGCTTCCTTTATCTTCTGTATCACTTCATCCCTGTCGGCATCAAAGGCCTCATCATCCAGGTGAGCATGGACATCAATGAGCATGATATCTCCTCCTTTGTATGTGGCTGAGGATGATTTTATTAACCGTTAATAGCTCATAGTAAGTTATATTCGCTATTATTTACGGATACCCTTTTTTCATTATACAACATCTACAAAACTTTCTCCGATGCAGAAAAATATTTTTTAAAAATGCATTGACAATATAAATCCTTAGTGGTAAATTATAAATAACAGATATATGTCAACGTCATATATATTCGAATAATGGTAAATAAATTCATGGAGGTAGTAAAATGTGCGGTAGAGGAAATATGCATTTTCATCACGGCCATGAATGTCAGTGCCCTGGCTTTAAGATGGACCGCTTTGTCCAACCATGTATGCTATTGCTCCTATACGAAAAACCGGCCCATGGTTATGAGCTTATGGAAAAATTGAGCGAGTTCGGATTCGGCGATGAAAGTCCCGATCCTGCCATGGTTTATAGAAATTTAAGAAGGATGGAAGAAGAAGGCTGGATTAAATCCCAATGGGAGACTGAAGGGGCAGGCCCGGCCAAAAGGCTTTATACCGTAACTCCGGAAGGGGAAGAAGCCATTCATGGATGGGCATTTCATGTAAAAAGGCAAATGAAAAGGCTGGAGATCTTTCTGGAAAGATATGAAAAAAATTTTATGGACGAGGGGGCTTGATTCCCCTTTTTTAAATATTTTTTTGTACAGAAGGTGGATAAAGTGTTTACTATAGTATTATATTTAATTTCAATTGTCTTTTTAATAATATCCTTTATAAAAGATAAGAAAAAAACCAAAATGGCTCTAATCAAATCCTGGAAGTCCTTTATGAACATCCTTCCGGCTTTTGCAGGGGTTCTGGCCTTAGTGGGTCTTGCTCTGACCATTCTAACTCCCGAAATAATATCCCGAATCATCGGCGCCAACACCGGGATAATAGGGATGATAATCACATCCATTATCGGTGCCATTACATTGATTCCCGGCTTTGTGGCCTTTCCCCTGGCCGCTTCTCTTTTGCAAAAGGGTGCCGGTATCATGCAGATAGCCGTTTTCGTTTCAACTCTCATGATGGTAGGCGTTGTAACCATGCCGCTGGAAATTAAGTATTTCGGGAAAAAGGAAGCAGTTTTGAGAAATTTATTTGCCTATATATTCTCCTTTATCGTAGCATTTATCATAGGGATGGTGGTATCGTGAAGATATTAAAACCTTACTTTTTATTTTTACTGATAATCACAGCCGATATAATCATTTTGTTGAATAATATGAAACTCGGGACTTTGATCTTCAAGAACACCTACATGAATTTTTCAGAGATGCTCGGCGTAATACCTCCCATATTTTTGCTGCTGGGTCTTTTTGATGTGTGGGTCCCCAGGGAGACTATCATCAGGTATATGGGAGAAAAATCAGGGATTACGGGGATATTTCTTAGCATATTGCTGGGCTCCGCCGCAGCAGGGCCTTTGTACGGCGCTTTTCCTGTGGCCGCCATTATGATGAAAAAAGGTGCCGGGTTTTCCAATATCCTGATATTCCTTGGAGCATGGTCTACCATGAAAATACCCCAGGTCCTTTTTGAAATGAGTTCTTTGGGAACAGCTTTCGCCATTACCCGATGGGCCGTAGACCTGGTGGGCATTATTGTTATGGCTGTGATCATCGAAAAATTGATCTCACCGGAAGAAAGATCTGAAATATATAGAAAGCATATTGAGGAAAATATATAATATGCGGACAATGGCTCCGGGAGCTCCATACATATCACCTCCCGAAACAAGTTTCATATATAGTTTGCTATTTTTATCATACAAGAGCAAGTATGCGTTCCCGGGCACGAAATAAAAAAAACCGGTGAACATTAAAATCACCGGTTTATAATCTATAAATTGATTATTTTATTTTTGCCCCGGATTCTATATCTTTGTCTACTGTAAGGAGTGCCAATTTTTCGGTATTGGAAGCCGCCAGTAGCATGCCCTGGGACTCGATGCCGCGAAGTCTGGCGGGCTTCAAGTTGGCCACCACCACTATCTTTTTACCTATGAGCTGTTCCGGTGTATAGTACTTGGCGATGCCCGCCACTATCTGCCGTTTTTCTTCACCTAACTTTATCTGAAGCTTCAGGAGTTTGTCAGCTCCCTGGACCTTTTCGGCTTCCAGCACTTCCGCTACCCGAAGCTGAACTTTTGCAAAATCATCTATGGAGATGAGGTTTGCGCCTTCTTCCTGCTGTGCTTCGCCTGCTGCTTTTTCTGCCTTATTTTTGTCTTTCCTGGTCTCCTTATCTTCGGCGGACTTTTGTATTTCGGTATTACCTGCTACAGAGGCAGCATTAGCATCACTTTCACTGTCGGGTACGGCAGGCTCTTCAATCCTGGGGAATATGATCTCCTTCCTTGATACGGTAAGGCCCGCCGGTAATTTGCCCCAGGCCTTCACGCTTTCCCAGGTGGTGAGATTTTCATCGGCAATGCCCAGTTGCTCCCTTATTTTAGCCGGGGTATTGGGCATAAAGGGAGAAATATGCACCGATATTATGCGCAGAGCTTCTGCCAGGTTATAGAGCACCGTAGAAAGGCGTTCCCTTTTTGCAGGGTCTTTGGCCAGACTCCAGGGCATGGTCTCGTCGATGTATTTGTTAGCCCTTCCTATGAATCTCCATATTTCCTGCAGAGCCCCGGAAAATTCCAGACCGTCCATGAGTTTTTCCACCTTTTCCGGGAGGGCCTCGGCCATGGACTTTAAATCATTATCGGTTTCTTCTACAGCACCCGGAGTGGGAATTTTACCGCCGCAATATTTCTCGATCATAGTGGTAGTTCTGGAAAGCAGGTTGCCAAGGTCGTTGGCTAAATCAAAATTTATTCTGTCTACCAGGGCCTTGTTGGAAAAGACTCCATCGGCCCCGAAGGGGATCTCGCGAAGCAGGAAGTATCTTACCGCATCCACTCCATACAGGTCCACCAGGACTTTGGGGTCCACCACATTGCCCTTGGATTTGGACATCTTGCCGCCTTCCAGGATGAGCCAGCCGTGGCCGAATACTTTTTTGGGCAAAGGCACCCCCAGCGCCATTAGCATAATGGGCCATATGATGGTGTGGAATCTCACTATCTCTTTTCCCACCAGGTGCACATCCGCCGGCCAGAATTTTTTGTAGAGCTCATCATTGTCCAGGGAATATCCCAGGGCGGTAATGTAGTTGGAAAGAGCGTCTATCCAGACATAGACCACATGCTTTTCATCGAAAGGTACCGGAATTCCCCAGTCAAAACTGGTCCTGGAAACGCACAGGTCCTCCAGGCCGGGCTTCAGGAAGTTGTTTATCATCTCATTTCGCCGGGAGGGAGGCTGAATGAAATCCGGGTGGGTTTCGATGTATTCTATCATTTTATCCTGATACTTTGAAAGCTTGAAGAAATATGCTTCCTCCCGGATGAGCTCCACCGGCCGCCCGCAGTCGGGGCATTTGCCATCTGTCAGCTGGTGCTCGGTGAAAAAGGCTTCGCATGGGGTGCAGTACCAGCCCTCATACTCGCCTTTGTATATATCACCCTGATCGTAGAGCTTCTGGAATATGTTCTGCACCGCCTTCACATGGTAGTCGTCGGTGGTGCGGATGAAGTGGTCATAGGATACATCCAGGGTCCTCCAGAGTTCCTTTATCCATGCCACTATCTCATCCACATATTCCTTGGGGGTCTTATCGTGTTCTTCGGCCTTGCGCTGGATCTTCTGACCGTGCTCATCGGTGCCCGTCAGGAAAAACACATCGTAGCCCGTGAGCCTCTTGAACCGGGCCATGGCGTCGGCCGCCACCGTGGTGTAGGAATGGCCTATGTGCAGTTTATCGCTGGGATAGTAAATGGGTGTGGTAATGTAAAAGGTCTTTTTGTCCATATCAAGTTTCCTCCTTTTGTCTATTTTCTTTGGGCTGCAGATTTCAAGGACGGTTTAAAACCTAAGAAGATACAGAATTACCCATGCAACCCTTTTGACTCGGTAGTCGGATATCGCTTACTTCTAAAAAAACCAAAAACCCCCGCCCCGATAAAGGGGCGAGGGACTCTCGCGGTACCACCCAATTTCGCCTAAAAAGGCCTCTGCCAGGTGCGGGAGGCATCTTATGTCTCCGATACCCGAAGGCTTTTAACGGGCCTTAATCGTCGCCGCCTACTTTCCTTCAGCGGCTCGACTCCGGGGCCATGTTCGGCTGAGTCTTCGGCGCCGGCTTTCACCCCGCCCGGCTCTCTTTTGCCTATCCCTCCGCCTACTCTTCCCTTCACAGTCTTTTTCTAAATGATTTAGCTTTTTTATATCATATAAAAAGCTAAAAGTCAAGGGCATCAAAATATATTGACAGGGCGCTAATCAGCTTCTGTTTCAAAATTTTATAGAAATAAAATTATATCATCATCCATATAATTGTAAATATAAAAATGTATTTCCTAGTCATCGGACCGAAATAATCTGTTAAGAATTGAAAAAGTGTTTTATGTAAAGCAAATAAATGTTATAATTGAAATACCGTCGCAGGCAATAAAAGAGCGAGAAGGAGAGGTTTATGGGAACTATAAGAGGAAGGATCGGCGGTGTCATCGGAGGGTATAATGTAGATGCGAATGTAGCCAATGGAAGCATCACAGGGCGCATAGGCGGAGCTATTTTCGGCAGTGACATAAATCTGGAATACTCATTAAATCAGGGATTTATAAAAGGCCGCATCGGAGGAGGTATCATCGGTCGTGATGTGGAAGGCCGTCTGGGGACTGATTTTCTTTCGGTAAGGATCGGAGGTGTGGTGGACGGAAACGATATCCATTTGGAATCCCAGGATAGAATTGTCCGGGGACGATGTGGCGGCAGCGCCATTGGATTTGACGTGAATGTAATATTTTCCGCGGGTAAAGCCTCCGGCCGGCTGGGGGGCGATGTCATAGGAATGGATGTAGCTGCCGAGATAAACGGCGTGGAGCCCATCCTGGCGGCAGCCATATTTGTAATCGCTTATTATATGTATAAAGTAAACCACAGGAACCGAGGCTCCGGCGGGGGCGGCGGGGGGAATTAAATTTGTTTTAGCGACGGCCTAAAGTTAAAGCCCCGGGCCTTGCCCCCAGACAAAAATGTCGCCGCTACCTTCGCCATCATGGCGGCACCTACGGCAGAGCATCTTCGTCTATGTCAAAGAGTCTGCTGTGGCGGGGGTGTACTATGCCTTTTTGCTCGTTTCTGACTCCCAGGCGGAAAAAGGCCCCGGGAGCTTTTTGTAAGAAGCAGATGGTGTCATCATTTATGAGAGAAGAACACATCGCTGTGGAGGCCAAATACAGCATCTACATGGGTATATCGGACAAAATTTTCAACTTTACTTGTGCGCCATATTTTTCTTTTCTACCAATTCTTTAATATAAATTGATTCATATTCTTCGGCGAGTATATCCATATAGATCTCATCATATCTTTCACCTGCTATCTTTTTGGCTCCTCTTATTCTCCCCGCTTCCTTAAAACCCGCTTTTTTATAACAATTGATTGCGGGTTTATTATAAGAATATACTTTTAAAAAAATATTATGTAGATTTAAAATATTAAATCCAAAGTCCAGCAACAGTCTTATAGCCTCGACACCATATCCTTTTCCCCAGTAATCCTTATTACCGATAAAAATGCCCATTTCTCCTACGCCATTTAAGTGGTCAATCATGGGAAAACCCACATTTCCTATAACTTCATCCTTTTCCAGATCTATAATTGCGAAATTATATTCTTGCCTGGCCAACCTTTCTAAAATCTGTTTTTCCGCCATAGGAGTGAGCAAACTTGTTGAAAACAACATCCCTACCGCTACTTCCATGTCATTTACCCATTTTGTATAAACCTCATAATTTTCCGGGTTAATGGGTGATAGGTAACACTTTTTACCTACCATCTTTTTATAATACATTTTGACCCCTCCATAATTAATTTAACTTTGTCCTATTTTCTCCAATACCGGGAGACCATGACTGCCGCCTCGGCACGGCTAAGGGCGGCCTGGGGTGCCATAATAATGGGAGTTTGCCCGCTGACTGTGCCCATCTTTACGGCCAGGGCTAAATCATTTTTCGCCCAATTGTTAATATTTTCCTTATCGGTAAAGTCTGAAAGGATTGTTTCCATTTCATCTGCGTTTAATTCTTCCGCTTTGTCGCCGGCTCTGAGGGCACGGACCATCATCACGGCCGCCTGTTCCCGGGTAACGGGGGCGTCGGGCCTGAAACTCCCGTCTTCAAAGCCGGTGATGATCCCCGCTTTTATTGCGGCCTGCAGTTCGCCGTAATGCCAATCGCCGGATTTGACATCACTGAAGGACAGGGCTTCTCCTCCGGCAGGTATGCCCATAGCCCGTACCAGCATGGTGGCAAACTGGGCTCTGGTTACCCTGCCCTCCGGCTGAAAGTCTCCTCCGGGGAGTCCCCTGACCACGTGCTTTGCAGCCATTAATTCAATATCATCCTTCGCCCAGTGACCTTTTAAGTCTCTAAAGGTGATGCTGACTTCCCCCAGGATATAACGGCTGAAACCATACATCTGCACCGTGAGACTATTGTCAATTACTTTCCCGCCTGCGAAGGTAAGGGTACCGTCGTGTTCCAGTCTGAATAGCCCCATTTTCTCAGAATATGTAACGCCCTTGAGGTCTGCGCTGCTCAATTCAATGGTTAAAGTTACGGGCTTGATAAAGGAGGTTATGGGTGTGTGCTGTCCGGCAGCTATTGTTTCAGCCGTGAATTCCAGAGCTTTTCCTGTAGCTTTGAAACCTTCGGGTTTAATGGCGGTCTCGAGCATATTTTCCATATCAGTTCCGGAAATCTCCCTTACGGTTACCCGGACAGAGGCCCCGGCGGGCGCCGAAATAAAACCTGATGGGAATTTCAGTTTAACTTTTTTATCGTCACTTAGAAGCGTGGAAAAATTTGAGGGGTTAATGGTGCCGTGTATTATAACCGGGAGGGTTTTTGGTATTGCTGTATGGCGGCCATTACTGCCGGCTGCATCTGTACTTTTTCCATTGCCGGTATCGCCGTTTTCAACCCCGCCGGCGTCACCACTCCCATCTCCGTCGGAGTCATTGTTTGCATTCCCGCCGCCTCCTTCCGGCGGATTCGCACGGTTGACAGTTATGGTATAGGTCTTCGTCGTAACCCCATCCTGGGCGGTAACCAGGACAGTGATGGTGTTGCTGCCCACATTCAAATCTATTGGCTGTGAGGCCTGTCCGCCGGCCACCGGGATACCGTTGATTGCAACCCTCGCATTAATGTCTTCCGGTATTGGCGTAACGGTTAAACTGCTCACACTGTTGTCTACACTGGCGGTATATTCGGTAATCCTCGGATCAAACTCCGGCTTAAAACTTCCTCTGCTGAGGGAAAAGCCCTTCAGATTGGCATTGGTAGACGTAAATACCACCCGAGCGGTACCCACTGCTGATTCATGGTCTGTGATATCTACAGCCGTGAACGTGACGGTATCTGCCCTGCTGCTCGATACTATAAATTCCACCTTTCCATCGGTATCAGAAATACCCAGGAGGGGCATTATTTGTGAGGCACCACCGCCCTGTTCCAGGACCACAGCATGCCCCTTCAGGGGGTTGTCACAGGCATCCTTTAGTACCACAGTAACGGTAGAAGACGTCCTGCCATCCGCAGGTACACTGTCCGGATGGGCATTCACTGCAGACCTCTGCGCATCCAGAGCGCCTGCGCTGACGGTGATGCCGTGGGTTGTCGCCGAAAGGACTTCTGTTTCAGTATCTGTAGCTGTAATTGTATGTGTACCCGCAGTTTTCAGGGTCAATTTGAAATCTTTTACGCCTCCGTCGGAACCGGTGAAAGTATAGACATCCGGAAGTATGGCTTTACTGTCAGTACTGGTTAAATGTACGGTTCCCCTATATCCTGCCGCTATATTACCGTATGTATCCTTTGTTATGAGCTGGATGGCGAACTCACTGCCCGCCGTAACCGTTTGCGGCGCTGTTATGGCAAACAAAGAGGCGTGGCCGGGTTCCACCATTATGGATGCGCCGCCGGTATGGCCGCTTTCATCGGTTACTGTGATGGCCGGCATTTCACCGGCGTTGGTCAGCATGAATCCATCCACAGCGGCCATACCGTTCGTAAACATCACGCTGCCATCGGCCGGTTTTACCGGCAAAGTACCGTTGGGGGAACCGGATGCCGTCCAATTCCAGCTTATGCTGTGGATGCCGGTATATCCTGTGGCCAGATTTCCGTAAGCGTCTTTGGCCTTCAATATCACGCTAAAAGGCTTACCTGCTTTCTCCCTGCCAACATTTTGGGTGGTCACCTCAAAGCACGAGATATCGGCGGGCTCCACCGTGATCCATGCACTGCCCCTGGCACCGCCGTCGGCAGCCACCAGGGCTGCTGTCTCCGCCCTGAACAGGGTGGTGGAAATATTTTGAGCATATCCTTTTTCAAAGCTTACCGTATTCGTGTAACAGGGCGTATAACCTCCGGGGCTGATTCCCGGCCCGCTGAAAGCAAGAGTTTTCGTGCCGTTATAATAAACAGCGCGGCCTTGTTCCTGGGCATTAATGGTTATATTGAACGGTATGCCCGCTCTCACCGGCGATGGAACAATAATCTCAAATCGAACCACTTTATTAATCACGGCCTCATCTGTGAAAGATTGCAGCGGGCGGCCGGCTAAATCCCGTATATCGCCTGCCCTGTAGGTCACAGTTACCGTGTCGCCCGGGGAAATGGGCGTGCCTTCGAGAGTAAGGTCTATCCTGGCGTCATCCCCTGGGTGAAGAGCCGCCGCACTGAAATGTCGGGGTTCTCCGTTGACCGTAGCGCTGAACTGCCCGTGTTTACCCGATGGTTCCGCCATTATGCCGCTGAAAGTAAGTATGATTGCGGTGCCGTTTTCATTTGTAGTGGCGCTGATAAATGCTGGAAGATCTATAATGGCAAGTTTGTAGGAATTATTACCGGAGTCATAGGCAACATAGACTTTGTTGGAAGATGGATTAAAGGCTATGTACCGCTGAGTGTCCAGATTGCTTGAAATGGGGATTACTGTAATACTCCCGGTAGTTCCGCTGATTATGGTCACATTTTTGTCGTAATTTGCAACATATATCTCATTGGTATCTTCATTCACCATTATGCTTCGGGGGCTTAAAATCTCTTGCGGATTTATGCGCGTCGTGCTGTCCTTTTCCCCGTTGATACATGTGACATAAGAGGATGTGTAACTCCTATTATGGCCGGCGTTGGCAACATATATCCTGTTGGTTTCCCTGTTTACAGCCAGGGAGCAGGGATTTATTCCGGCATTGATAGTATTGATCACTTTATTTTGCACCCCATCGATTACAGTGACGGTACCGTAGCCCCCTGGGATACCATAGTTGGCTACATAAATTTTATTGGTTTTCTCATTGATGGCTATGTCCAGGGGATTTTTCCCTACAGAGATGGTTGTGATGACATTATTGTACACCGCGTCAATTACCGAAACGCTGTCGCTGCCTGAATTGGCGACATAAATCCTGCTGGCAGCCTGGTTTACGGCTATGGCACAGGGAGTTTTTCCGACTGCAATACTGGAATAAACGGACGCTGCAACGTTTTCCGCGGCGCCATCGATTATGGCCAGACTACCGTTATTATTTTCGTCCTGATAGGCTACGTAAACCCTGTTGATGGCCTCGTTTACAGCCATAGCCGTGGGTTCGCTGCCCGCAGTCCCTATGTTGGTGATCATATTAAAACTACCGTCGTCGCCGTCAATCACCGCCACGGATACGCCATTTTCGCCTGAAGCTGCATATATCTTGTTTGTCCTGCGGTTGATGGCGAGATTCCTGTATCCTGCCGTCACCGGAGCCACAGATGCGGTAGAATTGTCCGTTCCGTTGACAATTGTTACATCCCTGCCGGTGGCCACATAGATTTTGTTGGTATCGGGGTTAACCGCTATGTCCCGTGGGCTCGAGGAAAGGGAAACGTAAGACGGCGCTGCATACGCAATTCCGGCAAGCGCGATAAACCATGCCGACAGGAGCACGGTAAAAAAGAAATAAGTAAAATTGAATCTTTTTACAGCACAACGCTTCCTCTCCATCTCCCGTCTCCTTTTTAGATGTCTTTTTTAGCAATTTTCAATCGTATATATTTTAATATATCATACAAAAGAATAAATTTAAAAGTGTTATTTTAATCAACTACATATATATGTCTCCCAGGGGGCTTGGCTGCTTTTTAAGCCTGCCCTTTTCCACCAGGGCGTCCAGGGTCTCTTTTAATGTCCTAACCTCATACTTTTCTTCGGAGTCCCGGTTTATATCCTCCACCGCCCGGGCGAAATTGGCCGCGTATATAGGCAGGTGCTGGCTTATGAGGGAAAGCAGTTTTTCCTCGGAGCTTGCCCGGTGATTTTTTATCTCATCGATGGGATTCTGGGTATGGGGACTCCTGGTGTAGGGGAATCTCACCCGTATCGCCACGGTCCTGCCGAATAGGGGCGAAGACACGAAGGCGTCCCCCGAAGGCAGGTAAGGCAGGCGCCGGGCTTCTTCGGCCTTTATGTCCGTCTCCTCGGTGATGGTGGCTATGTCCGAACCCCTGACGGTCCTGAAGATTATCTTGGTGTTTAGCTGGGCGGTGACGGTCTCATCCAGCAATGTGGGTCTCTGGGTGGCCAGCACTAAAAAAACTCCGTATTTCCGCCCTTCCTGGGCTATCTCGGTGATGATGCCCTTGGTGGCGGTTTCCCGGCCCTTGGGGGCGAAGTTGTGGGCCTCATCGGTGGCTATCACGAAGGGCGGGAAGTAATCCCCCTGAATCTGGCCTTTAAGCTCGCTATCCTTGTAGTCCCTTCTCTGGCGGTAAATGTTGGAAAGCATATATGTGGAAAACACCTGCAAGAGCCATATGGGGCCCTGGATGACCGCCAGTTTGCCCTGCATCATGGCCTCCTTGACGGGCTTTATGTCATGGCTGAAAAGCCCTGAACTGTATAACCTGCGCAGTCTCCAGGCAATACCCTGCACCGAGGGCAGGGGTATATTTTGATAGTCCTCCAGGAGCTCTCTCATCCTTCTGAACCTCTCCCTTTCCGAAGGTTCCATGTCTTGCCGCAGGGCATTGTCTATTTTGGACCTGCCCATCTCCAGGGCCTGGGCCAGATCATCCAGCCTTGAAGAAAAGCTCAGATATGTATCCCCCCGGCGGTGAAGCACTTCCACGGCACTGCTCATGGCTTCCGAAAGGGGGCTGACCGCCGAGAGAAGCGCCAGGAGGTCCCTTTTAGAAAGATTTAAAAATTCCACACCTATGTGTTCACCGATCTGAAATTTGCTGAAGGCCTTTTTAAAATTTCCTGCTTTGGGTATATCTTCCTGACTTTCCGAAAAATCCATTTCATAATGGGGGTCCAGGATTACCGTGGGTATATTGTGTTTTGCGAGCTCTTCCAGGATAACTCTCATGCCGAAGGACTTCCCGGAACCGGACCCGCCAAAGATGCCTATATGGGGGTACTGCTGGAAGGAACGCAAGTCCAGGATAAAGGGCACAT
Source organism: Biomaibacter acetigenes (assembly GCF_003691585.1). Lineage (GTDB taxonomy): Bacteria > Bacillota > Thermosediminibacteria > Thermosediminibacterales > Tepidanaerobacteraceae > Biomaibacter > Biomaibacter acetigenes. Next base: position 74,884 of record NZ_CP033169.1, on the reverse strand, counting down.
TTTTGGTTTTATCCAGCTTCCCTGCAGAATATATATAAAAAAGACCTTTTAAATCTTCATCCATGCTTCGAGCCGTTTCCTCGGTATTTTTGATTTCCCCCAGCAAAAGCCCCTCTTCCCGGGAACCCTTTATCAAAAATCCTTTGACTTCCGCAAAGCCGGGAAGGTGCACATAAGACCCCGTCGTCACCGGGTAACTTGCCTCACTCATAAGCTTGACTTTAGCAATGTTTATCTCATCCTCATCTATGGAGTAGCCTAAAGATTTCAGGGACTCCAGGACATGCGCATCGCTAAATGCATGTTCTATAGAAAGCGGTATGAAACGGTTGTAAGAATTGGCCTCCACCACCTCGCCTATCAGGGGTCCCTGGTGTGGGTCATCTATGACCAGGAGCTCATTTATGCGGAACTTTCTGTCCCTGGAGGCCACAAATACCTCCTGGGGGGTGGTGATTCCTGCTACCTGCATAGTATCACTCCTATCTGACTATCATTTTCTTTGGTCAACTCCGGGGTCAGACACAAAAGTTTATAAAGCGACCAATCCATCCCATGCTTTCTATCTCTTACTCCTCTTGGGGCAGATAAGCTCGGCATAGTCTTCCCCTAGGTATGTATTCATAAGTGCTTCTATCATCATATTGGTTATCCTGACCTTTTTATCTATGATATCCAGCCACAAGGGGATGCCCCTGCCGCTGTCCGGCGTCAGGGTAAATATTAAATCTTCAACCTGTCCCAAAAAATCATATTGCTCTTCGGGCATATCTAAGCCTATGGGCTTGGGGTCTGTGGAAAACCGGGCAAAACACGTGCGAAACCCTTCCTTGAAAAGGCCCGGTGCCATTTCCAGCACTTCCCCCACCTCCAGGAGCCCAAAAAGGATCTCCCAGTCCATGGCCTGGGGGGGTATCTCGGGCACATCTTTCAGTGCAGACCTGATTATACTTGTGGCTATTCCTTCTACCACCCCCACCAGAAGGGTGCCGTGCTCTACGGCTTTATTTTTTAATTTTTCCCAGAGGTGAGATGCTTCGATCTTGAATCTCACCAGGGAGCCGTCCATCAGGAGCACAGCGGGCTTAAATTCCTCCAGTGCCAGGAGGGCTGCATTTACCTCCAGAGTAGCTAGTTTTTCTTTGATATACTCTCTATACTCATCTTCACTCAAAGCCTCTTCCATGAGAAGCGGGGAAAAAGCGTCCGAAAGAAGTATATCCCGCATTTCCCGGTGGCAGTGCTTTGCCAGGGCCTGCTGCAGCGTAACCACATAGGGGAATATCCCCCCGCCGCTGTTTGTCGAACCATCTACTCCTGCAACCCCACCGTTTTCGACAATTTTCACGAGGGCGTCTGCATTCATTTTTTTACACTTATAAAACCTGCCAGTCTTTTTTTCGGTCATGATCCTTTTTAGAAAATCCCTGTTGGCTTTTTGTCCAAGTCTTATTTTTAAAGCATTTGCTGCCTCTTCAAACCTTTTTTTAAGGTTATCATCCAGTTCCAGCAAGAGCATCCTCCTCCGGAATAAATTTGATAAAAAGGAAAAAATTTTAAATTACTATTGACTTTTATTGGAATTTTTGGTATTCTTTCCTTAAGGGGTAAATGTCGAAAGATGAAAATAGGGGGCGAATTAAATGAAATCCACAGGAATTGTCCGTAAAGTTGACGAACTCGGCCGCGTGGTCATTCCCATAGAGCTCAGGCGCACCCTGGACATCGCCGAAAGGGACGCTCTGGAGATCTATGTGGATGCCGACAGAATCGTACTCAAGAAATACATGCCGGCCTGTATTTTTTGCGGCAGCGCCGAAGATGTTGTAAACTTCAAGGGCAAAAACATATGCTCCAGCTGCCTTGAAGAAATCGAAAAACTTTCGGTTGAGACCGGCGAATAGCCAAAAACCTATATCAAAACCGCAAAAAAGAAGAGACAGTGGTCTCTTCTTTTATTATAGCTCCTTTTTATTTCCAGCTCAACCGAAATTTTCTTTACCTGCTGTTTTCCATCATCATCTGCCTGGACCTTTCGGCGGCATTCCTGACAGCCTCCATTATAGACGCGGTAAAACCCATCTGCTGAAGTGTGTTAATTCCCGCCATGGTGGTGCCGCCGGGGGAAGTCACCTTTCTCCTCAGGTGCACCGGAGCTTCTCCGCTCTCCAGGGCCATCTTGGCAGCTCCAAACACCGTTTGTATGGCCAGTTGCTCTGAAATCTCCCTAACAAGCCCTGCTTTTATGCCGGCTTCGGTTAAGGCCTCCAGCATAAGATAAACGTATGCGGGACCGCTGCCGGAAAGTCCCGTAACCGCATCCAGGGCCTGTTCTTCAACTATAACCACCTTGCCGACCGAAGAGAAGATTTCTTCTGCCACTTTTATTGCTTCATCACCGGTATAGCGCCCTCGGGCGATGGCGGTGGCCGATTCTTTCACCTGGCAGGATGTGTTGGGCATGGCCCTGACTACCTGGACCCCTTTCCCCAGCCGGTTTTCAATAAAACCGGTGTCAATTCCTGCAGCCACCGATATTATAATATGATTCCGGGTTACATATTCCCGAATATGAGAAAGCAGTTCTCCCATATCTTTGGGTTTTACCGCTATGATTATGGTGCGGCACCCGTTTAATAGTTCTTTATAATCCCTGGTGGTATTCACGCTGTAATTTTCTCTGAAAAAATTCAGCCTCTCATCGTTTTTTCTATTGATGACAAAAACATCCCCGGATGAGAACAGCTTGCAGCTCAACATTCCTTTTAACAATGCCTCCGCCATGGATCCTGCTCCTATGATTCCAAGTCTGCCTTCCATGATGGATTCCCTCCTGAAAGATTTTAGATAAATAAAAAACCTTTCGTCCATTAAAGGACGAAAGGTTGATTTCCGCGGTACCACCTTTTTTGGGTCTTTTGACCCCTCTTTGAAGTACGCTCCGGTTTTACGGAGTTATACCCTCCCCATTTTAACGGCGGGGATCTCCGTTTAGGCTCATCGCCAAAAGCTCCGGGGCGGGTTCGGAAGACCGTGAGCGCAGGAAACCTCTCAGCCGGTGAGTTTCCCTCTCTTTTCGCCGGGGCCGTTCTTACTTTTCCCCATCAATGCTTTTATCTAACAAAATCAATTTATATTGCTTAATATTATACCACCTTTTTTTAAAATGTCAACAAAACCTTTGTTAAAATTTTTACCTGCAAAAATAGCAGTTGGGATAGCGGCAGGATTCACAGCTGGAGCAGAGGCTTCCCTCGCCCATATCTATAAAATCCTGTTTTTTCAGTACTTTGCCTGCAAATATCCTGGGCAGCACCACATCGAGGATGGTGGTGCTGTAATACATGGCGCATCCCGGCACCCCCAGGACTGCAGCGCTTTCAAGATATGCCATCATAAACATGTTGCCCGGCTGTACCGGAGCGCCGTAGGTAACCACCGTGGCTCCCGTACTTTTTATGGCCCCGGGCGTGAGGTCATCGGGGTCTACAGACATTCCTCCAGTGAGGATTATCAAGTCGGCGCCTTTTTCCCGGGCTCTTAAAATGGCCCTTTTTATCTCTTCCATATCATCGGGGCACAGAGTCTGGCCCATGTAATCGGCCTCAAAGTATTCAAGCTTTTTTAAAATGACGGGCCCGAACCCATCCTCTATCCTGCCCTTGAAAACCTCATTGCCGGTGGTGATTACCGCGGCCTTTAATCTCTTATAGGGGATCACTCTAAAGGTAGGTCCTTTATCCCGGCACAGATTTTCGACCTTCTGGATTTTTTCTTCCTCGATGACCAGGGGAATGACCCGGGCTCCAGCCAGCTTTCGGCCTTTTTCCACGGCAAAATTTCCCGGCAGGGATGCCACCGAAACCATATCGATGGAATTTATTTTTCTTAAAAGGGCGCTGTTCACTTCATAGAGCCCCTTTATCCTTGAACTCAATGTAGATTTACCCTCTTTTGGTTCACCATATTCTACGTTTTCTCCGGCCATAGCCCCCGCCAGCCTCACGGCCGCCTCATCCTCGTGGATTTCCCCGGCTCTGGGTTCCCAGACATAAATGTGTTCTTTTCCCAATTTCAAAAGTTCATCCACATCTTCCTTTTGTATCACATGGCCTTTCTTAAAAGCCCTCCCCTTGAACTCCCCGGGGACGATTTTGGTGATATCCTGGCACAAAATCATGCCCACCGCTTTTTCCACCGGAACCTGTTTCATACTGGAACCTCCATTTCCGATAAATTAATCATTTTTATCGAGATTCTTCATCAGTATCATGATACCAAAGGATACCATAATGAGTATCATAGATAGGATGTCCGCCTCGGTCCTGTGGCCTGCCGTGGCATTCCTGTAAATGGCTATGGACATGGTCTCGTTTAACCCGGAGACCATCATGGTGGCGCCGAACTCCCCCATAGCCCTGGTGAATGCCATGATGGCGCCGGAAAAAATTCCGGGCTTTGACAGGGGGAGAATGACCCTTGTGAAAATCTGCCATTCGCTGGCTCCCATAGTTAGGGCTACTTCCTTATATTCCGCATTTATGCCCTCAAAAGACGTACGGACCGCATTTATAACGAAAGGTAATATGACAAAAATTTGGGCGATGATGATAGCCTGGTCGGTAAACATGATGGAATATCCTGAAAGGTAAAACCAGTGTCCCACCAGGCCGTAGCGGCCGAAGGTGAGAAGCAGCAGGTATCCTCCCACCGCCGGCGGCAGCACCATGGGTAGCGTAGCCACGGTGTTCCATACATGCTTATACGGGATTTTTTTAAATGCAAGCATGTATGCTGCAGCAACGCCCAGGATGCAGGCAATGGCAGTGGACACCGCGGAGGAATACAGGCTCAATAAAAGAGCCGATTTCACCATATTGGATACCGCTGCCGCTGCTAGAGCTTTTAGAGAAATCTTCAAGGTAAGGGATAAAAACGGCGTGAAAATGAGAAAAAGAGCTGCCGCTACAGGTATAATCATGATTAAGTTGAAAATTTTATCCCCGGGATTCTTCCAGATCTCCTTTACCCAAACTTTTGATTTTAGCCGTTCAGGATAATCCAATCGGTGCAGCACTTCCTTCACCCTTTTCAAAAATCGTTAAAATATGCTCTATGCCGCTTAGTTTTTAGGCGTAATCACCACCAGTTTATTTTTAACAAAAGGCGCCATGTCCCCGGAAAGCCCCTTCTCTCTTAAAATCTCCGCATCTTTCATACCCGCTGCGGCGAACACATCGGCTCCGCCCTCGCCTCCTACGGCGCCCCCTTCTATCTTCTGGCGCAAAGTGCCCGAAGCCCCGAACTGGAATTTGACCTTTACACCGGTCTTTTGTTCAAAAGACTTCCCCATCTCGGAAAAGGCATTGGTCAGGGAAGCTGCGGCAAATACTACAAGGGTCTGGCTTTGAAAATTCCCGGGTTTAAAATCTGCAGGGTCTTTCACAGCGGGGACAAAACCGTATTTTTTCAAGACTTCCTGCCCCTGCCGGGCTAATATGTATTTAAAGAAGACTTCGGCCAGTGGCTTATTATCGCTTTCCTTCAGTACACAGACGGGATATTCGGAAACCACCTGAACTTCTTCGGGGATTTCGATGACACAAATCCGGTCTTTTTCTATCATGGCATCGGTTGTATAGACAAAACCGGCATCCACCTCTTTGTTTACCACTTTATCCAGTATCGCCCGCACATTGGGTTCCCGGGTGATGATGTTTTTGTCTATTTTCTGTTTTAAATCGCCGTCTTTTTCCCCAATATTTTCCAGCACCGCTACAGTATATTTACCCACAGGAGCCAGCTCCGGATCTCCGATGGCTATTTTCACGTCAGGAGAAGCAAGGTCCTGAAATCTTTTTATCTGCCTTCTGGCCTGACTGGAGCTTTCGGAAGAACCGCATCCGTCTGCAATAATGGCCATCAGAATTGCGGCAGTCAGCAATACAGAGATTAACCCGCCCGTAAATTTTACCTTCATATCATTATCACCCGTAAATTTTAAATAATTTTGGAAAGACCGTTATACTATTATTCGTATAACGATAATATACATTCCGTCAAAATTTTTTAACTATTAAGCAAGCTTGAGCCGCCATATCTTTGCCCTGAAAATTAAAAGTAGATCACTCTTAGTGCTGCAACTACTGACTTTTTATGAATTATATTGTAAATTGCAGGTATCTTCGGTGAAGCAAAGGTTTAGTAAAAGTAGCCCACCGTCCCAGCTTTTTCGGATTATAACCCGGATTCCCAATTTATACGTTATAATTCGCCAAAAATGTGACTATTCCTTTGTAATTTTACTACAATAGTTCGAGTGCTGTGCGAGTTTGATTTATGCGTTATACTCGCTGGCCCTTTCCACTGCTTTTATGATTTTGGTATAGCCTGTGCAGCGGCAGAGGTTACCCGATAGCCCCTCCCTTATTTCATCAGCATTTGGGTGGGGGTTTTTATCCAGCAGGTAAACCGCCGACATAACCATGCCAGGAGTGCAGAAGCCGCACTGGATGGCACCTTCTTCTATGAAGGCCTTTTGTACCGGGTGAAGTCCCCCTTCATCGCTTATACCCTCGATAGTAGTGATCTCGGCATCATCGGCTTGAGGGGCCAGTATCAGGCAGGCATTGGCAGAACGGCCATTGAATATTACAGTGCAGGCACCGCACTCCCCCTTGCCGCACCCCTCTTTGGTTCCGGTAAGGCTCACCTTCTCCCGGATTATTTCCAGGAGGGTCATGTTGGGAGGAACTTTCATCTCATAACTTTTTTTATTAAGAGTAAAAGAAATCATGATTTCTTCCATATTCCCACCTCATATTTTACAATGTCTACCCTGAAATACTTATTTTTCACTCATCTGAGAGTGCTGTGAAATGGAATAGACTTCTATTCAACTTTTTAGTCGGCACAATGGTTTCCTCGTTAGAAAAAACCATTGTGCCTGAACTGACATAGATGTTGAAAAGTTACCTTACTTCTTCGTAATACTGGCAGCGACCGTCCATCTGTTCCTTCATTCTTATGGCATCCACCGGACAAACCTGCATGCACATGGCGCAGCCCGGACATTTTTCCTCATCAAAGGCTGGTTTCCTGCTGTCGTCTTGCCCGGGAACGTTTCCGCTCCGCCATTCTATGGCCCTGTGGCCTCCATCCCTGCATGCCACGTAGCACAAGCCGCAGCCCACACATTTTTCCTCGATGAGTTGGGCCCGGGTTTTAGGTGCAGGAATCTCTTCATGGGAATATATGTTCTTCAGGGCCTTTTTAACTATGTCCGCCGGGGATTTGAAGCCCATGGCATCAAGGTAACCGGCAAGGCCGCTTTTTAAATCCCTTATGGTCCTGAAGCCGTAGTGCATGGGCAGCGTGCAGAACTGCACATTGCCGGCCCCTACGGCCATGAATTCCACCGCATCCTTCCAGTTAAAGGCCCCGCCGTTGCCGGAAATCACTATATCCACATTTCTGGCTATCTCCGCTATGGTCCTCAAGGTTATGGGCTTTATGGCAGAACCGGACAACCCCGAATATCCGCCCTTTCCAAAAAGGGATGGATAGGGCTCAAAGGTATATATGTCAAGGCCCAGGAGTGACGGGATGGTGTTGCTGGCTGTAATTCCGTCGGCCCCGCCTCTTTTCACGGCCCTGGCCACTTCTACGATGTCCGTCACCTGGGGAGTTATCTTGATGAGCACCGGTGTATCTCCGGCCGCCTCCTTTACCCATCCGGCAACCTTTTCGGTGGCTTCCACGCTCTGGGCCAGCATCCTGCCGGGAGCTTCCCCCATGCTTCCCTGGGGGCAACTGAAACTGCACTCTATGATGTCAACTCCCGCCTTTTTTAGACGGTGCACCAGGCTCTGCCAGTCCTCCTTCTTAGCCCCCATGATGGAAGCTCCGATCATCTTGTGGGGAAAGGACTCCTTCAGCGCCTTCACTCTTTTTTCGATGACATCTATATGGTATTGAGAAATGAGGTCGATATTTCCAAGCCCCGTCACCTTCCGGCTCTGAGGTCCAAAAGATGACATCATGGGGTATTTCAGGGGCACAGGGTTTTCCTCCACCGAAGTGGTCTTTAAAATCACCCCAGCCCACCCCTCTTTGAGGCCGTCATAGGCCAGTTCCAGTTCATCGGTAGATGGGGCGGCGGATAGGATAAAAGGGCTGTCCAGGCGTATTCCCAAAAAATCTATGGATATATCCCTTTCCCTGTACATCAGGCCTTCCCCCTTTCAAGATACTCTGCTATGGAAGCTGCGGCCTTCTTGCCATCCCTCACGCTTTCCACGACAGTGCAGGCTCCGTTCACCATGTCTCCACCGGCAAAGACGCCGGGGATATTGGTCTCCAGCTTGTCGTTCACCTTTATGAGGCCGGCTGCGGTCTTTTCTATCTCCGGGAATTTTTCTCCTGCCTTCTGACCTATGGCTATGATTATTGTATCGAGAGGTATGAAAAAATCGGAGTTTTCCACAGGCTCCGGCCTCCTCCTGCCGGATTCGTCCGGCTCCGATAGCCTGGCTCTGGTCACCATTATGCCTTCCACCTTTGCATCGCCCCTGATTTCTCGGGGTATTGCCATGAACTGGAAGGTCACTCCCCTTTCCACGGCCTCCTCTATCTCCTCCCGGAAGGCCTTCAATTCCTTCAGGCCCCTTCTGTAAATTACCTCCACATCCCTGCCGGGGTCTTCGGCCTTTAAGACTGCCGCCGTTTCCAATGCCACGTTGCCTCCGCCTATGACCCCTACTCTCCTGCCTGCGGGAGACTTCTGGCCTTTTCTTACATTTTTCAGAATCTCCCGGGCAAAAAACACCCCTTCCAGGTCAGTGCCCGGGATGTCAGGCTCCTGTTCTTTTTCAAGGCCGGTGGAAATGAAAACCGCCCCGTATTCTTTCAGGAGGTCGCCCACAAATTCCACTTCGGCCCTTTTTACTTCTTCCACAAAATGCTTTACAATAAAACCTGTTTCCTTGCCTGCTATCTCTTCATCCAGGCGGGTCCGGGCAATCTCCTGGGCGGGTATGCCTCCTACCACATCTTTTTCCAGGATCACAGGCTTATAACCCAGCCTTGAAAGCTCCCGGGCACAGGAAAGACCTGCGGGTCCTCCGCCCACTATGGCTACTTTTTGCCCGGTCCTTTCCGCGGGTTCCAGATTTTCCTCGGGGTCGGTGTTGTCGGTAACAAATTTGTGAAGCTGCCTTACGTTTATAGGAGTGTCAATCTTTCCCCGGATGCATTGCTCCGAACAGAATTCGGGGCAGATGACGCCGCAAATTTCAATAAAAGGATTTGCCTCCCGGATTATATTTCTTGCGCCCTTTAAATTGCCGGTCCTCACCGACTGAATAAATTCGGGGACAGGCACATGGGCCGGGCAGGCCTTCTCACAGGGTGCGTCATAACAGTAAAGGCACCTTTCCGCTTCTATGAGAGCCTGTTCCCGGGAAAACTTTCTTCTATCTTCCATCCTGCTCTCTCCCTCCATCCTCCGGATTTTCAATCTAATACCATATGATTCCCGCTCTCCCGCCTATGGCGACAACTGCAAGTCTTATCAGGTTTTATTTCCCGCCCATGGTCAGAGTCATGACGGCTTTTGCCGTGTGAAGCCTGTTTTCCGCCTCATCGTAGACTATGGAATGGGGGCCGTCTATCACCGAATCTTCCACCTCGTTGCCTCTGTCGGCGGGCAGGGCGTGCATGTACATCACATCTTTGCTGGCCAGGGCCATTTTTTCCCGGGTGCATTTCCAGCTCCGGTTAGCTTCCAGGAGGTCATCCACCACTTTGGTGTCGGGATTTTTAACCCAGCTTCCCCAGTTTTTGGGGATGACCACATCGGCATCGGTATAGGCTTCATCCATATCATGGGTTATCCTTACACTTCCGCCGTACTTTTGAGCATTTTGCTTTGCCTGCTCGATGATGAAATCGGGGAGGTCATAGCCCTCGGGAAAAGCCAGCGTCACATCCATGCCGTACCTGGGGAAGAGCAGGACCTGGGATACCGGCACCGAAATGGGCTTCTTGTGGGTAGTGGCATAGGCCCATATGATGGAGACCTTGAGGTGGCGCATATCGCCCACCTTTTCCTTTATAGTCATCAAATCTGCCAATGCCTGCATGGGATGGTACATATCGCACTGTAAATTTATGACGGGCACTGTAGACCATGCCGCCATTTCCCGTAAATACTTGTTGCCGATGCCCCAGAAGCAGTTTCTGCAAGCAATGCCGTGGCCGAACCTGGAAAGAATGATGGCGGTATCTTTGGCCGATTCTCCATGGGTTATCTGCATGGTGCCGGTGTCAAGATAATTGGCATGGCCTCCCAGCTGGGCAATGCCAGCTTCCATGGAATTCCTGGTCCTGGTGGACTGCTCGAAGAACATGAGGAATATGGTCTTGTATTTCAGGTAGGGCGTGGGTTTGCCCATGGCAAAGTCCCTCTTGAGGTCAAAGGAGACATCCAGGAGGGTGTCTATTTCCTCTTTTGTCCACTCCTGTAATGTAATGAAATGTTTACCTCTAAAAATTGTTTGCATGATGATTCCTCCTTGTTGATAATGATTTTTGTATTAAAAATTGACAAGGATCAGGTGCCAAGGCCTTCACTTTCACCAGAAGTAACTTTTTACAATAGAGCTATTGTAGGAATCACGGCATACATGGCTGCAGCCTTTACCAGTTCGCTCTTGAAGGTTATCTCATTGGGGGCGTGGGCATATTCCTCATGGCCAGGGCCAAATCCCACGCAGGGTATACCTAATCTTCCCATAATGGCCACACCGTTGGTGGAAAATACCCACCTGGAAAAGAGTGGCTCCGATTCAAAGAGCCTCCTGTAAGATTTTGCCACGGCCTGGCATGCCGGATGGTCTTCCTCTATTAGCCAGGTGGGAAAGTAGGAATCCGTAGGATAGGAAAGACCGGTGTATGAGGGCCTGTCATAGGTGTACATCTCCACTTCAGCCTGTGATGATTTCACCGAAGGGAGGTTTTTAATCTGCCCAAGAGCATATTCCGCATCTTCCCCGACGGTGAGCCTCCTGTCAATGGATATCCAGCAGCCGTCGGCCACGGCGCATCTGGATGGGGAACTGAAATAAATCTGTGACACTGCAAGGCTGCCCTTTCCCAGGAATTCATGGCCTTTCAGGTTTTCATGGAGGGCCCGGAGCTCCAGCAGTATGGGAGCCATCTTATAGATGGCATTGTCGCCCCTTTCCGGAGCAGAACCGTGGCAGCTCAAGCCATGGGTGGTGACCTTTATTTCCATCCTCCCCCTCTGACCCCGGTTGATGCTGCAGGCTGTAGGTTCGGTGATCACCACAAGTTCGGGCCTTATCTTATCTTCATTTACTATGTACTGCCAGCACAGGCCGTCACAGTCCTCCTCCTGAACGGTGCCGGTGACAAGCAGGGTATAATCGCCTTCCAGGCCCAGGTCTTTTATAATGCGGGCAGCGTATACCATGGAGGCCATACCGCCTTCCTGGTCGCTGGTGCCCCTGCCTCCTATCCTTTCCTCATCTTCAAATCCTTTAAAGGGGTCAAATTCCCATGAGTCAGGGTCTCCCACTCCAACGGTGTCGATGTGGGCATCCATGGCTATCAGATGGCTGCCGTTACCGATATACCCCAGGATATTGCCCATAGGGTCTGTTTCTACCCTGTCAAAGCCCACCTTTTCCATTTCCTGTTTTATCCTCTCAATGACATCCCTCTCCTGGCAGCTCTCGGAAGGAATAGCCACCATGTCCCTTAAAAATCTCGACATGTCAGATTTGTAACTTTCGGCCTGCTTGAGGATCTTCTTGAAATCCAGGTCCATTAAATTCACCCTCTGTAAAATAAATGTTATAAATCGCATTTAATAAATTTTCCGTAACCTTTTTGTCCGATTATGCCTTTTCCATCCTCGTATACCACTTCTCCTCGCACCAGGGTCTTCATGACTTTTCCTTTGAATTTTTCCCCGGCCAGTGGTGAATATTTGCCCTTGGTCTCCAGCTTTCCCGGGTCTAGAGCCCATTCCCTGTCGGGGTCCACCAGGGCAAAATCCGCATCGGCCCCTACCGCCAGGGTTCCCTTACGGGGGTATAGGCCGTATCTTACAGCGGCGTTGCGGCTCATGAGGTTCTGGATATCCAGGAAGCTTAAAAGCCCGGTATGGTAACCGAAGGTCAGCATTGATGGCACCGCCGTCTGAACTCCCGGAATTCCGGCATAATTTTTCCATATATTCGGGTGATTTTTCTCCCCGGGGTAAACTCCCGCAGCATGGTCGGTGGCGATAAAATCCAAAGAACCATCCTTCAGTCCCTCCCACAGCCCCAACCTGTCTTCTTCCATGCGAAGAGGAGGGGCAATCTTAAGGATGGCTCCCATTTTCTTGAAATCCTCCGAATTGAACAGGAGGTAATGGGGGCATGTCTCGGCACTGACATCAAGGCCCTTTGCCTTTTCGCACCTTATGATGCTGAGGCCCGCTTTTGTGGAAAGATGCACTATGTGAAGCTTGTTTTTGACTTTTTCGGTGATCCCCACCAGGGACCATATGGCCGCTGGCTCCGCCTCATAGGTCCTGCCCTCGCACCAGCTTTCCGGGTCATACCTCCCATTTTCCTGCATTAAATTGGAATAGTAATCTACCAGGTGAAAATCTTCCGCATGCACGGCGCAAACCAGGTTGAGCTCTTTTAACTTCCTGAAGGCTTTATCCATGCAGGAAACCGTCATCCCCGGGTAGAGGTCCATGCCCGATACTGTATAAAATTTCACTCCCACGATCCCTTTTTGCTTCAAATTTTCCAGAGTTTGTTCATATTCGCCGCTTTCCACCTGCTGCGGCGTGACGCCTCCCCACAAGGCAAAATCTATATAGGCCTTGGGCTCCACTATATTCAATTTGTTCTCGAAACTTTCCCCGGTAGTCACCGGAGGAATGGAGGTGCAGGGCATGTCGATGACGGTGGTCACTCCTCCGGCTGCTGCGCTCCTGGTACCCGTCTCAAAGTCCTCCCTCTCGGTAAAGCCCGGGTCATCAAAGTGCACATGAGGGTCGATGAAACCGGGAAAAAGCACATCTCCCCCGGCATCGATTTCCTGAAAAGCTTCCCGAAGGGGCGCTTCCGAAGGTTCCACGGCCTTTATCCTGCCGCCCTCCACATAGACATTCACCCGTATTAGTTCTCCGTTCTCCGGGCTAACCACCCTGGCATTTACAATGCGAAGGTCCATTTTATCACTCCTCAAAGAGGTCCACGATTTTAAATTCCCTGACATCTACCTGGCCCCTGTCGGTAATCTTGAGTTCCGGACATACCGCCAGGGACATGAATGCCAGAGTCATGAAGGGGTCCGGGACTTTTACCCCGTTTTGCTGCCTGGCTATCTGGTGCAGGTCCTGCAGGGTTCGGGCAGTTTCTCCAATGGGAGCATCGGTCATGAGTCCCCCGTAGGGGAGGGGCAGCGACCCCAGGACTCTGTTTTCCGCCGTCACCGCAATGCCCCCGCCCATCTTCTTAATTTTTTCTACGGCCAGGAGCATATCCGCGTCATTTTCTCCGGCCACAATTATGTTGTGGGAGTCATGGGAGATGGTGGTGGCAAAGGCCCCCTTCTTGAGGCCCAGACCGTTGATGAAGCCCAGGCCTACCCGACCGGTGGCATGGTGCCTTTCGATGACGGCGATTTTTATAATGTCCCTTCCGGTATCGGACACCACCTCATCCCCCCGGACTTCGGGTTCCATCAAAAGAGTGTCGGTGATAATGGAATCCCGCCTTATGCCCATAACCCTTATTTTACCCTTCCCTGCCCTGACCTTCAGGTCTGCTTCCATTAAGGGCTTTATGTTCACGGTATTTTTAATCCAGCCGTCTTCCGGGTCCCGGGGGTCAAAGAGAACCCTGCCTTCCATGGCCACCAGCTTTCCATCCTTGTAGACTCTTTGCATCCCGGTGAGTTCTTCAAATACCACAAGGTCCGCCGTATATCTCGGTGCCACGGCACCCCGGTGCTTCAATCCGAAAAAGCAGGCAGGATTCAGCGTAGCCAGCCGCACCGCCGTCGGCAGGGGTACGCCGTTTTTTACCGCAAGATTTATGGCATAGTTCACGTGTCCTTCCTTAATCAGGTCTTCCGGGTGCCTGTCATCGGTGCAGAACATGAGCCTGTGTTTTGTATTGTCCTTTATCACGGGTACGAGCCTTTCCACATCCCTGGTGACCGAACCTTCCCGCAGCATTATCCACATGCCCCTGGATATTTTCTCCAGGACTTCTTCCGGAACGGTGCACTCATGATCTGCCATAATCCCCGCCGAAAGATAGGCATTGAGTTGCTTTCCTGTGAGCCCGGGGGCGTGGCCATCCACCACCTTTTCCCTGAACATGAGCACCTTTTCCAGGACATCCGGGTCTTTTGCCAGGAGGCCGGGGAAATTCATCATTTCCGCCAGGCCCAGCACTCCTGGATATTCCTTGAGAGCCACAAGGTCACTGGATAAAAGCCTTTCCCCGGAAGAGTCCATGGAAGTGGCGGGCACACAGCTGGAAAGCATTATGTAAATATCCAGGGGGAGGTAGCGGGAATTTTCCAGCATAAATTTAATTCCCCGTATTCCTGCCACATTGGCGATCTCATGGGGGTCAGCCATCACGGCCGTGGTGCCCCGGGGTAATACTGCCCGGGCAAATTCGGAGGGAATAGACATGGAGCTTTCTATGTGCACATGGGCATCCATGAATCCCGGGGCAAGGTAGGCTCCCTTTAAATCCACCACTTCATCGGCCTCACTGTAATCCCCCACCCCTGCTATAATGCCTTTATGCACCACCACATCCGCCTTTTCCACCGTTTCATTAAATACATTTACCACTCTGGCGTTTTTGAGGAGCAATTCCCCTCTTTTAACATCCCGGGCCACATCAAGGATTTCTCCCAGGTCCTTTACCGTCAGGTTCTCACGCATCTTCCATCTTCCTCCAGAACTTTGCTGCCAGTTCTCTGGACTTCGCCATTATTTTTTCTTCATCCAGTTCTGTCAATTGATGGTCTTTCATAACTATTTTGCCGCCTACAATAGCGGTGCTCACCATGTTTTCCCTCATGCCGAAGATGAGGTGGTAGAATAAATTGCCCTCGCTCAAAGGCGTCGGCGGATAATAATCCAGGATTATGATATCTGCCAGGGCTCCGGGTTTTATCACCCCTACGGGTTTTTCAAATAACCTTCCGAATATCCTGCTGTTGTTTTCAAAAAGCATCCGCCGGGTTTCCTCCCCACCCACCCGGGGGTCGCGTTGGGCCAGCTTGTGGAGCACATAGGCAGATTTTGCGGATTCAAACATGGAGGGAGTGTAGCCATCGGTGCCCAGGCCCGTCAGTATTTCCTTTTTGAAAAAATCCAGCATCGGCGATATGCCCACAGCATTGTTCATGTTGGACTGGGGGTTGTGCACCACCATGGTACCGGTATCCCTTAATATTTCCATTTCATTTTCATCCACATGGACGCAGTGGATGGCAAGAGTCCGATCCCCCAGGATGCCGAAGGAATTGAGCCTTTCCACCACTCTCTTCCCGCTTTTTTTTAGGGAATCCTCCACATCCTCGATGCCCTCGGCCACATGAATGTGAAAACCGGCCCCAAGGCTTTGGGCTTCGGCCGCACACTTTTCAAGGGTCTCATCGGACAAGGTGAGGGATGCGTGCAGACCGAAGGTGGCGGCCACCAGGCTGTCTTTATTATAGATACTATCCGCTTGATCTTGATTTTTTCCACGCATCTTATGAATGAATCTGACGTTTTCCCTGATGGATGCATCCCGAAGCTCTTTCCCCCATCTATCCGAGGTTTCATAGCAAAGCACAGCCCGAACCCCCGCATCTTCAGCGGCCCTTTCCAGTATGTCCAGGCAGCCGTCCACCAGTCCGAAGGAGGCGTGATGGTCCAGGATGCCGGTGGTGCCGCATTTTATGCCCTCTATCAGCGGGACCAGGGCGCTGTAATAGATTTCCTCTTCTTTCGAAAGAAGCCGGTCCATTTTCCACCACAGTTTTTCAAGGATCTGGCCGAAGCTGGCAGGAGGGGCGCCCTTCAAGGCCATGCCCCGGGCGAAGGTACTGTAAAGGTGCATGTGGCAGTTTAAAAATCCCGGCATCACAAGCCTTCCGCCGGCATCCATAAATTCGGCTTCAGGGTATTTTTGCCTTATTTCCCGGGTATTCCCCAATTCTTTAACAATATGTTTTTCCATTGTCACAGCCCCGTCATGTAATAAGGGCTTTTCTTTGTCAAGGGTTAAGACCGCAGCATTGCCTATGATTACCATGTCTTTTTACCTCCTTTCTCTCAGCAGGATTGATTATCGGTATCGATTCAATTCAAGAACCGTCCCTGATTTGACTTGCAGATTATCTATATAGCAGGTAGGCTATGAATATTATGGACAGTACATACATGGTGGGGCTTATGTCCCTGGTCTTACCGGCTAAAAGTTTCAAAATAGTGTAGGATACTATTCCGAAAACTATGCCGTCGGATATGGAGTAGGCCAGAGGCATCACTATGATGGTCAAAAACGCCGGTATGGCCTCGGTCCAGTCTTCCGATATATCGATGTCCTTTACTACCGAGAACATCAGGAGGCCCACTATGATCAGCGCCGGTGCCGTGGCGGCTCCAGGAATGGAAGTGAATATGGTGCTGAAGAATAGCGCCACCATGAAGAAAAGGCCGGTTATAACGGAAGAAAGCCCCGTCCTTCCGCCCTCGGCTATTCCTGCGGCGCTTTCAATATATGTGGTCACTGTGGAAACCCCCAGGCAGGCCCCCAGTGTGGTGCCTATGGCATCCACCAGTAGGCCCCGGGCGGTATCCTTTTCTGTCATGTTTCCTTTTTCATCCACCAGTTGAGCTTTCTGGGCGCAGCCGATGAAGGTGCCTATGGTGTCGAACATATCCACGAACAGGAAGCCGAAAACCACAGCCATCATGCCGAGATTGAAAATGCCGTTAAAGTTAAATTTGAACGCTATGGGAGCAATGCTGGGCGGCAGGGATATGAGCCTGTTCCAGGCCGGCATGAATATGCCGAAATTGGCCGCATTCCCCGCTCCTATGATGCCGGCATATATCCACGAGATGACGGAAGTTATAAGGATACCCCACAGCAGGGAACCTTTGACCTTTTTATGCATCAATATGGCTGTAATAATGAGTCCTATTATGGCCAGAACGGCTGCGGGATTTGACAGGCTGCCCAGGCTCATGCGGTTGTCTTTTATCACGATCAACCCCGAAAGTTCGAGTCCTATGGTGGTTATGAACAGACCTATACCCACACTGACGGCCCTTTTCAGGTTGACGGGAATGGCATATACTATCATGGACCTTATTCTGCTCAAGGATAAAATTATGAATATAATCCCATCAAAGAGCACAGCACACAGGGCGATCTGCCACCCGTTGGGGACTCCTTTCAGCAGCCCGGCATTGCATACGGCGGCAAAAAAGGCATTCAGACCCATGCCGCTGGCCAGGGCAAAGGGGAGGTTGGCGTAAAATCCCATGAGCAGCGTGGTAAAACCGGCTGCCAGGATGGTGGAGGTAAACAGCGCCTCTTTGGGCATGCCTGTGCTGGAAAGGATAATGGGATTTACGGCGATTATATACGCCATGGTAAGAAATGTGGTAAACCCGGCCACAAATTCGGTCCTGACATCGGTTTTTCTCTCCGACAGGTGAAAATACCTCTCCAGAAAACTATCCGGTACCTTTCTTTCCAGGTTTATCATTAAATACACCCCTTTCATATTTTTAAGATCAGCTCGATTGAATTTTTTCATTTATCCTGAAAATCCTTGATTTTATCTTCCGGGTCAAGCTTCAGACTGAAGTCTTCCCCATGATTTGGGACTTTTTATTTTGTAACTTTGCCCGCTTTTGCTCTCAGGGCCTTCAGCACTTTCTCGGGGGTAAAGGGCGACTTTTGTATCCTTATGCCTACCGCATCATAGATGGCGTTGGCGATGGTCGGTAGCGGCCCGTTCATGTTTATCTCGGCCACAGCCTTGGAACCATATACACCGGCAGGTTCATAGGTTTCTACGATGATGGGCACTATTTCCGGCATATCCCTGACCGACGGAATCTTATAGTTCATGAATCCGGCATTGGCCACCCGACCGGTGTCATCGAAGATGAACTCCTCCGTCAGGGCAAAGCCTATTCCCTGGGCCACAGCCCCCATAATCTGGCCCTTTATCAAGATTGGATTAATGGCAGTGCCGCAATCCAGTGCTGCCACATATTTTACGGGAGTTACCACCCCTGTATCTTCATCCACCTCCACCTCGGCAAAGTGGGCGGCAAAGGGAGGCGGCGAATAGGGAGATACCATGGAACCCGAGGCGATGATCTGGTGGAGGTTGCTGACATACAGGGAATGATGTGCGATCTCGCTCAATGTCACCGACCTTCCGGTGGCAAGGCTCTTTACGCAGCCATCCTCCAGCACCAGGCTGCCTGCATCCAATTCTTCCAGCATTTCCCTGGCCACATCCAGGATCTGCTCCTTTATCTTCAGGGCGGCATTCAGGACCGCCCCGCCGGAGATAATGGTGCCGCTGGAAGCATAAGCTCCCACGTCAAAGGGAGTGAGGTCAGTATCCGAAGCGTAGACTATCACCTGTTCGGGTTTTACCCCCAGGGTCTCCGCCACTATCTGGGCGGAAATGGTGTCAAGGCCGGTGCCCAGATCGGTGCCGCCATACAGGAGGTTAAAGGAACCATCTTCATTAAGCTTAAGGGTGGCGGCTCCCATGTCTATAAGGGGAATACTTGAGCCCTGCATCAGGATGGCCATACCAACGCCCCGGACTTTGCTTTTATTTCTGATGTGTTTTCCAAACTTCGCATCCCATCCGATTTCCTTCATGCCCTTTTCAATGAGTTCATCCAGGGCACAGCTCCTGATGTACTGAGTAACTCCTTCCCGCCCTTCTCCCAGGGCCCTGAATATGGGGGATGTCTCTCCGGTGACGATATGGTTTTTCTTTCTGAATTCCACAGGACTCAAGCCCACCTCATAGGACATTTCATCTATGGCCTGCTCCACCGCCGCATAGGCCTGAGGAGCTCCGTATCCTCTGAAGGCTCCCGATACCGGGAGATTGGTATATACCACATCGGCCACAAATTCCACATGGGGTGCCCTGTTGTAAAGGGGCAGGGATTTGGAGCCGGCATTGGAAGCCACCGTGAGGGCATGGGAACCATAAGCCCCGGTATTGCTTAAAACGTACATGCTGATGGCATGTAATGCACCATCTTTTTTGGCCCCCAGCTTCATGGTAATTTTCATGGGATGCCTGGTGGTGGATGAGACGAATTCCTCTTCCCTGGTGTAGAGGAGTCTGGCGGGCCTTCCGGTTTTCAGGGTGACAAAGGCGCATATCCCCTCCACCACAATTTCCTGCTTGGTGCCGAAACCTCCCCCTATGCGGGGCTTGATGACCCTGACCTTGCTCACGGGGATCCCCAGCATCATAGCCACTATCCTCCTCACATGGAAGGGCACCTGGGTAGAGGTCCTTATTACAATCCTGCCGTATTCATCCAGGTAGGAAATGGCCACATGGGGTTCTATGGGCGTTTGCTGGACATACTGGGTCTCATAAGTCCTTTCCATGACCACGTCCGATTCCTCAAACCCCTTTTGTACATCGCCTATCTTTACGTCGATGTGAGCAGCAAGGTTCTTTGAAGGATTATAGGCACCTTTGATTTCGGGCTCTTCATGGATGACGGGAGCATCTTCTTTTAGTGCATCTACCGCTGCAAGTACTGCCTGAAGCTTTCGATATCTTACTTTGATAAGCTTCAGGGCCTTTTGGGCGATTTCTTCGGATTCTGCGGCCACTGCCGCCACCTTATCCCCGACAAACCGCACTTTATAATCAAACATGAAGGTATCATAGGGCGAGGGTTCGGGCCATCCCTGGCCTGCAGTGGTGTGGATGTTCCTGGGGGTGTTTTTGTAGGTCAACACCAGTTTTACCCCGGGGACACGTTCTGCCTCCGATGTGTCAATTTCCTCGATGAGGGCATGGGCATAGGGCGAACGCAGAATCTTTATGTATAGCATATCCGGCAACGAAACGTCATCGGTGAACACCGGTTGGCCGGTGGCAAGACTCAAGGCATCCACTTTTTCAATATTCCTGCCGATGTATTTGTATTTGCTCACTTTATTCGCCTCCTTCCCGGAGCATTTTGACGGCCATTTTAACTCCCTCTATTTGATGTATATATCCTGTGCAGCGGCAAAGATTGCCGTCGATGGCTTTTTTTATATCATCATCGGTGGGGTCGGGATTTTTCTTCAAAAGCGCATAGGCTGAAAGGATAGTGCCCGGAGTGCAGTACCCGCACTGCACGGCCCCGGACCTGACGAAGGCCTTCTGCAGAAGATGGGGATCTTGCAGAGTTCCGATTCCCTTTATAGTTGTGATGCTTTTGCCGTCGACCCCTGCCGCCAGTACGGTGCAGCTGGCATAGGGAATGTCGTCGATGAGCACGGTGCATGCACCGCAGCTTCCACCATAACAATTGCCCTTGACTTCGTAATACCCGTGGTCCCTCAGGACATCCAGCAATAAATCCCCGGGACTTATATCAAATTCCGTTTTTTTGCCGTTTATGACATACTGTACTTTCATGACGCACCTCCTAGACTCTCGACTATCCTCCTGGCAAATACCCCGCTGACATGGCGCCTGTAATCTTCACTTATTCTGAAGTCTCCCCTGACATCCACCTTTTCCCTGACAAAATCCTCAAACAGCCTTGCCAGATCCTCTGAGAGCGCTTTTCCTTTTAAAAACTCCTCGCCTTCCGGGAACCTGTAAGCGGGCTCCGGTCTGGAACCCACCGTCACGGAGGCCTCCTCTACCTTTCCAATCTCAATCTTCACCAGCACCGCCATATTGAGGAGGGTTATATCCGTGGCGTTCCTGGTAAAGCGCTCCATAGCAAAGGCAAAATCTCCTTCGTATTCCGGCAGTTGGATTTCTTCTATGATATACTGGCGTCTTATGTCCTGGAAATCTCCGTAATATTCATCGATGGAAAGTATCTTTTGCCCCGCCTGCCCCCTCAGGACCACCTTTGCTCTCAGCGCCATGAGCAGGGTAACAATGTCCGAATAGGGCGCCCTTCCTGCCACGGCACCACCGAGGGTAATCTGATTTCTGATAAGATGGGTGGATATGCCTTCCATAGCAGACCTGACTTTCCCCGAAAGGTATTTTTCCAGGACCGGAGAATTCATAAATTCACTTAAGCTGGTCCTGGCTCCGACTTTTAGGTGGTTCTGCTCCTTTTTAATATATTTCAGCGGGATTTTTTCAAGAAAAATCAGGGTGCCTGGGGCCGATTCCCGGGCGGTGATTATGCCCAGACCTCCGCCTACCACTGCGGCATTATCCCCTTCATGCTCCAGAATCTCTGCGGCTTCCTCCAGGGTGCCGGGGAAGAGGCACTTTTCAACACCGGTAAGTTTCAAAGCAATCCCTCCCTTCTTTAAATAGTTATTTACGAATTTAGTTTCTTTGAAATTTTATTTTGTTCATTGATGTAATATTTTTCATCCAGCCTTGTGAAGCGGCCTTCTTCAATGACTATTTCGCCGTTTATCATGGAAAAGTCCACGGCTTTAGCGTCGCAGAGCACCAGGGACCCCACGGGATCCAGGAGGCCTCCCGCAAATTCCAGCCGGTCCATCTTAAAACCTATGATGTCGGCGGCTTTGCCCTTTTCTATGGAGCCTATCTCCTTATCCATGCGCAGCACCTCGGCTCCGCCCATAGTGCCCATGCGCAGCACCTCCCGGGGGGTAATGGCATCAGAGCCGTATTTCACCCGCTGCAGAAGCAGGGCGTTTCTTACCTCCAGCAGAAAATTGCCGGAATCATTGCTGGCACTGCCGTCCACTCCCAGGCCAATCCTTATGGCGGTACCCTTCATATTGGTGACAGGGGCGATGCCGGAACCCAGCCTCATGTTGGATGTGGGGCAGTGGGCCATGCCAGCCCGGGCATCAGAAAGCCTCTTAATGTCATCATCGGAAAGGTAAACCATGTGGGCAAACCATACCCTGGGATTTAGCCATCCAACTTTTTCCATATAATCCACGGGCCTCAAATTGAACATGGAAAGGCAGAATTCATCCTCATCCATTGTTTCCGCCAGGTGAGTGTGGAGCAGTACATCGTATTTTTCCGCCATTTCCACGGTGTCTTTCATCAACTGCTCCGTGACGGAAAAGGGGGAACACGGCGCCAGGGCCACCCTGGTCATGGCAAAGGGTCGGGGATCATGATATTTTTTTATAACCCTTTCACAATCTTTTAAAATAACTTCTTCCTCCTGCACTACCGAATCCGGCGGAAGCCCTCCATCTTTTTTGGAAAGGCACATGCTGCCCCGGGTGGCATGGAATCTCACACCCGTATTTTTTGCCGCCTCTATCTGGGCATCCATGAGTCCCTCATGACCCCTGGGGAAAAGGTACATGTGGTCGGTGGTGGTGGTTACACCGCTTTTCATCATCTCCATGATGGCAACGGAAGTGGATATTCTCACCGCTTCCTCGTCGATGTTCTTCCATCTCTCGTAAAGGAAAACCAACCAGTCGAAGAGCTTGGCGCTCTGGACCTCCGGCACCGCCCTGAAAAGAGATTGGTAAAAATGATGGTGGGTGTTCACGAACCCCGGCAAAAACACCATTCCCTTCCCGGAAATCTCCCGGTCTTTTTCCAGTTCCGGCGGAAAGTCCGTACCCATGTCTTTTATTACATTGTTTTCAATATAAATCCACCCGCCCTTTATCTCCCTCATGTGGTCATCAAAGGTGGCTATTATGTCCGCATTTTTAATCAATGTCTTCACTCTGACTCCCCCCTGTCAGCAAACTGTAGATATATTCAGCCGTAGCCGGTATCTTCAATACTCTTTTGCCGGTGGCGTGGTGTATGGCACAGGTGATGGCCGGTGCCGTGGGCACCATGACTATTTCCCCTATGCCCTTGGCCCCGTAAGGACCTGTTTCTTCCCTGGAATCCACGGTGATAGTCTCGATAATCTCCGGGGCATCTTTAGAGGTGGGAATTATGTATGTGGAGAAATTAGGGGTCATGACATTGCCCCTTTTCGTCAGCACATCTTCCGTCAGGGCATAGCCCATGCCCATCACAAAACCGCCCTCCGCCTGGCCTTCAAGTCCTTTACGGTTAATGACCGTACCCGCATCTATCACAGTGAGGCCCTCTAAGACTTTCACCTTTCCCGTCAGGGTGTCGACTTCCACCAGGGCAACCTGGCCGCAGAAACCGTAAATGTGGTGCGGAAGCCCGAAAGCCCCTTCAATGCTCTTATCCGCCACGGGGAATTTAAAAAGTCCTTCGGTGCGGGGAAGCCCGGAACCCTGTTGAAATGCGCCGGCAATCTGTCCGTATGAAAGGCCCGGTATGAGATTTTGCCTGTGGAATATCAAGCCATCCTTTACATCCAGCTCCTCGGGCTTTGCGCCGAGCATTGAAGCAGCCTTTTCTTTCATGATGTCCAGAATCTTGTTTGATGCCAGGATTATGCTGTTCCCGGCGGCATAGGTACTCCTGGAGGCGGTGGTGGTGCCGGAATCCACCGTAGCCCCGGTATCCCCGACTATCACCTCTATATTTTCCACGGGACAGTACAGGGCCTCGGCGGCTATCTGGGCAAATACCGTCAATGCTCCCTGGCCCATTTCCACACAACCTACTCTTACGGTAAAGCCCCCATCCCTCTTCATCTGAATTATGGCATTGCTGTTGTCGGGAAGTCCCACTCCCAGGCCTATACCCTGCCAGGTGATGGCCATGCCAACCCCCCGCTTTATCCAGGGCTTCTCTTCATCGGCCTTTGTCATTTTCCGCCGTTCTTTCCATAGGCGGCTGTTTTCGATTTTCTCCAGAACCTTTCCTATTCCCACGCTGGTCACCAGGTGGTGACCTATGGGTGCCACATCGCCGTCTTCCAGGGCGTTTTTCCTGCGGATTTCTATGGGGTCCATGCCGAGCTTTTCCGCCAGCACGTCTATCTGAGTCTCCATGGCGAAGGTCACCTGGGGCACTCCAAACCCCCTCATGGCCCCGGCCACGCAGTTATTGGTATACACGCAGTAGCCGTCTATATCTACATTGGGTATCCTGTAGGGACCGCAGCTGGATTCTATGGCCAGGTTTAAAACCGGCCCTCCCAGGGAGGCATACGCACCGGTATCTGAATAAATCTTAATTTCATTGGCCACCAGGGTGCCATCTTTTTTTGCTCCGGTCCTGTACTCCAAAATCATGGGATGGCGCTTCCAGTAGGAAATCATAGACTCTTCCCGGCCCATCACCATTTTCACTGGCTTTCGCGATTTTAAGGCCAGGATTGCCAGGATGGGCTGTATGGTGAGCTCGTCCTTGCCTCCAAAGGCTCCTCCCACGGGGCTTGAAATTATCCTTATCTTCTCCTCCGGCATGGCAAGACAGCGGGCCAGCTGCATCCTGTCCCTGTAAGGGTACTGGGAACCTGCATAAATTGATATGGACCCATCGGCTTCGGGAACTGCCACTCCACCTTCAGTCTCCAGAAAGGCATGCTCCTGCCTGCCGGTGTAATAGGTGTTTTCAATTACGATATCCGCCTCTTCAAAACCTCTCCGGACATTTCCTCTTTTCACGTGTGTATGAAGGTGTATGTTGCCCTTTTCATGCACTTTCGGTGCTTCGGACTTTGCACCTTCCAGGGGGCTCTCCACTACAGGCAGTTCCTCGTATTGGACCTCGATGAGCTCCAGGGCCCTTTTTGCCAGTTCTTTTGAAGTCGCTGCCACTGCCGCTACGGCATCGCCCCGGTACCTCACCTTTTCCCGACACAGCACCGGCTGGTCAGGTACCACAATGCCAAAGCCGTTGAACCCCGGTACATCCCGCCATGTGATTACTGCCTCCACCCCCGGTAGGGCTTCCGCTCCGGATGTATCGATGGATTTTATAATTGCATGGGGGTATTTTGCCCGGAGCACTGTCCCCCAGAGCATATCGGGAAACTTCAGGTCCGTCATATAAAGAGTCTTCCCCGTGACTTTTTCCTCCGCGTCCAGGCGCTTTAAACCCTTTCCTATGTAATTTTCCTCCATGAAATCACCTCCCGGCACCCGTAAGCAGTTCCAGCATGCCCTCATACAGCAGGTTCACGCTTATGTCCCTTCGATATTTCATAGAAGCCCTCACATCGGAGATAGGCATCACTTCTTCCCGGACCGTACCGCAGATATTCATGAGCCTGCCGGTAAAATCGGGTGCGTCCAAAAAATCAACGATTTGAACGGTCATGAGCGCGCTTTCCACCTTTCTGGCCCTGACCACCGTAGGAGCCACAGCGCCAAGGGCTATGATCGCCTTTAGTATTTTTTTAGAGCCGGAGCCAAATTTTAGTTTTACTGCCACATTGACCACCGATATGGCCAGGGCATCTCTTTGCCCTAGCTTTTTGAAAATTCCCCTTACATCGTCTTTCATCTCCGGCATGTAAATATCGGATATAATTTCGTCTGGAGACAATACTGTCTTTTTGGGGCCTTCAAACAAGTCTTCCACGGGTATATCCCGTTCTCCCCGGCAACTTACAATCTTCACCCGGGCCTCCAGAGCGTAGAGAGCCGCTATGGAGTCTCCGGCGGGGGATGCGTTGCCCACATTGCCCCCGAGGGTGCCGCGGTTTCTTATCTGGGGGGAGCCTATGGAAAGGCAGGCCTGCCTCAAAATGGGTGCGAAGGATGCCACTTCGGGGGATTCTACGATCTCGGCATGGGTGGTGAGGGGGAGTACATGGATGTAACCTTCATCCCTGTAAATCCCTTTTAATTCCCCGATCCCGCTGATATCCAGGATATGGTGTTCCTTCACCATATCCTCCTTCAGCCGCACCACCAGGTCAGTACCTCCGGCCAGCACCTTTATATCGCCCTTGAAGTCCCGGAGCCAGCAAAGGGCCTCCTGCAGGGTTTTCGCCCTGTGGTAATTGAATTCTTTCATAAAAATCTCCTCACCTCTTATCTTAGAACCCTCGGACCGCTTTCAGCAGCTTATCTATCTCGCAGACTCTCTCCCTTTCCTGCTGCCACCATGCATTGCTCTTCTGGGCGTTGAGCTCTTCCACGGTCTTACCCTGCTGCTCCACCCAGGTGTAGTATTTGAGGTTGAACCATCGTTCGCGGTTGTTCACGGTGCCTTCCTGGATGTAGTCCAGCTTCATGCCACGGAATATGCTATGGTAACGCAACGCCGCCCCGGCCATATCCATCCTGCCGTATTTTTTATCGAGTTCGGCCATCACCGAATGGTACCTGTCTATGGCATCCGTCAGTATGGTGACTATATTCCTGCGGCTGTCCATGCGCCAGAATTTGGCGGCCTTAATAGCCCCCAGCACATTGCATACTCCAGAGATGCCGAAAATGGCGGCCATCTGTTTGACATCTTCTTCGTCGATACCCGCCTTTGCCGCCAGGTATTCCATCCCCACCGGGTCTGTCAGAAGCTGAAGTCCCTTTTTGCACTCTATATCGTCTATACACATGAGGGTATCCATGTTTAGACAATTGTGAATCCATGTAACATGCTTGTCGCCTATGCCCTGAATGTCATGGTCTCCGTAGCCGTTGCTGTAAAGGGTGGGACACTGAATGGGCTCCAAACCTACTATCCTGAGGCCGGGAAAAACTTCCTTCAGTCTGTCGCCGGCGGCTATGGTCCCGGCAGAGCCCATGGCGGAAACAAAGGCCGCGCAGCCGCCATCGCCGATACCTTTTGACTTAAGGTCCGCCATCAGTTCCGCTATGGTGTTTCCCGTCACATAGTAATGGAACCTGTAGTTGGCCATAACCTCAAACTGGTTTAATACCTTAACTTTTGGGTCCTTTGAAAGCTCCCTGCATTTATCGTAGATCTCCTTGACACTGGATTCACATCCCGGAGTCTTTATGTATCTGGCACCGTAACTTGCTATCTTCTCAAATCTCTCCCTGCTCATGAGTTCCGGCAAAATAACCAGAGAATCATAGCCCATCCTGGGCCCTACCCATGCTCCGCCTATACCGTAATTGCCGGTGGAAGGATATACCACAGTATGCTCTCCGGGCTTTATACGGCCGTATAGCTGGTTTTCCACGGTTACGGCATAGGTAGCCCCCACCTTATGGGACCCCGTGGGGAAATCCCGGCCGTAGAGCACTATAATATTGGCATCCACCCCCGTAAGCTTTTTAGGAAGCACCATATAACACGGTGTGCCATCGGGCTTCTTCCAGGTGATGTTGAAAAGGTTTATAGGGTCAAGGGGTGCCTCCTCTCTGGCCTTCAGCGCCTTTTTTCTTATCTCTTCCGGAATTTTCTCCGGGTGCAGCATTTCTTCAAAGGTCGGTCCCCAAACAAGCTCTTTATCCATGATTTTCCTCCCCTGATAAGTATTCTCTGCTAGCAGCATATTCTCTTCAGCAGTTCATTTATATCCGGTTCCACCAGGATCGGTTTTGCTACAGCTTTGCGGGCGCTGGCGATGTCCTTTAATCCATTGCCGGTCACTACTATGGCTATACGCTCATCCATGCCAATATAACGTTCTTTTGCCATTTTTTTGAATCCCGCAAATCCGGTGACCCCGGCGGGCTCTCCGAAAACCCCGGTCTTCCGGGCCAGTTCCTTCATAGCCTCCAGGATCTCCTCATCGGTGACCGTTACCATATCTCCGGCGGTTTGCCTCACCGCCCTCAACGCTTTGGCCCAATTTCTGGGGGCCCCCACGGCTATGCTGTCCGCCAGGGTATCAGGTTTCACGAATTCCACTTTTGGCAGATGGTATTTAAATGCATGATATATGGGGCTGCTGCCGGCGGCCTGAACTCCCACAAGTTTTGGCATACGATCGATAAATCCCAGGGCTTTCAGGTCGTAAAAGGCCTTGTAGAGTCCGCTGATACAGCATCCGTCGCCCACCGCAATGAAGATTCTGTCCGGCGCCTCCCATCCCAGCTGTTCCGCAATTTCCAGGCCGCAGGTCTTCTTGCCCTCCACCAGATACGGATTTATGCCGCAGTTTCGGTTGTACCAACCGAATTTGTATATGGCCGCAGTGGACAGATTGAAGGCATCCTCGTAATTTCCCTTCACCAGCACCACCGTGGCGCCGTAAATCAAAAGCTGGGCCACCTTGGCCTCCGGAGCGCTCTCGGGTACAAATATAAAACTTTTAAGCCCTGCCACCGCCGCAAATCCCGCCATAGAACTGGCGGCATTGCCGGTGGAGGAACAAGCAATGGTGTTTTTGCCATAGTCCAGAGCCCTGGCTACTCCAACGGCGCTGGCCCTGTCTTTGAGCGACGCCGTCGGGTTTCTGCCGTCATCCTTTATGTACACCTTTTTCGCTCCGTACTCCCGGGCCAGCACCCCGCTGTCATAGAGAGGTGTAAAGCCCACCTCCAGGGGCTGTATATTAGTTTCATCATTTACAGGTAATATGTCACGGTATCTCCATTGGGTAAAATCCCGGCTTTTTTCGAGACATTCCCTGGTAAAATGTTTTTTAATCTCATCATAGTCGTAGAGCACGTCCAGGGTACCGTCCATCCCGCAGTGGGGGCAGGTGTAGTCCACCTCCCTTTCCCTGTAAGTCCTGCCGCAAAGCACGCACTTTAACATTAATACCCGGGCCATTTTAAAACATCAACTCCCTCTTTTGCCCATTTATGTTAATGAAGTTATGCAATAAACGTGCCAAAATAAAAAATATAATGTAAATTCTGTCTGAACCTGTGCCTGTATTGACGTTCTAAAGTCTTTCCGATTCCCGGGGCCGCTTTTAAAATTCATTCTATACCAACACTCTTACATTTTTTCTCAATATGATAAAAAAATATGCTGCAATTTTCCTGCAGCAATATAAAGAGGCCGGGCATTATTTATCGATATGATAATTATTTTATCATTATGATAAATCCGGTCAATTTATAAAATTTTTTTAATCAAACCCGTATTTTTTTAATTTTCGGTAAAGGGTGGCCATACCGATCCCCAGTTTTTTTGCCACCTGCTTTTTTGCTGTAACATTTCTGCCGTAAATATTCAGGGCCCTTTTTATGAGTCTTGCTTCCATTTCTTCCAGGCTGTCTATGTCGTCTTTCGCCCTCCCGGCGTCTTCCATGAATTTCCTGGGCATAAGCCTCATAGTTATTATTCCGTCGCTTCCCAGCATATTCACCATGTACTCCACTGTGTTTTCCAGCTCTCTCACATTGCCGGGCCAATCGTACATTTTCATGTATTCCCATAGCCTGTCATCAATTAGAATGACCTTTTTGTTGAAGAGCCGACAGTACTTTTCTATAAAAAACTTGGTTAGCTGCTCTATGTCTTCCTTGCGCTCCCTCAGGGGCGGCACCTCCAGAGGTATGACGTTGAGCCTGTAGTATAGGTCTTCCCTGAAGGCCCTTTCCCTTATCATCCTTTCCAGGTCCTTGTTGGTGGCAGCGATAAACCTCACATCCACCGGCACGGGTTTGTTGGAGCCCAGCCTGGTTACTTCTTTTTGCTCCAGCACCCGAAGCAGTTTTGATTGCAGGTAGAGGGGCATATCTCCTATTTCATCAAAAAAAAGTGTGCCCTTATGGGCCAGCTCAATCTTGCCCATCTTGCCCCTTACATCGGCACCGGTAAAGGCGCCCCGCGTATATCCCAGCAGTTCGCTTTCCAGCAGCGTCTCGGGGATGGCGGCACAATTTATGGCTACAAAAGGACCATCAGCCCTGTAGCTCTCCATATGGATGGCCCTGGCAAGAAGCTCCTTCCCGGTACCGCTTTCCCCTGTAATCAGCACCGTGGAAGATGAGCGGGCAATTTTTTTAACCTTTTCTTTCAATGATTTTATCTTTTCCGATTCACCCAGTATTTTGTCGAGGCCAAAATTCTCCGCAGAGCCTGAAACTGTGTTGATTTTTTCATTAAAGGCGTTTAGGGTCTTCTCCTTTTCAATCTCTTCCAGGGCCTTAGATGATATTAAATCCGATATCTGGTCCAGAAACTCCAGATATGTGTCCAGGTCTTCCAGTATGTGGTTTTTTTGCTGCTGGTCAAAACATACGAAGCCTATAACTCCTATAACCTCATCGCCGATCTTTATAGGGGTGCTTATCTCAAAGGTCTCCTCACAATGGTACCTCTTGGGGCAGCGCATGCATATTTCATGCATGCCGGGGTTCCTGATGATTTTCTTTTCTCCGGTCTGCAGTACCGTCCTGTAGACATATCCCTCATCGGACATGTCGGTATTGACCCTGTTTTCAAAACTGCCGGTGCCGGCAATGCGGTTGAGCCTGTCATCCACTATCTCCACATCCACCTTTAATATGCGAGAAAGCACCCGGGCATATTTGACAACGGTATCCTGCATGTTCTTGAGGACTTCCGACAACCATACTACCCCCTTCTTTGCCAGAATTCGTTACATACTTTCAGGCTTTAATGTTTTATTGAATTTCCTGCATTACAGCCTCCTCAGCGCCTTCCCCGGACGCTCGCCGGTATGCTCCCCATTTTTAATGACCATGACGCCGTTCACGATAACATATTTTATGCCATCGGGGTAAGAATGGGGATTTTCATAAGTGGCGATGTCCTTCACATTTTCAAAGTCAAATATGGTGATGTCAGCAGCCATACCCTGTTTTAAAAGTCCGCGATCGGACAGGCCCATGCGGCAGGCCGGAAAGTACGTCATCTTCTTTACCGCGTCTTCCAGGGAGATTACTTTGAATTCCCGGCAGTACCGGGAGATTACCCGGGGGAAAGTGCCGTAATTCCTGGGGTGGGGATGGCCTTTCCCCAGCACTCCATAAGGCGCCAGGGCGCTGCCGTCGGAGCCTATCATGGATAGGCGGTGGCTGATGACCTTTTTTACGTCTTCCTCATCCATGGCAAAACGTATCATGCCCACGTCGCCCTTTTCCTCCAGAATGAGGTCAAGGGCTGCATCAAGGGGGTCTTTTTCCAGTTCCCGACCTATGTCGGCAAGGCTTGCACCCTGGTATTTCCTGTTCTCTTCGCTACCCACACAGGATATATATATATTTTCATAGCCGCTCAATGCCATCTGCACCGGATGGGTCTCTTCCTTAATTTTTTCCCGGAGGGTTTTATCCCGAATCCTATCCAGGAGCTTTTCCATGCCGCCTTCATGGGCCCAGTCCGGGATTATGGAGGAAAGGCCAGTGGCGGTAGCCGTATAGGGATAGACATCACAGGTCACATCGATGCCTTCTGTCCGGGCCTTTTCCATCATCTTCAGGGTCTTTTCCACCCTGCCGAAATAGCTCCTCCCGCAGGCCTTGTGGTGGGAAATCTCCACAGGGACGCCCGCCTTTCTGCCTATTTCTATGGCTTCGGCCACGGCTTCCTCCAGTTTTTCTCCCTCATCCCTCATATGGGTGGAATATATGCCGCCTTCTTCGGCCATCACTTTAGAAATCTCTATGAGCTCACCCGTATCGGCAAAGGAACCAGGGGGATATATGAGCCCTGTGCTCATGCCGAAGGCTCCCTGCCGTAAAGCCTCCCGCAGGAGGTCCTTCATTCTGGAAAGCTCATCTTCTGTCGCGGGCCTGCGTTCATATCCCATCACCGATTTTCGCAATGTGCCATGGCCTACCAGAGTGGCGTAATTTATGCCGGGCTTTGCCCTGTCTATCTTTGAAAGGTATTCGTCCACGGTATGCCAGTTGGAGCTGATGTCATAATGGCCATCTATATATTCTTTCTGCTGGTCGTATGCCATGCCGAACACCGGTGCCGCCGAGTCCCCGCAGTTTCCCACCAGTTCTGTGGTAACCCCCTGGCGCACCTTGCTCTCGCAGCGGAAGTTCACCATGGGCTCCAGGTCCGAATGGGAATGAATGTCTATAAACCCCGGCGAAACCACCAGCCCCTTTGCATCTATGGCCTCCCGGGTTTCGGCTCCTTCCAGTTTTCCTATAGCGGCTATTTTCCCGTCCTTTACGGCAATGTCCGCATAAAACCAGGGATTCCCGGTGCCATCTATGATTTTACCGTTTTTGATAATGATATCGAACATTTTATCCTCTCCCCCATAATATTAACCAGATATTGTCATAAATTATATTGTTCTACTTTTTTTCCGAAAATCCTTTTAATATCCTGAAATTACTATGGAACAACCCTTTGCCAGGCTTTATAATAAAATAGAAGCCGCATTGTGGCACTTAAAAACCATTACACAGGGGGAAGGAAAAAATGAAACGAATATTTAAGGCAGGTGTATTACCGGTTATAATTGTTATTATTTTAACATTTTCAGCTGGGGTACTACCTCAGATGGTTTCATATGCCGACATTACCTCGGGATCAAAGAAAGATGGGGTTGTCAGCGACCCAAATAACACTACCGGCCCGGACTATGAAAGTCTAAAGCTCGAATTGCAGAACTATATCAAGGATAGGCCTGGAAAAATAAGCGTATATGTAAAGGACCTCAATTCAGGCAAAACCCTGGAGCTGGGCTCGGATAATGTATATGCCGCCGCCAGCACCATAAAACTGCCGCTGGTGCTATACCTTTATGAACTGGCGGCAGAAGGAAAGATAGATTTAAATGCTACCCTCACCTATACACAAGAATATTACACCCGGGGCACCGGCATTCTCCAGGGCGAACCCTTTGGGGGCAGGTATACCCTCAGGGAACTTTCGCGCCTTTCCATCGAATACAGTGACAATGTGGCCTGGAAAATGCTTCTGGATTTTATCGACCATGATGGGCTGACTGCCTTTGAAAAATCCCTGGGAGCTTCCGCCACTGGCAAGATAGACGGCCTGTATATTACCACTCCCAGAGATATGGGCAGATACCTTGAGGAGCTGCTGGCCTTCAGTAAAAAATATCCTGATTACGGCAATGAGCTGCTTTATTTCATGGAACATTCCATTTTCAAAGAAGGCATTCCTCAGGATTTGCCCGACGGCACCTTAGTGGCCCATAAGATGGGAGCTCTGGATGACAAGTTTCACGATGTGGGTATAGTTTTTGGAAAACGTCCTTATATTATTACCATATTCACCCGGGATGGATGGGAAGCGGTATCTCTGCAGACCCTGGCCGATATCTCCCGGATGGTTTATGATTTCCAGCAAAACATTGATAACTATTAAAAATCCGATTTGTGTATATGGCCATCTCCGGCTGCGTTTAGTTTTTACGCTTGAACTGATTATCAGTTGGCTCAGTGGTCTTTTCCTCTACTTCGGAGCTTTCTCGAAACAGTATATCGTAGGCTTCATTTCTGGAGATGCCTGCTTCGGCGGCGGTTTTTTTCAGGGCTTCCTTTCTGGAATAGCCCATGGAGGTATAATACTCAAGTTTTTCTCTCAAATATATTTTGATATCTTTTCTATCCAGCCCGGTCCCCGCCGGGCTTTTATTTTCCGGATTTTCAGGGCACGATGCCGTATCCGTCGGGAAAGTCACGGTGTTTGTTTCAACATCATCCTTCCGGCCCTCTATGACCATCACCAGTTCCCCCCTGGGCGGAGTCCGGGTAAATCTTGCCACCGCATCCGTGACAGTGCCTCGAAAGAATTCCTCGTGGACTTTCGTCATCTCCCGGGCTATGGCAATACTGCGATCTCCCAGAGCCTGCCCCAGATCTTTCAGGGTCTTCAACAGCCGGTGGGGGGCCTCATAAAGCACTATTGTCCGGGTTTCCGCAGAAAGCTCCTTCAATCTTTCGGTTCTCTCCTTTTTTTTCCTCGGCAAAAATCCCTCAAAAACAAACCTCCCGGTAGAAATTCCCGATGCTACCAGTGCACAAATTGCAGCTGCGGCGCCGGGGAGGGGCTCCACGGCGATCCCCGCTTCCACCGCCAGCCTCACCAGGTCTTCCCCCGGATCGGAAATCCCCGGAGTGCCCGCATCAGTGACCAGGGCAATATTTTTTCCCTCTTCAAGCAAAGAAATTATCTCTGGCCCTTTTTCCCTCTTGTTATGCTCATGGTAGCTGACAAGAGGGGTCTTAATGTCATAATGATTGAGCAGCTTCCTGGTTACCCTGGTGTCTTCGGCGGCAATAAAATCCACTTCCTTTAAAACCCTGATGGCCCTGAGCGTAATATCCTCCAGATTGCCTATGGGCGTGGGGCAAAGATATAATGTGCCTTTTTTGTCCACGCAAACTCCCTCCAAATGTAAATTTAAAAATATTATTTATAGCATATTTAAATATTTCAGGATGAGGAAGACTTCAAGTCTTCAAAGTAGATTCTGTTGATCTCCTCCGTGTAATTTCCGTCATCATTATAGACTACCAGGGGCGGGAGGATTTTAAGCCCGGAGCCGGCGCCCTTTTGGGCTAAAACCAAAAATAGGTTGGGGGGATCTGCCGCCCTGGGCTGGATAAACCTCAGCAACTTGGGTTCCAGGGCACGGTTTTTTAGTTCAAATATGGCATCTGTAAGGCGCCATGTCCTGTACACCATATAAAATTTTCCGCCGAAGGTAAGAAGCCCGGCGGCGGCATTTACCACATCTTCAAGAGTGGCGGCCACCTCGTGGCGGGCTATGGCTATATCCTTTTTAGGGCTGATTTTACCCTCATCCATCCTCATATATGGCGGATTTGTCACCACCACGGTAAAGCTTTCCCGCCCGAAAATCCGCGGAGCCTCTTTCAAGTCCCCGCATATAATCTTTACCCGTCCTTTAAGATTATTCATCAGTACGCTGCGCTCCGCCCTTTCGGCCACTTCTTCCAGCATCTCGATACCCACGATTTTCGGAGCTTCGGTCTTGGCCGAAAGCAGTAAGGGTATTACCCCGCTGCCGGTGCCCAGGTCGATTATGCGGTCTTTTTTACCCGCCCTCACGAAATTGGAAAGCAGTACCGCATCTATGGAAAAGCAGTAGGAATTTTTGTCCTGGATTATTTTGAGGCCATTGCACAATAGGTCATCCACCCGCTCGGTGGGGGATTTAAGATAAGCTTCAACATTTGTCATGTTCGCCCTACCTCTACTTTCATATAAATACATGCGGCTTCTACAAGTATTGTCATATCAATCCTTCATAGAATCTTCTAAATCCCTCATAAAAAGCGGATCTTGAGCAGCGGCTTTCATTTCTTCATAAAGTTTCTTTTTTTCGACTCTTTTAATGTGGATTTCAAGAGCTTCTCTGACACCACCCATAATCCTCACCTCTATTATTGTTTTAATTTATTGTATCAAATTATTGTATAAGCAAAAAGACCGACAAGTATTATCTTGCCGGTCTTGCTAAGCTAAATTTTATTTTGTTAGTTTCCGTTAAGATGACTCCAGACTAACTCAAGAAATCCCTTAAGCCGCTTTTGTATCCGGGGCTATCGGCTCAGACACATCGGGAGTGAGGAGTGAAACTACAATGGTCACTATGGCTGAAATGACGACACCCCAGAGTATACCGTATTTTGAAAGGGATACAACGGAACCCACTATTATGCCCAGGCGGGCGCCCCAGGGAGTTATGCGGCTATTCTTGGTGCCCATGGTGAAGGGTTCGCCGGTCTTCTTCCACAGAAGGCCCACCAGAAGTACCGGCACGATGCCGCCGCCGGCCATGGTGTACGCCTTGGAGAAAAGGCCGATGATGCTGGAAGCGTAAATGGCTGCCAGGGTGGAAAAAATGCCTACGACTATTGTCAATACCTTTGCATAATTCACCAGTTCCTTATCTGTTTTGTTAGGAGCGAAGGGTTTTATCAGGTCATTAACCAGTATAACCGCCGCAGAGTTAAGGTTGGAGTCTGCGCTGGACATGGCCGCGGCCAGAATCAGTGTAAAAACTACAGCCAGCACCCACGTGGGAGTATAGTTCATCATGAGCCAGGGCATGGCCTGGTTGGGATTTGCCAGATTGGGGTTTAACACCTTTGTCACAAGGCCCACCATGGCTGTCATGCTCACAAAAATAACCGCCGCAATGCCGCTGACCAGCATGCCATTTCGAGCGGTGCCCGAATCCTTGGCGGCAAAGCACCTCTGCCAGTAAATCTGGGCTGCCAGGATGCCGAAACATCCTGTTACAAAATTCTTGAGTATAACCGCAAAGGGCACGTTGCTGAGGGTTCCCAGGTTCGCAGCACCCACCTCTGCCAGTTTCTGCTGCAGAACACCTAGAGAAAAATTAACCGGCGCAAAGGCGAATCCGTAGAAAATAAAAGCAAATACCACCACGATGATGCCCTGCAACAGGTCCGTCCAGACCACCGAATATATGCCGCCCAGGAAGGTGTATATGATAAACACCGCATTGAAGAGCATTATAATGGGAATCGGATTGGCACCGGTGAAGGTGGCAAAAATGTCGCCCAACCCCTTGCCCTGGCCTCCTACCCAGGCTATCATAATACTGGCGGTAAGGACGCCCACAATAGCTCTTGTGGCTTTATCCCTCACCAGCAGATCATCCATCATCTCGGAGAGGGTGTTGTAGGTGAATCTGCCGGCAAGGCCTGCAAATATGAGAGCGAAAATTATCTTGGAGCCCTGTTCTCCGAAAACGAAAGGTATGTCCACAAGACCTATCTTGTAGCCCTGGGCAGCATGGCCTATGAAGTTTCCTGCCCCCATGATGGTGGCGATATCCGTAAATAAAATAAGGTATATAGGCAGTGTTCCGCCGGCTATGGCATAGTTGGAAAAACTCTGGCTGGCAGAGTCCTGAACCTTGAAGGAAATCCATAGAAAAATGCCGCAGAAGACAATAGTGATAATCCAGACAATTGCCGTAAGACTCATGAATTTACCTCCTTTTTGTAATATTCATGAAAATTAACTGAACTTACATTTATAAACCTTCTTACGTCCCTCCTCTCATGGCATGATTATTGTTAAAAGCACCCGGGATAACCACCTGTACTCTATATGTATTACCACACTATTAATCCCTACGATAACCACCGGCGAAATTTTCACTGGGTTATAGTAAACATGATTATCCCGGGCCGCTTTAATTTTAGTTTACAGGCCAGAAACTGCCGTAGTGTATGAATCCTATTGTATTAGCCCTCGGGCTTTCAAAATTCCTTCCAGCATCTTTTTAGTCTTTTCATCGGCCGGGGTGAGCGGCGGACGGAAACCTCCCACTTTTATTCCCATCATGTTGAGGGCTTCTTTGACAGGTATGGGATTTGTTATGACAAAGAGCGCCTTGAAAAGATCGAACAGCTTCAGGTGGATCTCTTCAGCCTTCCTATGGTCTCCCCTCTCGAAGGCCTCAATCATCTCTTTTATGTCTTTGCCCACTATATGGGACGCCACACTGATGACGCCCTTCGCTCCTAAGGCGAGCATAGGGAGGGTAAGACTGTCGTCGCCGCTGTAGACGGTAAGGTCCGGGGCCAGAACCCTGGTCTTGCTGGTCTTATCGAGGTTGCCTCCCGCGTCCTTTACCGCCGCTATGTTTTTTACTTCCGAAAGTCTGCCCAGGGTTTCCGGTTCTATGGTCACAGCGGTCCTGCCGGGCACGTTGTATAAAATCACCGGTATATCCACCGATTGGGCTATCATCCTGAAATGCTGGTAAAGACCTTCCTGGGTGGGTTTGTTGTAATAGGGAGATACCAGCAGGAGGCCGTCTACACCGATTTTTTCCGCCTTTTGAGAAAGTTCTATACTGTGGTGGGTAGAATTGGAACCGGTGCCGGCAATGACCTTTGCCCTGGTACCCGCAATATTTTTTGCTGCTTTGAAGAGTTCTAGTTTTTCCTCATCGGAAAGGGTGGGTGATTCTCCAGTAGTACCGGTGACGAGCAGCGTATCGGTACCGGTTTTTATGAGGTGCTCTATGAGATTTTCAAAAGCCGCAAAATCCACCGCCTGATTTTCATCAAACGGCGTTACCATAGCAGTTATGACTTTCCCGAAATCCATGTATATCTTCCTCCTTAAATCTTGAAAGAGATAATTTCCCCATGTCAATATTTAATGACGTACGGCCGTCAGCAATGATTTCGGATATTATTTTGCCGGTTACGGCCGAAAGGGCTATGCCGTCTCCCTCATGGCCCGCAGCCATAATGAACCCCTTGAGGTTCTCAACCTCTCCCAGTATGGGGAGGCCGTCGGGCGTATAGGGCCGGAGCCCGGCAAAGCTGCGTATAATGCTGATATCCTTCAAGGCCGGCACCAGGCTGACAGCATGTTTTAATATGGCCCGGAGGGCCCTGTGGGTGGTTCTCCTGTCATAACCCACGAACTCCCTGGTGCCCCCGATGAGCAGGTTACCGTTTTCGGTCTGTCCCAGTGAAAGCCCGATGCCCAGCCTGGCATTTTCATCATTGCCCAGGAGCTCAGGTTTGAACTTGGCGGTTATATACCTGGCACAGTTCACATCTCCATGGATGAGAGGGGGTACCGGTTCAGTCACTATTATCTGTCCCCTCCTCGGGATAATAGGAATATCGATCCCTACCATCCTGCCTATGACCGGTGCATAAACACCGCAGGCATTTACCACAAATCTGGTGAGTATTTCCTCCCCGGTGGTCAAAACCGAGCTGACCCTGCCTTTTTCCACCTTTATACCCCTGACTTCCGTAGAAAGCAGTGGTTTTGCCCCGTATTTTTTGGCCCCGCGGAAAAACCCAAGAGTCAGGTTAATGGGGTTCACTTCACCGTCCATGGGACTGTATGTGGAACCCACTATATCCTGTGCAAAGGCCGGTTGCCGCTGGAGGGCCTGTTCTCGTCCCAGAAGTTCTACCCAGAGGCCTACTTTTTTCTGCCTTTCTACAAATCCCTGCATAACCTGCCACTGTTCTTGAGTTTTTATGACTATCATGCCGCCGTTATTTTTAAATTCTATATCTGTATCCAGGTCCCTCTGAAGTTGGGGGAACAGCTTGACGCTTTCAAGGGCCATCTCCAGGTGCAGCCCAGGGTTTTTGGATTGCAGAAGGACAGCCTTATCACATGCTCCGGAGGTTCCCGAAGCTATATCGTCCCTTTCGACGATGGTGACATCAATTCCCCTTTTTGCGAGATGGTATGCTACGGAACAGCCTATGACCCCTCCTCCGATCACCACTACATCGGTAGATTTCATCGAAATTGCTCCTCTCTTTGGCTTGAAAAAGCTGCCTTAAATACGAAATTAAGTACAAAAGCTGTATATCAGGTTGTAAATATTCTTTGCAAATCCGATGCCAAAAAGATGGGCGTTATTTTCAATCCGGAAAGCAGTCCCTGAAAGCCGGCATTTCTAGTTTTTATAATTTCTGCTGAGCTATACCAGCGGAATTTTTAGAAAACTGGAGTTAAAAGACATTCCAAAAATTATAATTGTGTTTCTAAAAATTATATATTTCTTCCACCGACTTATATGCGGATGCCATATTTTTTTAATTTATTATACAGAGTAGCCAGGGATATTTTCAGGGCTTCGGAGGCCTTGCGCTTGCCTTCCACGCTGGTGCCGTATTCCTCCAGGGCCTTCTTTATCATGCGCTTTTCCATTTCTTCCAGGGGAAGTATGCCGCCCCTGGCCTTTTCCCGGCCTTTGAACTGTTCGAAGTAGGGTATCAGAAGTTCCTCGGTGATCCATTCCCCGTCGGCCATGAGGATGGTCCTCTCCAGGATGTTTGCCAGCTCCCTCACATTGCCCGGCCAGTTGTAGGACATCAGCATGTCCCTCGCCTTATTGGTCACCCCTTTCACATTTTTATAAAATTTTCGGTTAAAGAAATTAA
The DNA here is from genome assembly GCF_003691585.1 of Biomaibacter acetigenes. Classification (GTDB taxonomy): domain Bacteria; phylum Bacillota; class Thermosediminibacteria; order Thermosediminibacterales; family Tepidanaerobacteraceae; genus Biomaibacter; species Biomaibacter acetigenes. Next base: position 34,979 of record NZ_CP033169.1, on the reverse strand, counting down.
TATATAAATCGGTGAGGGCCGGGATATCTTCTTTTCTTTCCCTCAAAGGTGGAATGTGAATGTTTATTACATTCAGCCGGAAATAAAGGTCTTCCCGGAAGCGGCCGCGGCGAATGAGGTCCACCAGGTCCCTGTTGGTGGCGGAAATTATCCTTACATCGATTTTTATGGGGTGTGTGCCGCCGATGCGCTCAATTTCCTGACCCTGGATAACCCTTAAAAGTTTTGCCTGCAGCACCGGGCTCATGTCCCCGATTTCATCTAGGAATATGGTACCGCCAGAAGCAAGTTCAAATTTCCCCAGTTTGAGCTTTCCGGCACCGGTGAATGCTCCGGCCTCATAACCGAAAAGCTCGCTTTCCAGAAGATTTTCAGGTATAGCGGCGCAGTTCACCTTGATGAAGGGCTTGCCGTTTCTGGGACTTTCAGCGTGGATGGCATTGGCGAAGATTTCCTTGCCGGTACCGCTCTCCCCTGTGATCAAGATGGTGGTGTCCTCCCGGGCAGCTTTTTGTGCTAAATTTATAATATTCTTCATCTTCTGGCTTTGACACACTATATCCTCAAATTTCCCCTGGCCTTCGCTTAGCTTTTTTATTTCATCCTTCAATCCATTGATGACAGAGGTGGAACGCCGGAGTTCTTCGGTAAGATGGATGATCTCACTGATATCCTGAAACACCACCACAGCTCCGGTCATCTTGCCGTTTACAACGATGGGGGATGCGTTGGAAATGACCTCGGCATTGGACCCCACCGCCCTGTTTCTCTTGCCTAAACAGGGTTTGCCCGTCCTCAACACCTCCACCAGGGCGCCATCGGGGGACACATCAAACACATTGGTGCCTATACGCTGCTCGGCGGGAATACCGGTAATCCTTGTATATCCCTGATTCACATATTTTATGATTCCGTTGCGGTCCACCATCTGGATACCTTCCTGGGCGGAGTTCAGGATTATGGAAAGCTGTTCTTTTATCTCCTTTATTTCCAGCAGCTCTTTTCGCTCCCTGATAATGGTAAGCATGATATTTACAGCCCTGGACTCCACCAGTGTGGTACTTTCCGGGATCATGCTCCGGAGCTCTTTTACCAGGCCGTCATCTCCTGTCACCTCAAAAACCACATCCAACTGGCTTTCCCGCAAAAGTTTTTCGGCACTATCAAAGCATCTTATGCCCCGCTGCCCTGCTATTTTCATCCCCGGAGCCTTCCGTTCAATGTCGGCTATGCCAACTACCTGAATATTGTCAAAATCCTTTAATGTCTCCAGTAGAGCGCTGCCGCCTCTGCCCGCACCTATAATACCGACTTTTAATTTCTGCATATGCCCCTCCCGGATTTGATGTGAGAGGTGTGAAGCAAGTTTATTTCACACTTCCCATGATGATTAATGGTGAATAATTTATAAAAGAATATTAAATATAAGATATTCTACGCAATTTCAGTTATTCCTTCTTTGCGTAAAAAAAAACAAACCCTCCGGCATTTAGTCAGCGCGGTGGTTTTTCAATAAATGAGATTAGCATCTTTAATAAAAAAAAGGAGGTTCTTTACCTCCCTTAAATCTCATCTGACATTCAGCCGTACAACCCTGTGGTTGCCCGAGTCCGCCACCCACAGAAAACCTTCCCGGTCCAGCGCCAGGCTTCTGGGATAATAAAATCCATTTTCCCCGGTGCCAAAGCCGCCGATGGATTTTACATAATTTCCCTGGCTGTCAAATATCTCAATGCGGTGGGCTGCAGTATCCGATACATAGATGAGTCCTTTTTGGTCATCCACAGCGATTCCATCAGGCCCCTGAAGGTCACCCTCGCCGTTTTCCAGGAAAAATTCCCCATCGCCCATGCCGGGCTTCCCAAATTCCAGAAGTTTCTTGCCCTCAGGAGAAAACTTGACAACCCTGGCTTCCCCCGGCAGCACAGTATATATATTGCCATCCCTGTCCGAAGTGATGGGCCCAGGAGAGCTCACATCAAAGCCGCCGGCATATTTTCCCTCAATGGTAATTTTCTGGATGCGGTCATTGTAAGTATCGCTTATTATAAGCTCGGCGTCAGCCCCTGCAGCAATGCCAGCAGGCCCCTGTTCCTGGCCGTAATTGTCATATACCCCAAAATCCCCGGGGTTTTCTCCCCTTCCTCCGAAACTGGTTATGAAACCGCCGGTTTTATCAAAAACTGAAATCATATCCAGGTCCAGCAGGTAAAGCCTGTCCTTTAAAAACACCGCATCCCTCGGTCCAAAAAATCTGCCGCCGCTGTATCCCGAAAAGATTTCGCTTACTAATGTACCTTTTTTATCGAACATCATCACCCGGTTGTTAAGGTCGTCGGAAGAAAAGGGATCTCCTCCGATTATTACCACATTATCCTCATTGACGGCAATGTTGTGAGGGTATATGAAACCCCCCGACATGTCCCCCTTGATGGAATAAACTTCCCTGTCTTTCGAGAACACCTTTACCTGGTGCCGACCTGCCGCCACCATTAGAAGGGTGTTTTCCCTGCCGCCGGCAATGCCCACAAATCCCCAGCCATCCCGGGAAGATTCCTGCAGTTCCGTGGTCTTCAGGACCTTGCCCTCGGAGTTCAGCTCTATAAGATTACCCGATGATGTGACGGTAAAGATGTTTCCTCCCGCCTCCACCACCACATCCTGGGGGCTGTCCGTATCTCGCAGAGGATATGCCTTTATAAATTTTCCGTCGGGGCTGAATTTTTGAATCCTGTTGTTAAGGGTATCGGCCACATAGATGTTGTCATATTCATCAACATCAATACCGCTGGGGCCGGTGTAAAATTCCGAACCCGCCGCGCCAAACTGTCCTTGACCATCCCCGCTTTCGCCGAAGGAAGACACCCTGCCGTCCGGTGAAAATTTATATACCCTGTCAAAGCTCAGTACCAGCAGATTCCCCCGGGAATCCACCGCCACGCTTCTGGGATAGAAATCCTCCTGGGGCTGGATTTTCTCCTCTGGCTTTTCATGGCCGTACCTGAATACCGCCCTCATTCCCAGGTCCGCTACGTATACATCGCCCTGACCGTCTACCGCCACATCCACCGGCTGGGATTCGGGGGCCTGCAGGGGGGCCATCTTCATCCGGTATTTACCCTGGTAGTCGAACACCTTTACAATGCCGTCGGTGGAATAAAGGTCCAGCACATATGTATTCCCATCTTTATCCTGGCACACGGCCACCGGCAGCCCCAGGCTGTCATCTTTTATGCCCCGTATCACCATATTGGCGGCAAGCTGCTGCGGCGGGGTATTTAAAGCGCCTGGGTTATCCTGCTGGATTTCCGAATCCCCCCGGGGCTTTTCCTGGGAAGAATCGGTCCCGGGTTGTATGGAATCAACAGGTTTTTTGTTAAAACACCCCGTTACCAGTATCAAGACCATAAATATAATGAGCGCTGTTTTTAAATACGCCTTCAACAGATTGACCCGGTTTAGCAGCCCATATTGGCTCCTTTCAGGTCAAACCGGGTGCTTCCCTCCCCTCTTTTTACATCCCTTTTTTACCTCACGGTGTATTATACCATATTTGTATTAAAATAGTTTTAAAAAATGAATATAATTTTTGTTCTATTATATAGACGAAAAAATGCAAAAAAAGTTCCATCTTTTTTCAATATATGAGAAAAAAAGCAGGGAATTACTTACCCCTGCCTAAATTCCTGCACTTTTTTCAAACTTTTATTAAATTGATTGTGGTTTAAAAACACGTCGACATTCGGAAGCCGGATACTGGAGTTCTATTCGGAATCATATATTACCTATCATCCCGGTAAATGCCGGCCAGGGCCAGCAGCCTTAAAAGCTGCATCACTGCCATGAGGGTCGCTGCTACATAGGTCAGGGCTGCAGCTCCCAGCACCTTCCGCACCGGCCTGGCTTCATCCCTGTCTATGAACCCGTGGCCCTCCAGCACTGTCACCGCTCTGCTGCTGGCATTGTATTCCACCGGCAGCGTTATGAGCTGGAACAGCACCGCCGCGCTGAAAAGAAGTATCCCCAGGGTCATCAGGAATTCTCCTCTTAGAAACAGCCCCAGGAAAAACAGCGGGAATGCCAGCTGAGAGCCGAAACTGGCTACCGGCACTATGGAGTTTCTTATAGCCAGGGGCGCATACCCCACATCATGCTGGATGGCATGGCCGCACTCGTGGGCCGCTACGCCCTGCGCCGCAAGGGACCTGCCGTTATACACATCGGAAGAAAGCTTTAGAACTTTTCGTCTGGGGTCGTAATAGTCCGAAAGCCTTCCTCCCTGAATTTCTACCGAAACGTCATGGATGCCGCTGAGCCTCAGGATCTCCCTGGCTACCTCAGCACCGGTAAGGCCGTTTCTGGCCGGTACCCGGAGATACCTTTCAAAAGTGGAACTGACTTTAGCCTGAGCATAAAAAGCCAGAATCAAGGCCGGCAGCAACAAAATCATGGTTGAATCCCAGTAAAAATACGGAAACATACCATCACTCCTTTCAAGGTTAGGGGACGCACTTCCTTACAGCAGAGGTCGGACTTCAGATGTCAGATTAAGTTGGATTTGCCGAAAAGGCAAATCCTTCTATTCCGACCTCCGACTTCTGACATCTGGCTTCTGATATACGGGTAGTCGGAGGAATGTCCTCAATAAAATACCCCGTAGTGGTATTCTACTATATATGATAGATCTTCCGGCGCTTTTAGTCAAGACTCCTTTACCGCCACCTCTTCTACAGGATACTCTTCCACCTCATTGTTCTCGTCCAGCTGGACTTTTACCGTGCCCTTGGATTTGAACACGGCCACCACCATTCCCTCGCCACCGGGGGCAATCACCCTGGCGCCCATATCCGGAAATTTTTCCTCCACTTCATCATAGGAATCGCTCTCAAACTTAAGGCAGCACATCAATCTTCCGCACAGCCCCGATATCTTAACGGGGTTCAGGGAAAGGTTCTGCTGTTTGGCCATTTTTATGGATACGGGGTCAAAATCCCCCAGAAAGGTGTTGCAGCACACCATCCTGCCGCAGGGACCTATACCGCCCAGCATCTTGGCCTCGTCTCTCACGCCTATCTGGCGGAGTTCGATGCGGGTCCTGAATACCGATGCCAGATCTTTTACCAGTTCCCTGAAATCCACCCGTCCGTCGGCGGTGAAGTAAAAAATAAGCTTGCTGTTATCAAAGGTGTATTCCACATCCACCAGTTTCATGTCAAGGCCATGTTTTTCTATTTTCTTGAGGGCTATTTCTTCGGCCTCTCTGGCCTTTATCCTGTTTTCTTCCACTCTCGCATCATCTTCCGGTGTGGCCTTGCGGATCACATCCTTTAAAGGCGAGATTATATCCTCTTCCTTTACATCCTTAGGATTCGTCACGACCTCTCCGTATTCTATACCCCTGCTGGTTTCTACTATGACCCTGTCTCCCGGTGCCAGCTCTAAAGCCCCCGGATTGAAATAATACACCTTCCCTGCCTTTTTAAATCTTACTCCCACTACTGTTACCATTTATACCACCTCCTGGAGCTCTATGAGCAGATTATACCATATCAGATTCTGATTGCCTCTGGATTTTACAGCCCTGGCTTGATAAAAAACGCTGCCCAGGGCTTTTACGGCGGACTTTTCGGTAATATGTGTCGCACACCGGTATATAACATCGGAAAGGTCCGCATTGATTGCAGATACCCTGCTTTTAGTTTTTACCGCCAGGATATCCCTATACAAACTCGATAAAAAATCCAGGACTTGTTCAGGTTCTTCTCCGAATTCTGCAATTTGACGCGCCATGCTTCCCGGATCTATCTCAGGATTTTTTGCCATCTCCAGCACCATGCCGGCAATTTTTTGCCTGGTTTCAACACAAAGGGGATTCATTCGGGATGCAGAGCTAAAGTCCAGCACCTGGCACCTGGATATTACGGTGGAAAGCAGCAGCTTAAGGTTGTCGGTCAGCAGCACCGCCGTACTCTGCGAGGCGGGTTCTTCGAGAGTTTTAAGCAGGGCATTCTGAGCCTCAGGGGTCATCTTATGGGCCTCATGGATTATATATACCTTTCTTGAAGCCTCCAGGGGTTTTTCGGCAAAACTCTGTATGAGATTCCTCACCTGATCTATCTTTATGGAAGCCCCTTCGGCAGAAATTTCCATCACATCCGGATGAATGCCGTTTAATATCTTTCGGCAGTTATCGCAAAAACCGCAAGGAGAAAGCTCAACATTTTCACAATTCACTGTTCTGGCAAGGAGTTTTGCCTGCTTTTCAACTCTTTCGTCAGGCCCCAGAAATATATAAGCATGGGAAACAAATCCTGCCTTAAGCGTCTCCAAAAATTTTTCCAAAATACCACCTCATGCGTACAAGTCCAGCAAAAGCCCTCGGATTTCATCCACCAGGGCCAGGACTTTAAGAGAATCCTTATTATCGGAAAGGAGGGCTTCAGCCATAGCCAGCAGCTTCTGGTTAACGGTTTTTATAATGGTTAGCACCTTTGTCCTGCCGTAGCGCGAGGAAAACCTCTCTTCTTTGCAGCTCAGGCCTCCGGCTATGCAGAGCTTCAAAAAACCTGCCACCATGTCCCGGTATTTTTTCAAATCCGAAAGGCTCATGTTCCTGGCCATCCTCCTGCCCTGTTCATGTATGGCCGCCAGCTCCCCGTCGAGCCGCTCCCTTAAATGGATTTCTGTCATTGCCCGCAGGTGTTCATCAAAAGTCCCGGCAGAGCCCCTGGACCTGGGTACAATATCCCTGGGCAGGGTAAATTCCGGCGAAAGATTTACCTTCATATCTTTTCAAACCTCTCGATGTTCAGGACAAAGACTGTGGCTCCTCCCACGGTCACCTCTATAGGATAAGGCACATAGGCATCTCCGGGACCGCCGGGAAATGGAGTCACTACCTGCTTTCTGGGGCGGCACACCTTTTCTATAAGGCTTATGAGCTCTTCCAGCCGCTCTTCCTCCACCCCTATCATCAGCGTGGTGTTGCCGCTCTTCAAAAACCCTCCGGTGCTGGCCAGCTTTGTGACACCGAATTTGTTTTCGGTAAGCTGCTCTATCAGCCTGGCCGCATCGCTGTCCTGGACTACCGCCATGACCATCTTCATGCAAATCTCCCCTTTCCTCATAACATCTTTCGGATATATGCGGATATTCTATCAAAGACTTCCTCGGGGCTTCTGGAGGCATCTACCGCCACTATCCTTTCGGGGAATATCTCGCGCACTTTTAAGAAGCCCTCCCGCACTCTTTTGTGAAATTCCAGAGTTTCCTTTTCCAGGCGGTCCCTTGCCCTCTCAAGCCTTTTGAGGGATACTTCGGGGTCTATATCCAACAGTATGGTAAGGTCCGGCCACAATTCTCCTATAAACCACCGGTTTATCCCCAGTATCTCCTCAATGCCAAGACCCCGGGCCCATCCCTGGTAGGCCAGGCTGGAATCCACAAAGCGGTCACACAAGACATAAGTTCCTCGTAAAAGAGCCGGCGATATGACATTTTTTATGAGCTGAGCCCTGGATGCGGCATATATAAGGGCTTCGGCCTCGGGTACCGGGCTTTCTCCCGCCAGAGAAAGCAGCACTTCTCTGAGCTTTTCCCCGAGGGCGGTGCCTCCCGGCTCCCTGGTCACCAGCACCTTCCTGCCTCTGGAAGTCAGGTATTCATAGATTTTTTTCACCTGGGTGGTCTTGCCGGCTCCGTCAGGGCCTTCAATGGTTATGAATTTTCCCTTCATAAAATACCTCTTTTGAATTTTAATGAACAGTTACATATATTCTATTATTGTTATCAATTCCCTGCATTGAGCAACCCGCTTCTATGAGTCTTTTAATCACACCGATATCCTCATTTTCCACCATTTCCCCAGGTGTAAGCAGAGGTACTCCCGGCGGATAAGGCACCAGAGCTTTTTTCACAATTCGCCCTTCGGCATGCTTTAGAGGCACCCATTCACCCCTGGAAATAAATGCTTCCCGGGGTTCCATAGCCTTTTGTGGAAGTTTTTTCATGATGGTGGAAAGGTTGACGAGTAATTCATGGATATTTGTATGTCCTTGCCCGGTGCTTGAATACCTATAATCTTTATATTTTATTTTATGCTTTGATATATCTATTAAAGCATCTATCAAATTCCTGATGTCTTTGCTGTTGTTCCCTGAGGTCACCAGAAAATAAACATTGCATAAATCCGCATATTCTGCATATATGTTAAATTTACGCCTCAGCAAATTTTCCACTTCAAAACCGGTGAAACCCGCTCCCGACACATTCACCATAAGGCGGGAAAGGTCTATATCGGATATTCCCGCTCTGCCCTTTAGTTCATCTCCGGCACAATAAAAATCAGTATGCATGTTTATGAAAGTCCTGGCTATGCCGGCCATGTTTAAAGCCTTTTCTACAAGATGCCTGCCGCGCCTTTCCATCAATGCCCTGGCGTAATCCAGAGATGCCATGAGGATATAAGAAGGGCTGGTGCTGGTAACAATGCCAAGATATGAGGAAAGCCTCTCTTTATCTATCCTTTCGCCTTTCACATGAAGCCATGCGCTCTGGGTAAGGGATGACAGCATCTTATGGGGACTCTGGACCCAGACATCTACATCAAAATCCCCAGCAGTTGGCGGCAAATGCGGGCTGAAAGCCAGGTGCGGACCGTGAGCCTCATCCACCAGAACCAGCATATTATTCTGCCGGGCTATTTCACATATCTCCTTTAAATCCGGACAGAACCCCTGATATGTGGGATTTGTAATTACAATGGCCCTGGCTCCCGGGTTTTCCTTTATAACCTTTCGCAGAACCTCGGGCGTAATTTGTGTGTAAACCCCGAGTTCCTCATGCCACTCCGGCATCACATAAACCGGCCTTGCCCCGGTCAAAACCAGCCCCGACAGCACCGAGCGGTGGCTGGCCCTGGATATGATCACGCTGTCACCGGGATTGAGCGCTGCACCCATCATGGCCAGCACTCCGGAGGTGGAGCCGTTCACCAGGAAAAAAGACCTGTCGGTACCGTAAAGTCTTGCCAGCATTTCTTCGGCCTTTTTGATGACTCCCTGGGGCTCATGGAGATTATCCATGCCAGGGATTTCCGTCACATCCCAATTTAAAATGTTTTTCTTAAAAAGTCTTCTAAAATCCCGCAGAACACCCCTGCCGCCCTTGTGACCCGGCATGTGAAACCTGGTTGAACGTTTCTTCGCATATCGTCTTAATGCCCTCACCAGAGGCATATCCGGCTTTTTGCCCATAACCATCATTCCATCTAAAAATCAGTTTTTTTCCATTATACCATAAACCTTCTCAACATGCTATTTGAACATTTTTTATCACAGCCGCAGCCATGATAAAAAATACCTGTGTCCCGCACTGATCTTTTGATGACAGATTTACAATAATAATATAAAAATTTTTTATTTCATAAATATGTCCAGTGCAATCCCTCGATTTACAGCTTTGCCGTTTGTTTTTAAAAAGTTCTCCAATCCGATAAGAATCGGCACTATATTTCTTTTTGCAGCATTTTTTCCCATATGCCCTATGCGCACAGTTCTTCCTCTCAATGGCCCCAGGCCGTTGGCAATCAGGATGCTGAAATTCTTATCCAGATAATCTACAAACCTGCCGGAATCAATATCCTCCGGAAACTCCGCTACCGTTATTACCGGTGTCAGTAGCTGTTGCCTTGAAAAAATACTGATGCCGCAAGCTTCTATCCCGCATCTCATCATGTCTGCCAGGAGAATATGTCTTTCATATCTCTCCCGGATTCCTTCATCCAAAATGTTTTGAAGGCTCTTTTGCAGGGCAAATATCTGGTTTACCGCCATGGTTATGCTGTAGGGTTGAAATCCTGCCTGTTCGGTATTGAATCTATCCCAAACTTGAAGATTGGCATACCATCCGGGAACGGGCTTTTTCCTCCTTCTTACGTATTCCATGGCCTCCTTGCCGGCAGCCAGGATTGCAAGTCCCGGCGGAGCTCCCAGACCTTTCTGCGAAGCCGTGGCGCACATATCAACACCCCAGCCGTCCATATCTATCGGTACAATTCCGGCAGAAGATACCGCATCGACCGCAAGTAGCACTCCTTTCCGGCGGGTGATCCCTCCAATATCTTTTATCGGAGTCAGCACGCCCGTGCTGGTTTCGCTGTGGACAATTGCTAGAGTTTTTATCCCTCTGCTGGTGTTTAAGAATTTTTCTACCTGCTCCGGACAAATGTTTTTTCCCCATTCTATTTCTAAAACTTTGGGCGAAAGATTATAAGTTTTTAAAATTTCGATCATTCTATGAGCAAAAAATCCGTTGTCAACCACAGCCAGTTCATCTTTTTCTTCAGCGAGCGCCAGCAACATTGTTTCAACCGCAAGATGTCCCGAACCGTTAACAATAAATACCTCTCCCGAGGTATTTAACAACTTTTTTATTAAATTGCGGGTATCGTTGTAAATTTTAACCCAATCGTGCCCGTAGTGGCAAACAACCTGCTTGCCCATATTCTGCAAGACATCTTCCTCTACATCGCACGGGCCAGGAATCATCAATAATTTTTTTTGCATTATTGCTCCTCCAGTCAACTTAAATAATATATATGGATTTATTTAAAAAATAAAGTCATTTTTCTCTTTTCATAATGCACTCCGCTAAAACTGAAAAATTACAGTTTCCCCCCGATATAACTGCAACATTTTTTTTCCCAAGCCCGATCCTACCGCTCATGATGCCTGCCAGGCCGACAACCCCTGACGGTTCAGCAAGCTGCTTCGTCCTTTCCAGCAGAAGGCACATGGTCTCTACTATTTCATCATCATTTACTGTGATTATGTCATCCACATATTTTTCGCAAAGGCTGAAGGTGTTTTCTCCAGGTCTTTTGGCCGTAAGGCCGTCGGCTATGGTATCGCAGCTTTCTATCTCGTTTATTTTTCCGGCTTTCCTGGAGACCAGCATCGAACACGAATTCGAAGGCTGTACGCCTACAATCCTTATTTTTGGATAGATGCTCTTGACTGCAAGGCTGATTCCAGAAATCAATCCTCCTCCTCCGATGGGTATAAAAATCGTATCCACATCCGGCAGGTCCTCTAAAATTTCCAATCCTATCGTTCCCTGACCTGCTATAATATCCTCATCATCGAAAGGGTGAACAAACAATCTGTTATCGCTTTCCATGATTGCTCGCGCTTTTGATTCCATCTCCACAGAGTTTTTCCCATACTGTACAACTCTTGCTCCGTAAGACCTGGTGGCAGCCATTTTATTTTTGGCGGCCCATTCTGGCATGACAATGGTGGCTGAAACACCGGCAAGTTTCGCTGAAAATGCGACACCCTGGGCGTGATTCCCTGAGGAAAACGCAACTACGCCCCTGTGCCGCTCCTTTTCAGGTATGGATAGTATTTTGTTCATTGCTCCTCTCACTTTAAAAGAGCCGGTCTTTTGTAGATTTTCCGGCTTCAGGTACACCATTGTTCCCATTTTTTCGCTTAAACTCCTAGAAAAAACCAGTCTTGTTCTCCATACGTTTTCAGTTATTTTTCTTCTGGCTTCCCAGATATCAGAAATGCTGATCAATAAAACACCTCCAGTATATGCTGCAAAGATTCAGGCAACAAATCAGGCATTAAAGGCCAGCAATGCCGGTGGCAAACTTCAATGCCTGAAATTTATCAAAATGTTATGTTATACTTCTGCTATAAATGTAACTTCTACAGGAGCGCCGCCCGGAAGTTCATTGGTCCCCAGCGCAAGTCTCGTATGGGCTCCTTTCTCTCCGAAAATGTCCAGCAATACTGCCGAGGCACCATTTATGACCGCCGGTTGGTCTTTGAAATTCTCATCGCTTCTGACGAATCCCAAAAGTTGGACAAAATGTTTTACTCTATCCAGGTCTCCAAGGTGCTGTTTTAACAGTGCAAGGCAGTTTATCACGGCATACCGTGCGGCCTGCTGACCCTGCTCCACCGTCAAATCTCTCCCCAGTTTCCCTTCAAACAAAAGTTTACCGTTTATGGTGGGGGTCTGCCCTGAAACGTAAACCAGCTGGCCGACCTGATAAACCGGTATATAAAGGCCCGCAGGTTTCGGAGGTTCCGGCAATTCCAGACCGTACTTTTCTTTTAATATTCTTTCGGCATTCATTAAATCACCTTCCATAAAAAAGTATTTTTATATTGCGTGCGGAAGACAGTTCCTTTCCAGAATAAGTCCATTGAGTTCATCGGCGTCTTTTACCACCTGAGGCTCATGGCTGTAATTCGGAGGCAAATGAGGAGTTTTTAAGCCATTGCCCGTAATTATGGCTACTACAGTTTCATTGGATGTCATCAGGCCCTGGGCTATCATTTTCCTCATGCCTATCACCGAAACAGCTCCCGTTGGCTCCGCAAAAACACCTTCCGCTCTTGCCAGGGTAACCACAGACTCCCAAATTTCCTCTTCGCTCAGTGATACGGCATATCCTTCAGACTCCCTGATACATTTTAATGTCAATGTCCCGTCTTCACTATATCCGTCCAGAGTGTCGGCAATCCCGGAGGCGATAGTGCCTGCACCCATTGTCCAGGGGTCCACAGTATCTTTACCATTTTCAAATGCCCTGACTATGGGAGCGCATCTTTCGGCCTGAACCGCTGCAATTTTTGGAAGCCTCGATATGGCACCCACGGCTTTTAAATCCATGAACCCTCTCCATATGCCTACAAGTACGGGGCCATCGCCTACGGGAACAACTATCCAGTTCGGAACAGTCCATCCCAAAGATTCAACTATTTCGTAAGCTATGGTCTTATTTCCCTCGACAATGTAAGGGTTTATAAAAGTGGTGGTTAAATTTACCCAGCCATAATTTTCCGCTGCTTTTTTCGCCACATGGTACGAGTTGCTGTAGGGACCTTCAACCTTGATTACCTGCGCCCCGTACATGATCGCTTGATTTACCTTGTTAATGGGGGTGTCGGCTGGAACTATCACCACCGCTCTGAGTCCGGCCTTTGCGGCATAGGCAGCAGCCGAAGCGCCTCCGTTGCCCGAAGAAGCTATAATAATCGTATTTGCTCCAAATTCCAGAGTTTTGGATATACCCACGGCTACGGACCTGTCTTTAAAGGAGCCGGTGGGATTGCATCCTTCATCCTTTAGGTAAAGCTTTTTCAGCCCAAGCCATCTGCCCAAGTGATTCGCCTTCAATAGCGGCGTATCGCCTTCTCCCAAAGTGACAAAATACTCGGCGTTAACCGGAAGATAATCGGCATATTTTAGCAGCCCAATTCTTTCACTTTTTTTTCTGATTTCGGAATTGCTGTAATCGTATTGGATCTGTAAAATGCCTCCGCACTGTTTGCAGCTGTAATTCTGACTCAGCTGCTGCTGATTGCCGCATTTTACACATTTCATATAAATAGCTTTCATATATCCTGACCCCCAGACACTATAGCGCTATTTGGTGTATTTTAACGAAATCCCGGAATAAATTTTGGCAGCTTTTCTCAACTGTTTTTCACATACCCACTCATCCGATCTGTGAGCCTGTTCCAGACTCCCCGGGCCAAATATTACCGCCGGTATATTAAGTTCCTCTGTAAAAAATGATGCTTCACATCCCGCTGGAAATGCCTTTACCATCGGAGCCTTACCAAAGGACTTTTGAATTAGAAGGCTTAAATCCCGAACCAGAACACTGTCCGGTTTAGAGCCCGATGCTTTAAGCTCGGGAAGGGTTTCAATTTCTATGACTTCTTCACTGCAGTTTATCCAGGTTTTCAGTTCATTGATTATTTCTTCCCTGGTTTCCCCAGGCAACAGCCTCCGTTCCATTTCAATGGTGCATTCGTCCGGAACTATATTAACTTTTATACCGCCTTTTATCGTTCCTACTGAAATTGTGGCGTTGCCCAGGTATTTATCCTTCCTGCTTTTTAAATGCTCCTGATACTTTTTAAGATTCTGGATGATGTCTGACATTATATATATGGCATTTATTCCGTTTTCGGGATGGCTGGAGTGACAGGAAATTCCATAGGCAGTTATTTTAATATTCATAAATCCTCTATGTCCCGTATGAATTTCCAACTGTGTGGGTTCACCTATTATAGCCGCATCGGCTGTTATTCTATCGGCCACATACCTGCGCATTCCTTTGTTGCCGCTTTCTTCATCGCATACAAACACAAGCGAAAGCTTTTTACTTCCGGCCAGCCTAAAAGTGGATATAAACTCTGCAGCGGCCATCATCGCTGCTATTCCGCCTTTCATATCCGCAGTACCTCTACCGTAAATCTTACCGTTTTCCAAAGTAGCTTCAAAGGGAGGATATCTCCACTCGCCTGCAGCAGGGACTACGTCGAGATGCCCGTTAAGAATCATACCGATGTGACCGCTGCACCCAAAATTGGCTATAATGTTGGAACGTCCCTCTTCCACCCGCTGCACGGTTACATCAAAACCTCTGTCTGCAAGCCACTCACATATGAAAACCGCAAGGGAATGTTCGTTTCCCGGTGGATTGACGCTCCTGAATCTTATTAATTCCTTCAATATGGGTAAAACTCTATCCTCTTTATCAAACCATTCATTTATCTGTTTTTGCATAATATCATCCATATTACCGTTCGTGTCCCCTTCAGTATTCATCTTCATGTGCACGCAACTCCTGTGGCACTTTGCATTATCTTTTCCTGAGAAGCGCTTGCGGCATCGTATTCTCCAGTGATCGTGCCTTCATGCAGCACAATGATTCTATCGCTTACTCCAAGGATCTCCGGAAGTTCCGAGGAAATCATTATTATGGCCACGCCTTTTTGGGCCAATCCTTCTATTATCCTGTGGATTTCCGCCTTTGCCCCCACATCGACGCCTCTTGTGGGTTCATCAAGTATGATTATGCGCGGATTTCGGGCAAGCCACTTTCCGAGTACACACTTTTGCTGGTTACCCCCGCTCAGGTTCGACAATGCCTGGTCATGCGACGGTGTTTTAATCTCAAGGGCTGATATATAATGCGCTGCAATCTCGCCTTCGGTTTTTCTATCAATCCAACCCCATGTATTAATCCATGGCAGAGACGGAAGCGAAAGATTTTCCCGCACCGACATTAGCGGCACAAATCCATCCTTCCTTCTGTCCTCCGGAACAAGACCCATGCCCGCCCTTATGGCATCCAGAGGTTTTTGTATATGCAGAGCTTTTCCATCAATCAATATTTCTCCTTTGTCAAAAGGATCAAGGCCAAAAATACATCTGACTATCTCCGACCTTCCTGCCCCCATGAGTCCACTCAGACCCAAAACTTCGCCTTCCCTGACTTTAAAACTTATATTATTGAAAACCCCGCTCTTTGTGAGGTTTTTAACCTCCAGCACAACCCTGCCGGGCTCTGCCTTTTCGCGGTGGAAAATGTCCTTTAATTCTCTCCCCACCATGTATTTTATCAGCGTACTTTCATCTATGCGGTTTACTTCCTCCGAGGCGACATACCTGCCATCCCTTAGCACCGTTACCTCGTCAGCTATTTCAAATATTTCTGGCATGCGGTGGGAAATATATACAATTGCTACACCCTGTCTCTTTAATTCTCTTATTAGCTTAAACAGGCTGTTCTTGTCAGCCTCACTTAAAGCCGATGTGGGCTCATCCATTACGATGATCCATGCATCGGATGCCAAAGCCTTCGCTATCTCTATCATCTGCTGCTGACCTACAGTAAGATTCTTAACCGGCAAGTTCACATCTATATCCATATCGAACCTGGAAACGAGTTCCTTCGCTTTTTTGCTCATGCTTTTCTTGTCCAGCAGCAACCTGTTTTTTTCATATAATTCTTTGCCCAGAAAGATGTTTTGAGCGACGGTCAATTCCGGTATTAGTGAGAATTCCTGATGTATTACCGCAATTCCCAGCTTCTGGGCGTCCAAAGGTGAATTGATTTCAACGGGCACCCCCTCTATTTTGATCTCGCCCCGGTCTTTTTTATAAACGCCTGCCAGGATTTTCATCAGAGTCGATTTGCCAGCACCGTTTTCCCCCATCAAAGCCATTACCGTCCCTCTCTTTATGGTGAGGTTTACTCCGTCTAAAGCTTTGACGCCGGGAAACTCTTTTGAAATATTCGTCAGTTTGAGAACTTTGGCGGTTTTTATATTTTCAAAGGCAAACTTTTTGTTGTATTCTTCCGGTAATATATTTTCCGAATTTTTTTCTATCTTTTTTACTTCCCGGATTTTGATTGAGGCTTCATCAATCAAGACCGCCAGCAGGATCATGACTCCCTTGATAATATATTGAATGTATGGGGATACGTCCATCAAGCCCAATCCGTTGGCCAGAACTCCTACCAGCAATGATCCGAGAAAGGTCCCTTCAAGACTTCCCTTACCTCCCAGCAGGCTGGTACCTCCCAGGACCACTGCGGTCACCACCTCAAATTCAAGGCCAAGTCCGGCCCAGGGCTGTGCAGAGGTGGCCCTGCCCACGGTTATTATGGCTCCAATTCCGCATAGCAGCCCTGTAATCATGTAAACTTTCATAAGTTCTCTTTCTGCAAGAATACCCGAAGCTTTTGCGGCATTGATGTTTCCTCCAACCGCATACACCTTTCGACCGAAGGTCATTCTGGTTAGCAAAATAAAGCTTGCCGCATATAAAACGAAAACAGCAAACACCACTACAGGAATGGGCCCCAAAGAATTCTGGCCTAAAAAATTAAAAACCGTGTCCTTCACTTTAATGCCTGCCGCTCCGCTTATGGTCAGCGTAAGCCCTCTGGCAAGGGACATGGTGGCCAGGGTTGCCATAAATGGGCTTATACCGTAGTATCCGATCATCGATCCATTGATCGTTCCTATAATTAACCCGGCCAGCATTGCGGAAACAAACCCTATCATAGCGCTGCCCGTGGAGTTTACGGCAATTGCCGCTACAGCTCCTGCAAAGGCAATGTTTGAGCCCACCGAAAGATCAATGCCTCCGGTCAAAATCACATAGGTCATCCCAATGGAGACAATTGCCAGCACCGAAACCTGCCTTGCCATATTCATCAAATTGCTGAACTGCAGGAATACCGGTTTTACGCTGGCAAATATAACTACAAGAATAAAAATTATAGCGAGCAAAATGATATATCTAAAATTTTTTTCGGATAAGGCTTTTTTGGATTCACTGGTTTTTTTAGATGTGTGCGACACTTTTTATCATCCTTCCGAGTCCCGCTTTTTTGCTTTTAATCGGGGAAATAGATGCATTTCAGACACCTATTTCCCACCATCCAAGCTTATTTCTTGGGCCCCAGTTCTTCCTGGTAAGCATCAAAAAGCCTGATCGCTTCATTGGGAGTCACTACGCTCTTGCCTTCAAGAATGCCGGCTTCTTTCATCTTTTTCGCCGTTTCTTCCTGCATCACAAAATGCGTCGGCAGATATACCTTATTTTCCATCTTTTCCCCTTTTGCCAGCTGGGTGGCAACTTTAATATTCCAGTAACCTACTCTCTTGGCTCCTGTCAATAAATCTGCAACGATCTCACCATTTTTTATCTTTTCCGAAGCCTGTATTTCGCCATCATAGCTAAATACCGCGATGTCCTTTTGTCTGCCGGCTGCCTTTATGGCCTCTATGGCGGCAAAAGTCACGGCGTCACTTACGCAGAAGAACCCGTCTATATCCGAATAGCTGGTAAGCCAGTTTTCCATGACTTTCATGCCTTTAGCGGGATCCCAGTCTGAAGGTTGAACGGATAAGACTTTGATATCGCGAAATTCACCTATTCCCTGTAGAAACCCTTTCTGCCTCATATCTGAAACATAGTTCCCGGGCGATCCTACGAGCACAACGACATTGCCCTTTTTGCCCAGATAATTTCCCATCATTTGCCCCAGAGTTTTGGTATCTTCAAAATCATTGTAAAGTGTGTTCACATTGTAGGGGGTATCAACGAAGTTTCCCATAGTTATGACCTCTATACCCGCCTCATGGGCCTTTTCTATAGCTGGTATGACTCCCGTGGCATCAATCGGGTCAATCAGTATTACGTCTACTTTTTGCTCGATAAAGTTTTCTATTAAAGAAATTTCCTTTTCAAGGCTACCTTCGGCGCTTTTCCAAATAACTTCAGCACCGAAATCTTCAGCAGCTTTATTTCCAGCTTCCATCATGGCTGCATAGAAAGGATGGTTCAGATCGATCATCACTGCACCCAGCTTGGGCTTTGACTCCTGAGATTGTTGATTCTGGGCTTGCCCCTGATTCCCGTTCTGCTGATTTTGGTTTGTTCCGGACTGCTGGCCACCGCAGCCCGCCACCATTACCATAATTAATGTAATTGCCATCAATAAAGAAACCGCTTTTTTAAATGACATTCTCTTTTCCTCCTTTTTTAATTCATTTTAGATAAATATCTGTATGGATCCTGACTTGAATATCACCCCCCTGCAATATTACTTTTTCTTTCTATTTACTACAATCACATCAAAGTAAAGGGCGACAATTATGATCAGACCTTTCACCACATCCTGCCACACGGCAGGAACATTGATGATATTCAGCGCATTGCTGATCATGCCTATCAGCAGCACGCCTACAAGCGTGCCTCCAACGGTCCCTTTGCCACCGCTTATGCTGGTTCCTCCTATTATTGTAGAGGCAATAGCATCCAGAAGAATGTTTCCTCCTATGTTCGGAGCCACCATAGATATTCGGCATATCATTATAACTGCCGAAATGCCTGTCATAAGGCCCGCAAGCATATAGATATATAATTTATACCTTTTCAGGTCAACACCGGCTAACCTGGCACCTTCTTCATTCCCACCCATCGCATACGCATAAATTCCTATCTTGGTCCTGTTTAAGATCACATAACTTATAGCGCTCATGACGAGAAAAATTACAAAAGGTGTAGGAATGCCTGCCATGTTGCCCTTGCCTATAAAATCGACAACCGGACTCGTTAAAAATACTATCTTGCCTTCCGATACAACATATATCAATCCCTGAATCACCGACATCATGGCAAGGGTGGCGATAAAGGGCTGTATCCGCAGTCTTGTTATTATAAGACCGTTTATCGCACCTATCAACAATCCAATGCCGACTGCCGTAAGGATCAATACTGCTGCACTGCGGGTAATCCCGAAAACCACACCGGCACAAACGCCTGCAAAAGCAACTCCCACCCCTGCAGTAAAATCAATACCGGCGGTCAATATGACAAACATGGCGCCCAGGGCAACAACACCCACTGTCGAAACCTGGAATAATACATTTCTCAGGTTCGAAAAACTCATAAATTTAGGATTTATGAGGCTTGTGGCCACCACAAAGAGCACCAGCAAAATCAGCGGACCATAGTTTCTGAATATGCCTGAAAAGTTCATGTCGTAAGTTTTACCATTCATATCTGCCTTGGATCTTCTCATCGATTGATTTCACTCCTTTAGAGGACCGTATCCTTCATGTTACGTCGTCCATCACCTCTTGTCTTCTTAAACATTGCGTCATGAACGGCTTAACCTCGTTTTTAAGGGTTTGTTCTCGCTGAATTTGAGCCCAGCCATTTTATTGCCTGGCACCAGAATTGTCCGTAATGCTCCCACGGTTGAAAGTACTGGGCCCAGTGAGGAGAACAATCACTTGCAAACGCCATTGCGCGACCCCTGCCGAAGGTCCATGTAACTATCAGAGGATATTCTTTCTCACCGTCACTTATGGTAGCAATCACTTCCGCACCATCCTTGGGGATTATCTTGTTAAAGCCTTCAAAGAGCGGTGCATCCTCCCACGGTATGCCCCGAACAATCGGATGATCCGGTTTTTTTATCCTAACTGTTGCACCTTCTGGGGTTTCAACCCTGTCATCCAGACCTTTTAAACAATTAACAGGCAATGCTTCCTCCACCGGAGTATCGTAATAGCCCCCGTGGCCGAACCGTCCGCTGAAGGATGTCCATCCTCCTATCATGAGCAGCCCTCCACCCTGTCGTGTGAATTCTCTTATTGCTTTCAGCCGATTGGTCCTCGGCAATGGTGTCCCCGGTATCCAGAACGGATATAGAGACAATACCTCGCATTCACAATCGCTGATGATGATAACATCATATTGTGAAAGTTCCTCTACGGTCCTCGGAAAATCGGCAATGGCCTGTTCATTTGTCATATGGGTTACTTCGTTGCCGTCAGACTTGAGCGCATCAATTAGAGGTTGACCCCATACGTGATGTGACATGCCTTTCATTTCCAGATTGAAAGGTGATGCGATAAAAACGGGACCGAGTTTTGTGCAGGCATCTCCCGCATATAATACTTTCATAATCACTATTTGCCTCCTCTGCCATGTACTTTTTTCTTCTTTCAAAAACCCCATTTAATGTGTCCCATAACTCTGTCTCATTCAATTCAACCAAAAATTATCGATCTTTAGTCTGACCAGATTATGTCTTTCAGGTATTCCCTTTTCGTTCCAGTTCATGAGTTTAAGGTATTCCTTCATCAAAGTTTCCATATCAACCGTGAACCCTTCTGTAGGGCCTTTTTTAAGCGGCGGATTGCCCAGCGCCCTTTCCGGGAATCTTGCCGTCACTGGATTGGCATCTTCCCTTATATTGAATAACTGCCTCAAGTTGGAAATCCGTTCACCCACCTCTATCATTTTTTGGTTTGTCCACTCCCTGCCGGTGACAGCGGTTAAAAACTCACCAATGCATTCGCTAGTAGTCGATAGAAAGCCAAAAAGGCAACTTCCAGAAGCATTGACAATGTTGCAAAGACATTCTAGAATTTTGAGCTGAAAAACCCTTTCTTTTACATTTTCTTTTTCGGTCCCGAAGCCTATGACGGCTTCCTTCAGGCCCGGCGGAGAACAAAATTGTGCAGCCTGAATATGCTTGCCCGGAAACATTTTATAAATAATTCCCATAGCAGGTTCGAATCTCGGATCGTGCATGGCTATAGCATCGCCCATTACATGAACGGCGTATTTTTCAGCGTCACCGCCTATCGATCTTGCGGCTTCATTCAGGCCCCTTGACAGCAGCGCCCCCAATCCCTCGCTGCATGCTATCTGTCTTGTCAGTTCAACAATGGACGCATGGTCACCCCATGCAAGTTTTAAGCCTCCAGTATCCTCATCGGTCAAAAGGCCATTTTCGTAACATTCTATGGCAAAGGCCACTGCCGCCCCGGTGGAGATGGTGTCTATGCCATATCTGTTGCAAATATCATTTGCCGCTATGATGGATTCCAGGTTAGAATTGCCGCAGTTGCTCCCGAAAGCCGCCATCGTTTCATATTCGGGCTGGTGAGTCTCCTTCACCGCATAAGGTCCCTCTTTAATGCTTACAAGACCGCCGCACACTATGGGGCATCTGTAGCACCCGTACTTTTTCGTGCGGTATTTAAAAAGCTTGTCCACGGCAATTCTGCTGGCATCATCTTGCGTAAAATCAATGCCGCATACACCCTTCCAGTTTTTTACGGGACTATCTCCGTTCAGCGCACCCGCAGCTGTATATCCCGGTGTTCCTATCTGATATGCCGCCGATGCTCCCACGTGTTCCTTTATGATCTGGTCCGTATATTTTTTCCTGAGATTTTTTAAAAGTTCTTCATCCGCTACTTTTATCGGGATGTTTCCTTTTACCACTATACACTTTAAGTTTTTAGAACCCCATAAGGCCCCGAGGCCGAACCGTGCTGCAGCCCTCCCCTTATCCGTTATTACGGCGGAAAACATATTTTTCTTCTCTCCGGCAGGGCCTATGCAGGCGATTTGGGTATCTTTCCCATGTTTTTTCTTTAACATCTCATCGGTCTCAAAAGTATCCTTACCCCACAGATCACTGGCGTCCACAATTTCAGCCCTGCCGCTATCGATAAATATATATACCGGAACATCGGAAGCCCCCGTAATGAAAACTCCGTCGTATCCCGCTCTTTTCAGTTGGGGGCCAAAATAACCTCCCGAGTTGGCATCACCCCAGGTGCCTGTAAGCGGAGACTTCCCGAATACGGTAAACCTGCTGCCTATTATGGAACCACTTCCGGTCAGCGGGCCCGTCATTACCCCACATATGGAATCTTTGCCAAGAGGATCTGCACCTCTTTTTTGCCGGGACAGTATGACTTTTAAAGCTATACCGTAACCACCAAGATAATTGAATTTCATGTCGTCATCCAATTGCTCATCCCATACCTTTTTCTTGCAAAGATCCACCCACAGCACCCTTCCCATGTATCCGTCGCCCATACTATCCCTCCTTGCCGCTTTTTGTAAACTACATGTCCACTGGAAGTCCCGTTTCAATAGACTTAAAACACGCTTCGATAACTTCCACGGCCTTTATTGCACTGTCGGTAGGCACCACATACGGCGTTCCTTTAAGAGTAGCTTCGGCAAAGTGCGATATTTCATCTCTTAAATTGCCGCATATTTTACCGTTGATTTCCGGCCAATGAAGGGTATCGGGATAAAAGACATTGTTTTCGGTATATATGGTCAGGCCCTGATCACATATTTCCACATAACCAGCCCCTTTTGTACCTACCACTTCCGCCGATGTTACGATACCCAGTGCGGTGTTGTTCGGCAGCGCCCAGCACAGTTCAAGGCATCCTATGGCTCCATTTTCAAAATTGAATATGGCCATTATTGTATCTTCAGAATTTATATCAGCATTCACCTTGGATACTTTCTGGGCATACACCCTCTTAACCTTTGAACCGGCGTACCAAAGCATGAGATCCACATCATGAACACCAAGGAAATAAAATATGGATACCCTGCCCTTTAGCCGTTTTGCCGATGCAGCAGGATTCGTCCTCTTTAAATAAAGGTGCACTGGTTCTCCTATTTGTCCCACTTCAATAGATTTATAAAGTTGCTGGTAGCGAGGATCAAATCTCAGCACATGCGCCACCATCAGTCTTACCCCTGCATCCTCGGCCGCTTTTTTGATTTCCATCGCTTCTTTGCAGGTCTTTGCTATGGGTTTTTCCATTAAAATATGTTTTCCAGTTTTTGCCGCCTCCACTGCCGGCGCCACATGATACTCTTCTGGCACGCAAATGCTTACGGCGTCGATATCTTTCCGTGCCAGCAATTCGTTGTAATCTGTGTAAAAATCGCAGTTATAACTTTGGGCCGTCTTTTTGGCCGCTTCTTCGTTGATGTCGGCCACCGCCACCAGCTCTGTGTGAGGCAATTCGCTGATGATTCTTGCATGAAGCCCTCCTATGAGGCCCAGTCCTATGACTCCCATATTCAGTTTCCCACTCATTTTTTAACCTCCTGTTCGAATTATTCTACCTGAATGTTTCTGAGTAAATATTGCATAAACAATGCCAAAGGGAGTTGGCGGAAAAACGGGCTATTTTAAGGATAAATTATATCTCATTCTCAATTCTGATACGCAATACATCTCAGAATTGACATTCGTTTTGGACAATGATATATTAATTACAACATATCCACATTGGAGGAATAATATGACCTATCTGATGGATATCCAAGCCGATGCTCAGCGGGTGGCCAATGCAATAAATGCGGCGCTGGGACTCGAAGTTACCATTTCCGACTCCGATTACAATCTGGTGGCAAGCAGCAGAGGCTATTTTTCCTCAAAAGGTTCTGTCCTGAACTCTTCCTTCAAGGCAGAATTATTCCGTTCCCAGAAACCCATCATAGTAGAGAATCCCGGCTATCATCCTTATTGTGCTGATTGCAGTTGGGCAAAAAAGTGTCCCGAAAAAGCATTGATATTAACGCCCATAATTTTCAGAGGTCAGGTAATAGGAGACATAGGGTTGACAAGTTTCTCTGAAGAACAGAAAAATAAAATATTAAATTATCATAATGAATATATAGAATTTCTCAATCAGATGGGCGAGTTTTTGACTGTCAAAATTGCTGAAAGAGCCGTCCACAATGAGTTGCTGATTTTTTCCGAAAAGCTGGTAAATGCCATAAACTTTACCGAAGAAGGTTTAATATATACGGATAGCATAGGGACCATAACTCTTTGCAACACGGCGGCCGCTCAGCTTTTCAACATGAGTTCCAATGAGATGAGAGGACTCAACGTAATTAATGTCCTGCCCTCCCTGCCTCTAAAAAAAATAGAATCGCTCGATAATGAGACATGGGAAAGTGAGTTAATATTTACAAGGCAAAATCGAAAATACCACTTACTGGTATCTGCCCGTTCAATTAAAGTAAAACAAAAGGTTGAAGCTCTAATAATTTCTGCGAGAGATATGCAGGAAGTCCGCCAATTTGTTTATAGAATAGGAGGAACGGGAAAGCTGTACAGCTTTGAAGACATAATCGGTAACTGTCAGTCTATGCGTGCCGTAAAGGATCTGGCAAAGGAGATCGCCAATAGCGTTTCAACGGTCCTTCTCCTGGGCGAAACGGGGACCGGCAAAGAACTTTTTGCAAGAGCCATCCATTGTTCCAGCTCCAGGCATAACAAACCCTTTATAGCCATAAACTGCGGTGCCATCCCCGATACCCTTCTGGAAAGCGAACTTTTCGGTTACGAGGACGGAACCTTTACGGGGGGACGGCACGGCGGAAAGCCCGGAAAGTTTGAAATGGCCAACGGTGGCACCATCTTCCTCGACGAAATAGGCGATCTGCCGCTTTATCTGCAGGTAAAACTCCTCAGGGTAATCCAGGAAAAAGAAATCGAACGGCTGGGCAGCAGTAAAACCCTGCCCATAAACGTGCGGATCATAGCAGCCACTCATAAAAACCTGGAAAAAATGGTGAGACAGGGGGAGTTCAGAGAAGATCTGTACTACCGTCTAAATGTCATCCCCATTTATATACCTCCTTTGAGGGAACGCGCCGATGACATTCCCCTGCTGATAGAGCATATGATAAAGAAATACTCCAATTTGCTTTCGAAAAACATAACAGGCATTTCCGACAAAGCGATGAAAGCACTGATGAATTACGAATGGCCAGGTAACATACGTGAACTGGAAAACTGCATAGAATATGCCATAAACATAGAGAAAGATACTGTAATAAATCTGTCAAGCTTGCCATCAAAACTTCTTCAAAAAACAATTTCAACGAACTGCGAAAAAAATGATGCGAAACCTTTCAGAGAAAAAATTGACAATGTAGAAAAAAGTGAAATAATTACACTTCTAGAAAAATACAAGGATATGGCAAATGTGAAAGAAAAAGTAGCCCAGGAACTGGGCATAAGTCGAGCAACATTGTATAGAAGATTGCGAAAATACAACATAGTTATAAAATAAAAAGCTCCCTCAATGTGGAGCTTTCTTTTATTGTACAATGAAAACCACTGCTATGCATTTGTTTTCAAAAAGCTAAAAGCTACGAAAAGAAAAAACCTCCCTTGTTTGAATAGATGCTTTGCATCTAAAAACTGAAGCGAATAATTTATGAAAAAACAAATCATTGAATAAAAACTTTTATATAAGACATGCTTACATATGAGGTGATATTTGTGGACTTCGAGTGTCCCCTATGCAATGCCCTGATAAATGTGAATGAAACCTGCCCCAACTGCGGCAGCGAAATGGAGGATTGGGGAAGGGTGGAGGATTATTTTGACCCTTACAATCCGTATCTTGATAAAGATACCACTACTATGGGAGAATCCCCCCATGAGTGCATCCATCTTTTTACATGCCCCCGCTGCGGTTATGATACAAGGATTATTGTTAATCAAATTCCCACATAAATCATATAAAATATAGGGGCAACACCAAAGAAAATTGTATTGCCCCATCGTTACTTATTCTTCGCTAATCACCGCCACCGATGCCAGCTGGTCATCTTTTTCAAGTTTAATCAAAGTGACGCCCCGGGTGTTGCGGCTCATCTTTGAAATCCCGGAAACTTCCATGCGTATTACTATTCCCGAGGCGGTGCACAGCATTACATCATCCTTTTCGCTGACCACTCTTATGGCTTCCAGATGGCCTGTCTTTTCGGTGACCTTCTGGATTATGATGCCTTTGCCGCCTCTGGACTGAAGCCGGAATTCCTCCTCACCGGTGCGCTTGCCGAAGCCTTTCTCCGTCACCACCAGCACATCGCACCCGGGTTTTAATATATCCACCGAGGCCACTTTATCATCCTGTCTTAAGGATATACCCTTGACCCCGTGGGCGGTGCGCCCCATAGTGCTCACATCATCCACGGAAAATCTTATGCCCATGCCTTCCATCGTCCCCAGGAGCACCTGATCCTCCCGGTCTATAAGCCTTACGGCTATGAGCTCATCCTCTTCCCGGAGCCCGATGGCAATAAGGCCGGCCTTCCTGGAGCTTTCGTACTCGGAAAGCAGGGTCTTTTTTACCAGCCCATTCCGGGTGGCAAAGAGCAGGTATCTTGCCTCTCCGAAATCCTTGATGGGTATGACGGCGTTGACCTTTTCACCCGGTTTTAAGGGCAAAAGGTTTACTATGGCGGTGCCCCGGGCGGCCCTTCCCGCTTCGGGGATCTCGTGGGCCTTGAGCTTGTAGACACTGCCCCTATCAGTGAAGAACAGCACCACATGGTGGGTGGTGGCCACGAATATGCGCTCCACGAAATCCTCTTCCCTGGTGGTTACACCTGTAACTCCCCGGCCTCCCCGCTTTTGATTTTTGTATGTGGAAAGGGGCAGGCGCTTGACATAGCCCAGATGTGTCAGGGTAATGACCACATCTTCCTCCGCGATGAGGTCTTCGGCTTCAAAATCATCCACTGCGGTGGCAATTTTGGTGCGACGCTCATCCCTATATTTTTCCTTTATGGCCAGGATCTCGTCTTTTATTATGCCCAGCACCATTTTCTCGTCAGATAGCACCTTTTTGTAGTATTCTATTTTTTCCAGGATTTCCTTGTATTCTTCCTCTATTTTCTGGCGCTCCAGAGCCGTCAATCTCTGCAGCCTCATGTCCAGTATGACCTGGGCCTGCTTCTCTGTGAGGTTAAAAGTGTTCATGAGGCCTTCCCTGGCCGTAGGCACATCCCTGGATTTTTTAATGAGGGATATGACCTCATCCAGGTGGGAAAGGGCGATCCTCAGGCCTTCCAGAATGTGAAGCCTCTCCTCTGCCCTGGCCAGGTCATATTTTGTCCTCCTAACGATAATATCTTTCTGGTGCTCCAGGTAGTAGTATATCAAATCCCTCAGGTTCAGCACCCGGGGCTTGTTGTCCACCAGTGCCAGCATGATGGCTCCGAAGGTGTCCTGCATCTGGGTGTGCTTGTAAAGCTGGTTCAATATCACATGAGGATTAGCATCTCTTTTGAGCTCTATGACAATGCGGATTCCGGATCTATCACTTTCATCCCTCAGGTCCGATATGCCTTCGATGTTCTTTTCCCGCACAAGTTCCGCAATCTTTTCCACCAGCCGCGCCTTGTTCACCATGTATGGGATTTCCGTGACAACTATCCTCTGACGCCCGCCTTCCATGGGTTCGATGGTGGCTTTGGCTCTGACCGTCAAAGACCCCCGGCCGGTCCTGTACATCTCTTTTATGCCGTCCCGCCCCAGGATAGAGGCCCCGGTGGGGAAATCCGGTCCCTTTATGACTTGCATGAGGTCATCGATGGAGACACCGGGATTATCTATCATCATAACCACACCGTCTATGACCTCCGAGAGGTTGTGGGGAGGGATGTTGGTGGCCATGCCCACTGCGATGCCCGAGGAACCATTGACCAAGAGGTTCGGGAAGCGGGATGGCAACACCGTAGGTTCCTTTAGCCTCTCATCGAAATTAGGTATAAAATCAACGGTATCCTTATTTATGTCAGACAGCATCTCCATGGCTATCTTCGAAAGCCTGGCCTCGGTATACCTCATGGCCGCCGGAGGGTCGCCGTCTATAGATCCGAAATTGCCGTGGCCGTCCACCAGCATGTAGCGCATGGAGTAATCCTGGGCCATGCGCACCATGGCATCGTAGATGGCCGCATCACCGTGGGGATGGTATTTGCCCATGACCTCACCTACGATGGTGGCGGATTTCCTGTAGGGCTTATCCGGGGTGAGGCCAATGTCGTTCATGGCATATAGGATCCTGCGGTGGATGGGTTTGAGGCCATCCCGCACATCCGGCAGTGCCCTGCCCACGATAACGCTCATGGAATAGTCTATATAGGATTTTTTCATTTCCTCTTCGATGTTTACAGGCACTATTTTTTCAGCTGATTCAGCCATTCAAAGACCTCCGTCACTTTAAATTAATCAATATTATATATCCAGATTGACAACTTCGTGAGCGTGTTCGAATATGAACTGTTTCCTGGGCTCCACCCTGTCGCCCATGAGGATGGTGAATATTTCATCGGCCGCCACGGCATCCTCCAGGCTCACCTTCAATATGGTACGCTTTTCGGGATTCATGGTAGTTTCCCAGAGTTGCTCCGAATCCATCTCGCCGAGGCCCTTGAACCTGTTGACAACGGCCTTTTCTCGGTCTTTACCCAGTTTGTCCAGGATTTGTTTCAATTCATATTCATTGTATGCATAATACTCCTGCTTGCCCAGTACCACCTGAAAAAGCGGAGGCTGGGCTATATACACCTTTTCGGCTTCTATGAGGGGCTGCATATACCTATAGAAAAATGTGAGCAAGAGTGTCCTTATATGGGCACCGTCCACATCGGCATCGGCCATAAGTATTATTTTATGATACCTAAGTTTTTCTATGTCAAATTCATCCCCGATTCCGGTGCCTATAGCGGTGATGATGGAACGGATTTCCTCATTGTTCAGTATCTTGTCCAGTCGTGCCTTCTCCACGTTCAGTATCTTACCCCGGAGGGGAAGTATGGCCTGGATCCTGCGGTCCCTGCCCTGCTTGGCGGAACCTCCTGCGGAGTCTCCTTCCACCAGGTAAAGTTCACACAGCCTGGGGTCCCTCTCGCTGCAGTCTGCCAGCTTACCCGGGAGCGTGGTGCGCTCCAGGGCATTTTTCCTGCGGGTAAGTTCCCTAGCTTTGCGGGCGGCTTCCCGGGCCCGGGCGGCACCTATGGCCTTTTCCACAATGATTCGGGCTGTGGAGGGGTTTTCCTCCAGAAAGCGGGAAATACCTTCCCCCACCACCGAATCCACAATGCCCCTCACTTCGCTGTTTCCCAGCTTTGTCTTGGTCTGGCCTTCAAACTGGGGATTTTGAAGCTTTACGCTGATGACCGCCGTCAATCCTTCCCGCACATCTTCCCCGGAAAGGTTGGCATCCTGTTCCTTAAGGAGATTGGTCTTTCTGGCATAGTCATTTATGCTGCGAGTGAGGGCAGTCCGAAAACCGCTCAGATGGGTACCACCTTCATGGGTGTTGATATTGTTGGCAAAGGACAGCACCGTCTCTACATAGGTGTCGTTGTACTGCACTGCCACTTCTACTTCCATGTCTTCCCGGCTCGATTTCATGTATATAGGTTCCTCATGAAGCACATCCTTGTTTCGGTTGAGGTATTTCACAAAAGAGGCTATGCCGCCTTCATAATGAAATACACTTTTCTTATCAGTTCTGCTGTCTACCAGTTCTATTTTTATGCCCTTGTTTAAAAAGGCCTGTTCCCTCAGCCTCTGGGTGAGGATATCAGCAGAAAAGACCGTATCCTCGAAGATTTTTTTGTCAGGCTTAAAGGTAATTTTTGTACCCGTTCCTTCCGCATCGCCTTTTTTTATAACCTGGGTTACCGGGACGCCTCTCTCGTATTTCTGATAAAAAATGCTTCCTTCCCTCCTGACTTCTACTTCCAGCCACTCAGAAAGGGCATTCACCACTGATACTCCCACGCCGTGAAGGCCGCCGGATACCTTATACCCTCCGTGGCCGAACTTTCCTCCAGCATGCAGCATGGTGAGAGCCACCTCCAGAGCCGGTTTTCCCACCTTGGGATGTATCCCCACAGGGATTCCCCGACCATCGTCGTCCACGGTGATGGAGCCATCCCTGTTTATGGTCACCCAGATATTTTTGCAGTATCCCGCCAGAGCTTCGTCTATGCTGTTGTCCACCACCTCATATACCAGGTGGTGAAGACCGCGGCTATCGGTAGAACCGATGTACATGCCGGGACGAAGCCTCACATGCTCAAGGCCCTCCAGAACCTCTATTTTATTTTCATCGTATACCCCTTTTTTTTCCAAGCTTAAAACCTCCAAACTATCTTAAAACCTGTGCCGTAAAACTTAAAGGTTTTTTAAAAAATTGGATCTCTTGAGCAAAGTGACGGAAGATATGGGAGAAAAAAATATCTTTTTATCACAGATGATTATGGATTTTTTATCCATACCGTCCTCACCCTGGACAAAGCCCTCCTCTTTGGCCACCTGCATAAAATCCGAGGTATCCTTTGAAACCAGCGCATATTTATCCAGGATCATTATCACGTCTTTTTTGAGCACCACTTCATCGCTGCCTATATGGATGAACACTTGATTTCCTCCTTTTTCATCCTGTACTCCTGGTCTTTTATCATAAGCTCTATGAATTTTTTTCTAAGTTCCGGGTCCTGTATTTCCGAACTAATATTATATATCATTTTAATTTTTTTGTCAGGTACTCTAGCGGTAGTATTCCTTTCAGGCCCTTTGGAACATGCGGAATCCTGCCTATCTATACTGCATATTTGAAACTTTATGTCTTTGATAAGAGGCTGCCTTAAGGAAGAGTTCAGCTTCTCTATAATATCCCTTTTCAAAAAATGAAGCTGATGTGACCATATGGGGCTTTCGACGCCTATGAAAAGAACCTCGTTTCTGAAAAACACCGGCCTGGAAACCCTGGCTATATTTTCACCGACAAGGATGTCGTAATTTAAAAATATCTGGAATTCCATTAATCTTTTTTCAAAGCCGGATCTTTTTAGGGATTCCTTTAATATTATTCCTATTTTTTCCATAATTATCACTCCATTGAGCCTGCCCTTACCTGATAGAGTTTGCTTTTTGCCAGTATCTCATCGGGTATGAACTTTAAATCCGTGGTAGTAATGAACACCTGGGAACCATGGTTTTCCACAATGAGTTTTCTTCGGGTGAGGTCAAGCTCGGACATCACATCATCCAGCAGCATTATGGGAGCTTCTCCCCTTTCCCGGAAAAGAATCTTTGCCTGGGCCATCTTAAGACAGAGCACCAGCATCCGCTGCTGTCCCTGGGAACCGAAAAACCTGGCGTCATGGCCGTCAAGCAAAAACTGGATGTCATCCCTGTGGGGGCCGCAGGTGGTAAAACTCCTGGCGATATCCTTTTCCCTGGAGCCTTTCAATGTTTTTAAAAAATCCTGCCTAATACTGTCCCGGGACATAAAATTCACGCTGTTGATATAATTTATTTTAAAATCCGTACTTCCACCGGTGAATTTTTTAAAAATTTCAAGTATATCCGGACCAATTCTTTCTAAAAATTTCAACCTTTCCGTAAAGATTCTGGAACCTGTGTCGCAAAGCTGCAGGTCCCAAGGGTCAATGTTATCCGAAAGGGAAGGGTTTTTTTTGACGGCCTTTAAAAGCGTGTTTCTGTGGGCCAGCACCCTGTAGTAGACCTGAAGGTATTTTATATATCCTGGCTTTATATGATATATAACAGTATCAAGGAATTTTCTCCTCAAGGAAGGTTCGCCTTTTATGAGGTTCAGGTCATCAGGAGAAAAAAACACAGCGCTGATATCCTCGCATATCTCCGACCACCGGTTTTTTTGATTTCCGCCCTCTTTTACTACCTTTTTCTTATCGGAATACACCGTAACTTCCCTTTCCACCGGGCCGGCACAGGTCTCAAACACACCCCTTAAAAAGGCCAGAGGCCTTGTGTACATGATGAGCTGCTGATCCCTTACAGCCCTTTCGGACCTGAGATTGGAAAGAAAGAAAATGGATTCCAGGAGGTTTGTCTTACCCTGGGCATTGTCACCGTAAAGGATATTGATCCCCGGGGAAAAAGACACATCCAGTTCTTTAAAATTACGAAAATCAAAGAGTCTCAGATGGCTGAGATACATCAGTTTTCACGCCCTCGGGCCACTTCGAAGATGCTGCCTTCAAGCTCCACCACATCGCCAGGAGAAAGCTTTTTTGACCTGTGGGTTTCCACCTGGCGGTTGACCCTTACCCTGCCTTCACTAATCAATACTTTGGCCTCTCCGCCGGTGGAAACGGCTCCCGACCATTTTAAAAATTGGTCCAGGTTTATGGTAGAAGTTTTTATATACACCTTTTTCAATAATCTTCACCCCTTATTTTTACGGGTAAAACAAAGTTCACATGGTTTTGGGCCCCTTTAGGCCTCATGATACATGGCCCCGATTCACCGGAGAATGTAAGGTGCACATCGGGGGTTTCAATGGAGCGCAGGGCATCCATCAAAAACCTGGCATTGAAAGCTATTAACAGATCATCCCCTTCCTTCTGGCACTGCATTCTATCGCAAAGGCTTCCCATTTCGGTCTCAGCGCTGACTTCCACCAAACCGTCGGAAATGCGAAATCTTATAAGGTTGTTCTTGCTTCCCTCCCTGGCCAGGGTTAACCCTCTGTCTATGGCCGAGAAAATGCTGTCCACATCTATATCCACAATGGTTTTTGGTTCTACCCGTGTAACCTGCTCATAGTCTATAAAATTGCCTTCCAGTAACCTGGAAGATATTACTGTACTTTCGGTCCGGAATTCCACCCGGTTTTTCCCGGCATACAGGGTGAAACTCTCCTCCCCGTCCCCGAATATCCTGGAAACTTCCATAAGGGTCCTGCCAGGAATGATAAGGCTGAAATCCGCATTTACGACTGAAGAATCCTTTTCCAGATTCTCTTTTCGCCATGCGATGCGAAATCCGTCGAGGGCCACCATATTGAGCGTATTCTGACGGCATTCCACCAGAATCCCTGTAAGTTGAGGCCTGGAAGTAGATTCCTCCGCTCTGGCAAATATGGTCTGTTTTATCATATTTTTAAACAATTTTTGAGAAAAATTCATAGCCGGCGAAAGTTCGTCCCGGGTTATTTCAGGAAAGTCCTCAGACTCAAAATACGGAAGGGTCATGCTGAAATTGCCCGCATTTATTTCTACACGGCCGTCGGAACAAGAAAACATGACTTCTCCCATGGGCATCTTCCTGGCTATCTCAGAAAAAATCCTGGCGGGAAATACTTTAGACCCGGTTTCCAGAATTTTTATAGAATCATCGGAGGTATCCACCACCGGTATTTTATGTTCTATACCCATATCAAGGTCGGTGGCAGAAAGGGACAGATAGTCAGGGGAAGCAATGAACCGGATTCCAGATAAAAGAGTTATAGGAGATTTTGATGGTACAAATTTTTCAACAACGGACAATGCTGAAAGAAGAATATCTCTATCCACGATAAATTTCATAAAATCACCCCTACAAAATTTTTTTTAAAAACATGTCATAAAAATATTATACTGCGCATAAAATTATAAAATAGTAATAGTAGTAGTAAGGGCTGTGAATATGTGGATAATTTATGTGAATAACTGTATTTTAAGTGTTGTCCCTGTGTATAACCTGTGGAAAATGGGTATAACTTTATAAACAATGTCCACAAAAAAATATTTAGTCGAAATTTGTCCACTTTTTATAAACAGGATATCCAGTAATTTTTAACAGCTTATCAACTCTGAACCAGTTTTTTCTTGAGGCTGTCAATTAGCATAGAAAGCTGCGGGTCTTTGGCCATGTCTTGTGCGATTTTATCCCTGGCGTGTATCACAGTGGTGTGGTCGCGGCCTCCGAATTCCTCTCCTATTTTGGGCAGTGAGAGGTCAGTGAGCTCGCTGCAGAGGTACATGGCCACCTGGCGGGCGAAAGCCAGATCTTTTGTGCGTTTTTTAGCTTTGAAATCATCCACTTTCAAAGAAAAATGACGACCCACTTCTTGAAGTATATCGGAAATAGTAATTTTTTTTGGTTTCTGATCGGGAAGAATATCTTTTAAAACATGTTCGGCCAGATTTATGTCGATGGGGCAGTTGGTCAGGGATGAGTAAGCCACTATCCTTATAAGGGCGCCTTCCAGTTCGCGGATATTTGTTTCAATCTTGGTGGCTATAAAGTTGATGACATCATTGGGCACGGTGAGGTTTTCCATTGACGCTTTCTTTAAAAGTATAGCTATACGGGTCTCGAAATCCGGAGGCTGGATGTCGGTGATAAGCCCCCATTCAAACCTTGACCTGAGGCGCTCCTCAAGAGTTGGAATTTCCTTGGGAGGCCGGTCGCTGGATATGACCAGCTGCTTATTGGCTTCATGAAGGGCGTTAAAGGTATGGAAAAATTCCTCCTGAGTCCTCTCCTTGCCGGCAATAAACTGGATGTCATCAATTAGAAGCACATCGATGGTCCTGTATTTGTTGCGGAATTCCACATTCTTGTCATCTTTTATAGAGTTGATGAGTTCATTGGTAAACCTCTCAGAAGATATGTAAACAACCTTGTAGTTGGGTTTCTGAGAAAGAATATAGTGGCCTATAGCATGCATCAGATGAGTTTTTCCAAGACCTACGCCTCCATAAATAAAGAAGGGGTTGTATGCCCTGGCAGGAGACTGGGCCACAGCCAGGGAAGCGGCATGAGCGAAGCGGTTACTGTTGCCTACTACAAAAGTGTCAAAGGTATATTTTTGATTTAAAGATGAAATAGGTTCTTCGGAAAAAGACTTTGAATCGTAGCGGTCCAGAATTTGCGAAGAATAGGATTCAAGGCCTGTACCGGAAAAATTGGCGTCATCGCCGACCTTGAAGAAAATGCTTATATCCTGTTTCAAAATGGAACGTAGAATATCTTTTAAAAGATTTATATATCTTTTTTCAATAACCTGTTTCAAGAAAATGTTGGGCACCTCGACTGTGGCGATATTTTGATCGAGACTGACAAGTTTAGCAGGTTTTAACATGGTATTAAAAGACATGTCATTGTTGAGTTCGCTGCTAAGTATCTTAAGGACCTGGCACCACAAAGAAGAAAGGTCGATAGACAT